>CAZJYN010000004.1:0-71519 GCA_964550285.1 uncultured Rubrivirga sp.
TTATCCACGCCTCAGCGAACTCACGCTCGGCACCGAACTTGTCCTTCTCGCACGGAAGGTCGATTCGGTCGTGCTTCTCACGCACGGTTCCGATCGGGTCCTCGCCGTTGGCGACCTTCTTCATGTTCTCCTTGAACATCTTGCGCAACATCGCGACACCCGCGTCGGATCGACCGAGGTGCTCTTGCGTGCGATCGGTAACGGCACCCTGCGATACCCATGCCATCACGTCCTGACCTTCGATGTAGTCGGTGATGAACCGACCGTTCTCGTCCTTCCACAGGTACTCGTAGAAGACAGGTCGCTCTTGCTCGGGCAGGTCCGCACCCTTGGGCGCGTGATTGGAGAAGAAGAGCTTCCAGGTGGTGGTGTCATCGATCGGGACGCGGATCTGCATTTGATCGATGCCGGCGCCACCGACTCGCATGAAGTACGGGAAGACAAGCGGGTGCCCGATCTTCCAGTCGTCGCTCTCCTCCGAGCCCCCCTCGAGAACCCGACGCTTGAGGATGCCCCACTCCATCTCGTCGAAGCCGGTCTTCATGTGCTTCTTTTGGAAAGCCTTCGGCGCATCGAATCCTTCGGTCTGGCCGAGGAACTCGAAGTACTGACCGTGCAGCCACTCGACGTGGTGCGGGTCGACGGAGTTCTCCATGATCTGCAACCAGTTGCAGGGCAAGGTGGCGTAGCCGCAGTCCTTGACGCCGTCCATGACGAAGACATCGAAGCGTGGCAGTTCCGGGGCAGGGCCTGGCCCCACGTAGACCCAGACCATGCCACCCATGACCTCGGCCTTGCCGGCCTTCTGCTGCACCCGATTACGGAAATTTTGGTTATCCGCCTCCGCCGGCTGCTCCAGGCAGTTTCCGTCGAAGTCCCACTTCCAGCCGTGGTAGCCACAGCGGATGCCGTCCTCGTGCACTACTCCGTAGGTGAGTGAGGCACGGCGGTGCGGGCAGGCCTCCGCAACGATCCCGTACCGGCCGCTCTTCGGCGTCTTGAACAGCGTCCAGTTCTCCCCGAGCAAGCGCACGGTCTTGGTGTAGACGTCATCGAAGTCCTCTTCGAAGGCGATGGGGTACCAGTAGCGGCGCAGCAGTTCCCCCATCGGGGTGCCCGGGCCTACTTGAGTGAGTTCCTCGTTTTGCTCGACGGTCAGCATGGGGACGTCCTTTCTCGCTCCTGATGCTAAGGGTGATGCTTGTCACGGTCGACGGCAAGGGCGCCGTCCCGCCGGAAGGAACTCGGGGCGGGTTGAGGACCAAAGTCCCCCGCCCCGAGCTCCTTTCCAATTCGGTGCAGCGCTGCCTAGTCCAAGACCGTGACCGTTCCGTTGGTTCCGTCCACTCGGATTCGCTGACCGGTGGTCAGATTCGTCGTGGCGAAGCCGGTACCGGTGACGGCCGGAAGGCCGTACTCCCGGCAGACGATGGCCGCGTGGCTCATCATCCCGCCGGTATCGGTGACCGTTGCTTGGATCTTCCCGAAGATGGGAGCCCAGCTCGGCGCCGTCAAGGGAGCCACCAGGATCTCGCCCTCTTGGATCTCGCCGATCTGATCCGGAGCGAAGATCACCCGCGCGGGGCCTTCCACGACGCCCGGCGAAGCCGCCATACCGCGCAACTCGCCTTCTACTGCATCTCCTCCGCCAAGCCAGGAAGTCACGCTGTCGGATGTAATGCCCCACAACATGACGGTGAACGGCTCGGTGATGACCTCCGGTGGCTCGCCGAGCGCAGGAGTGGGCTTCCACTTGGCGAGTGCTTCGCACATGCCCTTGCGCTTTTCGATGATCGGCGGCCAATAGCCCGGGCCCGCCGGGGCTTCGGGTGTAGCCCAAGCGTTGTAGTAGTCCCACAGCGCCTCTTCGACCTCAGTGCGCTTGAGATAGAAGATGTCGTCCGAATCGGACCAGAAGCCCTCCTTGACGAAAGCCTCCCCGAGCTGGCGCATCTTGCGCCAGATCACCGAATGGCTCCAGTGCTCCACGTAGAAGTTGTGGTTCTCCACATACGGGAACACGGTGCGGGCCAGGCCGAGCTTGCCTTGGAAGGCCTCTTTGTCCTCATCGGATGTGAGGAGTTCGGTGTACTCGGCAACCACGCGATCACGCTCGGCACGAATCGCTTCCACCGGTCGATTGAGATCCTCTCCCGCTTGCACCTTCTCGATGTAGTTGCGGATGAACTCGAAGGGAACCTCCACATTTTCGATCCAGATCTTGTCGTGGTGGTAGAAGCCAGAACCCGTGGAGAAGTTGAACCACGGCTCAGCCGACTCTTCGAACGAGGCGATCCAGGACTGGCCCTCGGCCGACCCCTTCAGGATCTGGCAGGTAGCTTCGACATCCCCGGCTGAGAAGGCTTCCGCGACACCGCCGTCCACGGCCTTGCGTGCCAGCCGCTTGAGTTCATCATCCGGCCGGAACAGGTCCACATCCACACCGGCGACCATCTTGGCGATCGCCTGATCGGGAATGTTGGGGAACACGGTCTTGCAGAACATGAAGAAGTCCAGGTACGCCGCGTACCCGAGGTTCAAGAACTCGAAGTGGTAATTCCATAGCTTCAAGCCCAAACTGACGAGCCGGTGATAGTTGTCCTGCAACTTGTAGCCCGACCCCAGACCAGAGCCGGACTTGACGACCTCATCGGCATCCTCGATCTCCGGTAGCGGCTCGAACTCCAGGGATTCGAGTTCAGCCACCAGATCACGGATCTTGACCATCCACTTGTCGTAGAGGTCGTTCCAGTTCATGAAGTAGTGGCCGGCGCGGTCGGTGAAGTTTGCAACGCGCTCTTCGATCGTGGCCGGGTCCGCGGGCACGGGTGATAGGTAGCCGTACCCGTTCAGGATGCGAAAGGCGATCCCGTTAGCGGGCGGTACCTGCAGGTGTCGTGTGTTGTATTGGGACAACGATGCGATGGCGAACTCGAAGAAGGTCGCATCCCACGGGGTCAGGACGTTCGGCCAATGGACCCCATCTTGGAACCAGAACATCGAGTCCTCGAAGTCCTTGCGGGCCGGTGAGAACATCGATGAATAGACGTACATTTCTTGCCAGCCCTCGGCACCCTCGGGTGTCTCGATGTCGAAGGGGCTGGGAAAGCGATCTGCCATCTGCGTTTCCTCTCGTAGAACGGTTACCAGAGCACCGTCAGTGCTTCTGAGCGTGCAACGGGTTCATCAGGGTCGAGACGATGCTCGCCATGAAATCCCCGTTCGAACCCCCACCAGTGGATCCGCGCTGTTGCTTGCTCCAGACCGTCTCCGGCCGGGACTGCAGCAACACCACGTTCCCCCCATCTGGTAGATCCGCATCTACGGCCCATTCGATGTCCTGCGGGCAGCCGTAGTGCTTCTCTGCTGCCTTCGCCAAAGTGGCGATGGCCTTGATCTGCGCATCGGTGAGGCTTGCTGCCGTTGCGCGGTCTTCATCCGTCTCGACCTTCTCCACGGTGTCGTGGTCGGTGAGACGAAACTCATGGTTTTTCGGTGAGATCTTCCGCTTTCCGATCTCGAACAGGACCTTGTCGATCAGGAAGTTGTCGGGGGTGACTTCCCCGGAGACGACCCCTTCCCCGAAGCCCCATGCCGAATCGATGCAGATCTGGGATCGATCACCGTCGGAAGGATTGAGCGTGAATGCGACCCCCGCCGAAACGGGCCGCACCATCTTTTGGACCACGACACTCATCTCCACGGACTCGTGCACGTAGCCCATTTCCGCGCGGTAGCACGTGGCACGGTCGGTGAACAGGCTCGCCCAGCAGCGGCGCACCGCATCTACAACCGAGTCCGCACCCCGGATCCACAGGTAGGTGTCGTGCTCACCGGCGAAGGAGGCATCCGGCGAGTCCTCGCTGGTGGCCGAGGAGCGCACAGCGACCGGTACGTCGTCGGTTGAGGAAAGACGACACAACTCGGCGTAGGCATTGCGTAATTCCGCTTCGACCTGCTGGTCCATCGGCATCTTGGTGATCGCATCGCGGATCTGCCGGCATCGATCCTCGACCATCGCGGTGTCGTTGGTGTCGAGATCCTTCAACAGGCAAGCGAGGTCCGCATCGAGATTCGCCGCTTCCTTGCTGACCCGAAAAGCGGTGGTGGTCAGCGCGAAGCCCGGTGGCACCGGAAGACCTGCACCGGTCATCTCACCCAAGCTCGCGCCTTTTCCACCTACTTCCGGCTTCATTCCGTGCCAGTAACTCTCGAACCACATGATCGAACTCATTGCTGATCCTCCTCGCGCAGTGCCTTGGGCAGGGCTCGACCGCTGAGCCCCTCCCACCAATCAGGAAGCTGGTCAAGATCGGGAACTTGAACTTCTTGCACCCGGTTGCGGTAGGCGATGAAGGCCGAATTCGTCTCGACGAGTCGGACGATCACCTCTTCGGTGTTGTACGGCTCCCCGGGGTCGTAGCCGAAGGCGCTGATCGCGAAGACCCTGATAGGCCCGGAGTGGGTGCCGACGATGATCCGATCACCGGGGTGTTCTGCCTTTATCCGCTGGATACCCGCCCAAAAACGTCGAACGGTGGCCGAAGGCGGCTCGAAGTTCAACATCGGAATCTGGGTCCACAGCGTGATGGGGTCCGCACCCCCCTGCTGCGTCTTCCAAAAACGGTCCATCTCCACGAGCCAGGTGGGTCGATCCCCCAGCGCCACCCGCTCGTACTTCTCCATCTCACGCTTGTAGAGACGAAATGCCCCGGTCACATCGCGCAGACCCTCGGGGGTCCACACCTGGAAATTACGGAACTCCTCCATCGCATGGACCTCGGAGATCTCTGCTTCGCGACCCCACATCGTCAAGCCATCGAGCAGTCCCTTGCGGATCCCCTCCGAGGTCTGACGTGCGCGGTTGGTATCCGCGCAGACGATATGGACGCGCTCTCCTTCGCGGATCGATTTGCTGATGTCGAAACCACGTCGGTGCACCTGCCAACTACCCAGTGGTGTCAGGCCACTTTCCGTGGAGTACCCCTGGGTTTCGCCGTGCCGGATGATGTGCACCTGCGTCAGGACGGCCGGCCCAGACTGCTCACGTGACTCCGGGACGATCTCCTTGGTCTTGGTGATCTGCGCCCGCGCCATCGTGACGCCGAGGTCTTCGCCCTCCCAGGTGGGAAGGGGGGTCTCGAGCGGGTTCGCACCTGATCGCCTGTCTCGGAATCGACGTAGATAAAGCGGGACATCATCGGTCCGGTCCCCGCCTCGATCATCGCGTTCGTGCTGCTTACCCCCGCGCGACTCGCGCTCGAGGTACTTTTGCAAGTAGGCGGGGGGATCGGTCCGATCCATATGGGACAGGCGAGGACGCGCCGTGCCGCCATCGGCGGCGATCCGTTCGATCTCCGCCTCGCTGGTGGTTTCGGTGTCCCCGATCTCGGCTGCAGTCATGTCTCTCCCTAGCTGTGCACCGTCAGGAACTGCTGGTCCACGACACCGTCGTAGTAGAAGATCGCCCGACCCATCTCCGATTCGGTCCACGTGACCGGCGGTTCCTCCGGATCGACGTAGTAACCACCGGTGAAGGCTTCGTTGCGATTACCCGCAGGGTCGAAGAAGTAGATGCAATGGCCGCGCGTGGCCCCGTGTCGCGTTGGATTCTTCTCGATCGGTACGCCGTGGTAAGCGAGGATGTCCGCGGTATCCCGTATGGCGGTCCAGTCATCGACCCAGAATGCGAAGTGGTGCAGGCCGCCGTCTTGGCCCGTCACCAGCGCGATGTCGTGCGAATGGTGCGAATGCTCTAGCCAGGTGGCTACTTGGAAGCCATCGTCACCGAGCACCTGTTCGGTGAGGTGGAAGTCGAGCACCTCCTGCAAGAACCGAGTGTTCGCGGCGACGTCCTCGCAGGTGATGAAGATGTGGTCAAGACGCGGTGGGGCGAAGCCGACGAGGTTGATCGGCTTGGGCGGCGGGTTGACCAGCGGTAGCAGGTTGCCCACCTGCTGCATGCCGTACACCAACTCCATAACGTGACCGCTGGGCAAGGAGAATCGAATGGCCTCGCCGTGTCCGGGCCCGATCTCCGCGGCGTCGAATCGCATCACCTCGACACCGGCTTGTTCCAGCCTCGCGGTGTAGTGATCGAGATCCTCGCGGTAGCGGACCTTCCAGCCCATATGGTTCAGGCCGTAGGTCGACTCGCTGGTCAAGATCACCGAGTGGTGCTGGTGTTCATCCCAGCACTTCAGATAGACCCGGTCGGCCTCGCGAGCGGTCTCGTAGAGCCCGATGACCTCGGTGTAATAGGCCGTAGCCAATTCCAGGTCCGGAACGCGCACTTCCACGTGCGACAAACGCAAGATTCCCATGTCTTGTCCGATCCCCTACGTGTGTACCGTCATGAATCGGGTGTTGAGATCGCCTTCGTAGTAGAAGACGGCACGACCGATCTGGTCCTCAGTCCAGGTGATGGTCGGGAATTCCGGGTCCGGGCGATAGCCCCCGGTGAAGACTTCGTTTCTGGTACCCAGCGGATCGAAGAAGTAGATCGTGTTTCCGCGGGTGATCCCGTGCCGAGTCGGACCGACATCGATCTGGATTCCGTTATAGGCGAGAACATCCGCGGAGCGACGTACGTGGTCCCAATCATCGAGCCACCACGCGAAGTGATGCAGGCCGCCGTTCTTGCCCGAGACGATCGCGAGGTCGTGCGGACTGTCGGTCACCGTCATCCAGGTGGCGGCCTGGTGGCCCTGCCCATCCAGCAATTGTTCGGTAGTCCGAAAACCGAAGACGTCCTCGTAGAACTTGGTCGAATCACCCACCTCTTCGGCGGTCACCAACAGGTGATCTAGGCGTGGTGGGGCGATACCGGTCAACCCCTCGACGAAGGGAGCGGGATTGATGGGCGCGGTCGCTCTGCCGACCATGTCCAAATCGGCGACGAGTTCCATCGTCTGCCCGGACGGGGTCTCGAACTGGATCGACTCCCCCTGCCCTATGCGATTCCCCTTGGAGATGCGGCGAACCGGGAACCCGTACTGCGAGACCCGATTTTCGAGTTCGTCGAGATCATCCTCACGGTCTACCTTGAACGACATCAGGTCGAAGCCGACCCGCGGCCCGTATATCAACCGCAGCGAATGGTGGTTCGGCTCGTCCCAGCACTTGAGGTAGACCGAGTTCTCGTCCCGCTCAGTTTCGAGCAGGCCGATGACCTCGGTGTAGTACGCCGTGGCTAGGTCAAGGTCGGTGACCGTGACGTCAACGTGCGCCAGCCTTTGCAAACCCATGGAATGTTCGCTCCCTCACTTGTGTCACAGGACACAACATCGATTGCGTGGAGCGTGACGGTAAGTGGAATGTGTCCCGCATGGAAGTACGTCGTCCCATCTACAGGAACACCCGCTGCTAGCGTCCCGAAGCATGGCAGCAGGTGCTCCCGAGCAGATGCGATCGGCGATGGCCGACTACATCCGTGCGGTGCATGAGGCCTACCTAGACGCCGCGGACCCCCTGCCACCGGCCGACCGCGCCCGACTACCGCTGTTCACCGACCGCCCGTTCACCGTGATCGCCGCAGGAACCCGTTACCTGCATGTCCTCGCGACGACCGACCCCTTGCCCGAACCCGTTGGCCAGGAGGTGCGCATCGAGGACAGCGCGAACGAACTGAACTGGAGTTTGCGCTTCTACGACCCCGTCGTAGCGCCGGGGCTGGGACTGATCGACGAAGCCGATGCTCCGCAACCGACCCAGGTGCGCGACACCCTGGGAGTGCGAACTGTGCTTTACCACCTGTCCGTGCCACCCGGTGGAGGGTTGACGGCTCATCACGCGCAGCACGCCGGAACCGGGCTGGCGCATTCGCACGCGGCAGCCGATCGTGATTTCACCACGATGGCCGGATTGCAGCCCGCAAACGGGGAACTCATAGCCGAGATGCACGCTGCGCACGTCAACTCGATGCCGAATGCGCTGCGCCTGCTTGCAAACGAACTCCTCGGTAAGCAAGCCATCGAGGCTTCGACCACCGACGTCGAATCGATCCGGCGGGCGGCACTGGAAGAACTCAGGTCAGCACAACGATGAGCGAGGACACCCCCACACCTCGGCGGGCGCATTCGACACTGTCGAGTGTCCGCAATGCCGCGCGCCTGCTGCGCGAATTCTCCAAGGGCCCTCGCGAGTTGGGGGTTACCGAACTGTCCCGTCGCCTCGGAGTGGGCAAGAGCACCGCGCACCGTCTTGTGAACACACTCACCGAAGAACGACTCCTCGAACAAGACCCCGACACCGGTGCGTACCGACTCGGCCTCGCGATGTACGAGTTGGGGACCTCGGTCTACTGGCATACCGATCTACACGAAGCCTGCACTCCCGTTTTGGACCAATTGCGCAACTCGACCAAGGAGACCGCGCAAGTGGCGGTGCTCGACGGCCACGAAGTCGTATACGTGGAACGACGAGAAAGTCCGCAGACCCTTCGACTCTTCGGACGTGTCGGGCATCGCAACGACGCGCACTGCACCAGCACCGGGAAACTGCTGCTGGCCTGCCTGCCCCCGGAACAACTCGATCGCACGTTGCGGGGCTGGCGACTTCCCGCCAAGACCCCTTACACCGTCACCAAGATCGATGATCTGCGCAAACAGTTGCAGACGATCCAAGCCCAGGGATGGGCAGAGAACATCAACGAGGCCGAGCTCGGCGTCGCATCGGTAGCTGCGCCGATTCGTAACGGACTAGGGGAAGTGGTCGCAGCTGTGTCGATCGCCGGCCCCGTCCAACGACTTGGCGGGGAGTCACTACGCAGATTCGCCCGGCCCTGCATCGAAGCCGGGCTAGCCATCAGTCGACGTCTCGGTTACCGAGATTCCAAAGGAGGCCGCTTATGAGCAACCTGACCGACGCCCAGGCGAGGGAGTTCGCGAACGCGCTGTACGAGGCACGCCGCGACCGGATTCCGATCCCGCCCTTCACCGAATCGATGCCCGAACTCGGCATGGCAGATGGCTACGCGATCCAGCAGCACCTGGTGAATCGCCTCGTGTCCGATGGTCACGAGATCTGCGGGTACAAACTCGGGCTCACTTCCGCACCGATGCAACAGCTACTCGGGGTCGATCAGCCGGACTTCGGGCCGGTCTTCGCGAATACCGTGCATCGGGACGGTTCCATCGTTCGCACATCGGATTTCATCGCACCCCGTGTCGAGGCGGAGATAGCTGTGATCCTCGGGTCGGAACTGCAGGGGCCGAACTGCACACCAGCCGATGCCTATCTGGCAACCCGGGGACTGGCAGCATCCATCGAGATCGTGGACTCCCGCATCGAGGACTGGCGGATTTCGATCGCCGACACGGTCGCCGACCTAGCCAGCAACGGCGCCATCGCTCTAAGTAGCGCCGTGATCCCGATCGAGGACTTCGATCCCCGTCTCGTCGGGATGGTCTTCACCCGAGACGGCAACGTCGTGGCGACGGGAGCAGGGGCAGCAGCATTGGGCGATCCCCTCGCAGCGGTCGCATGGCTCGCCAACACGCTCGCTCCCATGGGCGTCACGCTGCCGGCCGGCAGCGTGATCTTGACCGGGGCGTTGCACGCGATGACGCCCATCAACCCCGGTGAGGTCTACCGAGCGGAGTTCGACCACCTTGGGTCCATCACGCTGCGCGTCGAAGAAGTCGAAGGAGAGGAGAACTGATGGGCAAGAGATGCGCCATCATCGGGTCGGGGAACATCGGTAGCGACTTGATGTACAAGATGCTGCGCAGCGATGTCCTCGACCTCGTCGCCGTCGTAGGAATCGATCCTGCCAGTGATGGCCTCAGTCGAGCCCGCGAAGCCGGCCTAGAGGCACCCCACACCGGACCTGACTGGGTGCTGGAGAACTCCGACGACATCGACATGGTCTTCGATGCCACCAGTGCGTACGTGCATGTCCGCTACTACAAGAAGTACGCGGAAGCAGGAATCACCGCGATCGATCTCACCCCGGCGGCCAGAGGCCCCAAAGTGATTCCCCCCGTAAATCTCTACGAGCATCTCGATGCGCCGAACATCAACATGGTCACATGCGGGGGGCAAGCGACAACTCCGATGGTCTACGCGATCCGCCGCGCCATCGACACCCTGCCGTACGCCGAGATGGTCTCGACCGTTTCGAGTCGCTCGGCGGGTCCGGGCACGCGGCAGAACATCGATGAATTCACCAAGACGACTGCTACTGCTCTTCGCGAGATCGGTGGAGCCGAGCACAGCAAGGCGATCATCGTGCTGAACCCCGCGGAGCCACCGATTCTCATGCGAAACACCGTCTTCGCTGGACTCCCCGAAGGCTCCGACCACGCCGCCGTGCTCGACTCCATCCATGAAATGGCCACACAGGTCGCGAAATACGTTCCCGGCTACCGGCTGAAGAACCCTCCGGTCGTGGAAGAGGGGCCCTTCTTCACGCCGGGGGGAGAAGTCCCACACCGTGCGGTCGTGCTCCTCGAAGTCGAGGGAGCCGGCGACTATCTACCCACTTACGCCGGCAATTTAGACATCATGACGGCCGCCGCCATGCGCGTCGGTGAGGCCGTGGCACACGCACAGCAGGAGGTACTCGCATGAGCGCGGAGATTCTTAGCCCCGACGTCGACTACCGCCTTATCGACTCAACGCTTCGGGACGGTTCGCATGCGATCAGCCACCAATACGAGGCCGATGAAGTCATCGCGATCGTGCGGGGACTAGATGCAGCCGGTGTCCAGGTGATCGAGATCGCCCACGGAGACGGACTCGGCGGGTCGAGCTTCAACTACGGCTTCTCGAAGGTCGATGAGAAGGAACTCATCGCACGCGCCTGCGACGAAGCGCGGAATTCCACCATCGCTTGCCTGCTTCTCCCAGGTATCGGGCTCGCCGACGATCTGAAGGATGTGCAAGAGCTCGGAGTCGGCATGGCGCGAATCGCCACACACTGCACCGAGGCCGACATCAGCGAGCAGCACATCAAGACCGCGAAGCAACTCGGTATGGAGACTGTCGGCTTCATGATGATGGCCCACATGAACTCCCCCGAGGGCCTCGTCGAACAAGCATTGCTGATGCAGTCCTATGGAGCAGACGCCATCTACATCGCCGACTCAGCCGGCGCCATGACCACCGAAGATGTCCGGCGTCGAGTGAACGCACTCGTGCAGGCTCTGGAGGTCCCGGTCGGTGTCCACGCCCACAACAACCTGTCGATGGCCGTAGCGAACTCGATCGCGGCCTACGAGGAAGGCGCGGCGAACCTCGACGGGACGAGTGCGGGATTGGGCGCCGGAGCAGGCAACTGCCCGACTGAGATCCTCGCTGCCGTATCGAACAAGTACGGAATCACAACCGGCGTCGATGCACTGAAGTTGATGGACGTCGCAGAAGAGGTCGTTCGGCCCATGATGCCCCGACAACAGGTGATCGATCGAGCCGGCCTTATCTTGGGGTACGCCGGCGTGTACGGCTCCTTCCTGCTGCACGCGCAGAAAGCAGCTGAGCGCTACAACGTCCCCCAGGCCGACATCCTGCTCGAACTCGGTCGTCGCAAGGTCGTCGGCGGTCAAGAGGACATGATCATCGACGTCGCCTTGGAATTGGCGCGCGAGCACGCAGGTCAGGAGGAATCGTGAACCCATCCGAACTCGCCGATCGGCTGATCCGAGCTGCCGGTGAACGAGTCGCCACGACGCCACTGACCGATGAGTTCCCCGAACTCGACGTCCCTACCGCGTACACCATCCAAGATGCAGTCGTCGCTGCACGTCAAGCATCGGGGTCGGTCATCGTGGGGGCGAAGCTGGGTCTAACGAGCACGGCGAAGCAAAAGCAAATGAACGTCGACGAGCCGCTGTATGGGTGGCTGACACATGACATGCAGGTAGACACCGGGGAAGTCCTGGTCTGCGGTGATTACATCCAACCGCGATGTGAACCGGAGGTGGCTTTCCTGCTCGGCGAGGATCTCGAGGGACCCGGAGTCACCGCGGCCCGCGTGCTTGCGGCCACGGACCTGGTATTTCCTTCCGTGGACGTGCTGGACTCTCGTTTCGCGGGCTACTCGTTCAAGCTCCCGGATGTCGTCGCGGATAACTCCTCGTGCGCGGGCTTCGTCCTCGGTGGGCAGGGCCTTGACCCAGCCGGGTTCGATCTGCGCTTGACGGGTTGCGTGTTCGAGAAGAACGGTCGATTGGTCGCCACTGCGTCCGGTGCCGCAGTACTCGGCCATCCTGCAGCGAGCGTCGCCTGGCTCGTGCGAAAGCTAGCCGAGCGTGGGCAGGGCCTGCAGGCCGGACACATCGTGCTCTCCGGTTCGATGACCGAAGCCATCGCGGTAGCACCAGGTGATGTGATCACCGCCCGGTTCGACCGACTCGGCACCGTCGAGATTCCCTGTGGTTAGGAGACAACATGCCCTTCGTCCAGGTCACCATGATGCAAGGCCGTAGCACCGAACAAAAGCACGCACTGATGAAGCAGATCACCGAGGCGGTGGTCGACTCCCTCGGTAGCGACCCTGCGCGGGTACGAGTCGCCATCTACGAAGTTACCGAAGACGAATGGGCCGTCGGGGGCGAGCCGATGTCGGTAATCAACGCGCGAAAGTAGGTCCGATCACGTGTGGCACCGCACGATCCCTGAAAGCGAGTTGGGCGATAACGCTGCCCACCGTGTGCTCATCGAAGACCAAGCGATTTGCCTAGCCCGCGTAGATGCCCAGGTGCGAGCGATATCCGATGTCTGTCCGCATCGCGGAGCATCACTGAGCGAAGGGCTCGTGCGGGACGGGTGCGTCACCTGCCCTGCACACCTATGGCGGTTCAGCTTCGTGGACGGCGAGAAACAAGGCGACGGCCGCACACGGGTCGAGACGTATCCGGTGCGCGTCGTTCACGGTGTGGTCGAGGTGGACGTCCCACCCCTTCCTCCACCTCGATCCTTGCGCGAGATCCTGCTCGCACACGCGCGCGGGCAAGATGCCGAACAAGAAGGAGATGCATGAACGCCCAGGGGCTGCTGCTAGATGTCGGTGTCGTCTTCTTCAAGTCGGCGTGGGAGATCGCGGATGATTACGAGCGTCTACGCGGGCTACCCCCCGGCACCGTCGTGGGTCGGGGACCACTCGATCCGGGTGGTGACGAGCGTTGGGAGCGATACCGGGCAGGGGAAGCGACAGAGCGCGAGTATTGGCTCGACTTCGCGGCCAAGGCGCAAGCCAACGGCGCTCCACTTGATGGCCACCCCACTTTGATGAGAGCCATGTTCCAAACACCGGGTATCGAGGTCACTAGGCCGGAGGCCATCGATCTCGTCCGGAAGGCACGCGGTACCGACAGGCGAGTCGGCATCTTGACCAACGAACTCATGGACTTCCAAGGGCGAGACTGGGTCGAATCGCAAGAGTGGTTCGAGTGGTTCCCAGTACTGATTGACTCGACCGAACTAGGCATACGCAAGCCCGACCCCCGCCCCTACGAGGTGGCAATCGAACAGATGGGGTTGCCCGCCGAAGAGATCGTCTTCATCGACGACAACCCGACCTACGTTGCAGGCGGTGAGGCGGTTGGCCTGCAGAGCCTGCTTCTCGACGTTCGCGAACCAGGTGCT
This sequence comes from uncultured Rubrivirga sp., assembly GCA_964550285.1. Lineage (GTDB taxonomy): Bacteria > Actinomycetota > Actinomycetes > S36-B12 > S36-B12 > S36-B12. Next base: position 13,588 of record CAZJYN010000004.1, read on the forward strand.
GTATTCGCAGAGGCGAGTCGCCGTTTGGGCCTTACCGATTGATCTGCATCACCACTGCTTTGGGTTCGGTGAAGAACTCCCGACTGAAGTTGCCGCCCTCGCGTCCCACGCCGGATTCCCCGACTCCGCCGAAGGGTGCCCGTAGGTCCCGGATGAAGAAGCAGTTGACCCACACCGTCCCGGCGTTCAAGCTATCTGCCACCCGGTGTGCGCGGCTGAGATTCTCGGTGAACACCATCGCGTTCAACCCGTACTTGGTGTCGTTGGCTACTTGCACCACTTCATCTTCGGTGTCGAAGGGTTGAACGACCACCACTGGGCCGAAGATCTCCTCTCGGCAGACCCGAGCGGCCGGTGGGGCGTCGACGATGATGGTGGGATCGACGAACCAGCCCTCGCCTACGCCTCCCGTCAGGACGCGACCCCCATCGGCTTCGAGAGTGTCGAAGTAGCTCGTGACCTTCTCGAAGTGCGTCTTGCTGGCGAGCGGACCAAACTCCGTGCCCGCGTCCTTCGGGTCTCCTTGGCGCATCGCCTGGGCAGCCTGGACGTAACGCTCGAGGAATTCCTCGTAGATGCCGCGCTGCACGAACAGCCGGGAACCGGCAAGACAGACCTGCCCGGCATTTCGGAATATCGCCTGGATCGCCCAATTGACGGCGTTGTCCAGATCGGCATCGTCGAACACGATGTTGGCGCCCTTGCCACCCAATTCCAAGGAAACGGGAATGAGGTGCTTCGACGCAGCGGCGCTGATGATCTTCCCGGTTGTGGATTCTCCGGTGAAGGTGATCCGATCGACGTTCGGATTGTGGGTAAGTGCCTCGCCCACCGATTCCGGACCGAACCCGTGCACCACGTTCAAGACGCCGGGTGGGAGACCGGCTTCGAGCGCGAGCCGAGCCCAGATCGTGACAGAGACCGGGGTGTCCTCGGCCGGCTTGAGAACGACCGTGTTGCCCCAGGCGAGCGCCGGTGCCACCTTCCAGGTGCTCAACATCAACGGGAAGTTCCACGGTGAGATCGCGACCGCCACACCCGCGGGTCCGTAGGACGAATAGGCGTGATGCCCGGAGTCCATCGGGTAGGTCTCCGCAGCGGTCAAGCGCGCATGATCGGCAAAGAATCGGACATTCCATGCACTGCGGGCAACATCGTGGTGGGCCTGGGTTATCGGCTTACCCATGTCGCGGGTGTCGGCCAGGGCGAGTTCCTCGGCGTTGTCCATCATCAGATCGGCGAGCCGGTGCAAGATGCCTTGGCGCTTCTCGTAGCCCATGTGCGGCCAGGGACCTGAATCGAACGCTGCCCGGGCAGCCGCGACTGCTGCATCGGCATCCGGCGCGCCCCCCAGGGCGACGTCAGCCCAGGGCTCGCGGGTGTATGGATCGATGGTTTCCATCGTGCGCCCGTCGATCGACGGGACTTCCTCGCCCCCGATGATGTGACCGTAGAAGTTCATGGCGTAAGTCTGTCGTGCCTCGTCCCGCTATACGTACTCGTCATCCCGCTGAGCAGAACGGTGAATGGGCCAAGTGTCCGCGAGTCGGTAGCCCGACGGCCACGGGTCCATGGGATCTAGGTAGTACTGGGACGTTCCATAGATCCAAGCTCGGCCCACGATGCGCGGGATCACCGCCCGGTGCTCGCCCACGACGGTCGTATCGACGATCGAGCAATCGAATGCCGAGTCGATGATCGACCGAGCGCGGTATTCCTGCCCGACGGAGATCTCGCCCCGGTCGTGAAGCAGTGCAAGTAGCGCCGAGCAGCCGGTTCCCGTGGGGGATCGATCGATCTTGCCCGGCTTGATGGCGCAGGCATTGCGCGAGGTCAGGACACCGCCTTCCTCAAGGAGATCCCCGACGATGTAGGCGAAGGAGAAATGCGTCCAATCGGGCAAGGTCGGATGCTCGAACGTCCACTGCTCATTAGCAGCCGCGCACACGGCCCGACCGAGATCCGCCAGGGCGCGTGCGTTGTCGGGACGTATGTCGACTCCAAGGTCGGTGGCAGACACGATCACGAAACTGTCGCCACCGAATGCCGTGTCGACTCGAAGCTCGCCCACGCCGGGCACTTGCAAGATCGCATCCCGCCGCTCGACGAAACTCGCGACGTTCGTCAACGCCAGCGATTCGACTCGGTTGTCGCGGCAGCTTGCATCGATGCGCACTGTTCCTGCCGGAGCTTCGATACGCACCTCGGTCAGCGGTTCGTCCATCGGCACCTGGCCGGTGTGCAACAGCACCGCCGCGACACACATCGAGTTCGACCCCGACATAGGCGGGGTGTCCTCCGGTTCCATGATGACGAAACCACTGTGCGCGCTCGCGTCGAATGCCGGGACGAGCAGGTTCACATGCCGGAAGAGACCACCGCGGGGCTCGTTTAGCAGGAAATCGCGCAGCGAGGCATCGGTCGCGATGAATCGTGACTGTTCCCAGATCGAATTCCCGGGCGGTGGGGCGATTCCGCCGACGACGACATCCCCGACCTCACCCTCAGCGTGGCAGTGGACGACATGGACGATCCGATCGGTCTGCACGCTCGGACCCTAGTGCGATCATCGCCTTGGGCGAATCGTCATCACCTTCGTCATCGTGGCAACCGGATAGTTGTCGCGGAAAGCGCGAGTGGGCGTGAATACCGCCTTCACGGTGTAAGTGCCTGGCGGCAGCGTCCGGCTGATCCGCTTGCGCTTGAGTGCACGCTTGGAGTCGGTTCCTAGCGGCTTGAGCCAGCGCCCCTTGGCGATCACCTGACGTTCCCGTCCAGCCGAATCGACGATCGTGATGCGGTTCTTACCCTTGATGTTCGCCGTGTTGGCGATCACCGCGAAGGACTTCCTCTTTCCTGCTCGCGGCCGCTTTGCAGCCTTCAAAGTAAGGGTGACGCCCTCGGCGATGGTGACCGTCTGGCCTCCGCTGACCGGCGTGGGTGCCGGAGGCGGCGTGGTCCCGACTCCCACGAGGGAGGAGAAGGACGGCGTGCCTGGACCGCTGCCGTTCACCCCCTGCACGGAAACGCGCAGGAACTGGTTGGTGTTCGCTGCGGTGGCCACGTAGGTCTTCGCAGTCGCGCCGGGGATGTTCGCGCAGGTATTGGGATCGGCGCCGTTGCTGCAGGCCTGCCACTGGTAGCGGAAACTGCCCGGGGTGAAGTCCCACGCGCCGTCCGAAGCGGTCAAGGTGGCACCGGCGCGAATCCCGGAGTTCGGGGTGATCGTCGGAGCCGCCGTAGCGACCGGTACCTGACCGGAGAGCACTCGGGCGACCTTGCCCGCCTGGGTCTGTGCCACCCAGATGTTGGTTCCGGGACCCTCGGCTAAGCCGGTGGGCACCGAGTTCGGGCTGGTCAGGCCGTATTCGCCGAGCGGTGCACCCTGCGCGGAGTACTTGGCGACGGAGTTGCGGGCCGAGAGCGAGACCCACATGGTGTTGCCGACCCCGTTCGTCATGTCAGATGGAGCTCCCGGAACAGCCATCTCCAACACGGTGGTGTCCGCGACGAGCTTGCCCAGCAGATTGCGGGCCGACATCGCGAACCAGATGGCACCGTCCACGTTCGCGATGCCCGTCGGATCGGATGCTGTCGTGAGCGGAACGCTTCCGTAGGTGGTGCCATCAACGAGGACATATGCGATGCGGTCGGCCCCGGCATCGGTGAAGTACAGGCGGCTACTGCCCTCGGGACCCTGCACGATGCTGTGCGGTTGCGAGTTGGCCCATGGCACATTGAACATCGAGACAGCACCGGCCATCGTGACCCGACCGATGCGCCCACCGAGTTCGGTGAACCACATATTGCCGTCCGGTCCGGCGGTGATGTCCTGCGGACGCATGGTGGAGTCGGGCAGGTCGATGATCGAGACCGCTCCTGCCATCGTGATGCGCCCGATCTTGCCGCCGTCGCGCAAGGTGAACCACATGTTGTTGTCCGGACCGGCGGCTATTCCCCAGGGGTTGCCGACGTTCGCCGGCAGCGGGAGGGCGTAGGCGGTGACAGCTCCCTCTGGTGTCACCTTGGCGATCGTCTTCGAGGCACCCCCGGTGACCCACATGTTGTTGTCCGGACCCTTGGCGACGTCGCGTGGTGTCGCGCCGGCCGCCAAGCCGATCTCGGTCACATCCCCCGGGGCGGCGCTGGCCGGGCCGGCGCCGAGAAGTCCCGTTGCTACCAACGCGATGCTGGAGATGATGGCCGCTGAAATCCTGGGAATAGACCGCATAGCACCACCGTTGCACAATTCACCGCACCCACGGCGCAATGCCGGGCCCGTGTCGGCCTCAGCCCAGAGCCAATATCGCCGCCGCAACCAACGCCAATCCGACGCCGCCGAGCTGTAAGCGCGATAACCGCTCGTGCAGCAGGTACCGCGCCAGAACGACGGTCGCGGCGGGGTACAGCGATCCGATCACCGCAACGATCGCCAAGGATCCCCGCTGGGCCGCTAGTTGGAATATCGCATTGGCGAGCGCATCCAGCCCACCGGCGGCGAGGGCCAGGTGCCACGGATAGCGCACACGCGAGGATGAAGGCGAGTGCCGCGCGCGCAGCAAGACGGCGGCGAGCACGCCCAGTATCAGCACCGATGACACCCAGCGGCCGATGGTGGCAACCCAGATCCCCGAATCCACCGGCGCGGTTCCCAGGATGCTCAGGTAGACGCCGATCGCCATTCCGCTGCTTCCCGCCAAGACAATGGCACGTGCGGGGGTGTGCCGATGGGGACCGGACTCGCGACTGACCAGGATCACAGCTATCCCCGCGAGTGCGATGCCGATGGCGGCGAGCAGGCCGATGACCTCGCCGAGGGCCAGGCCGACCACTACCGGTACGGCTCCGGAGAGGACGGCGGTAATCGGGGAGACCACTCCCATTTGGCCGCGCGACAGTGCGGCATACAGCAGGCCGATTGCGAGCAGCCCGACCACTCCAGCAGCTACTCCCGTAAGGAGCGCGCGGCTCGACGTCTCGCCGGGGATGAGGACGACCGCAACCACCGTGATGAGCACGGCACCTGCGGGATAGGAGACGGACAGGGTTCGCACGGTGCCGACACGTCTCGCCGCCAGACCCCCGAGGAAATCCGCCGTCCCCCAGGAGAAACTCGACAGCAACGCGAGAAGGGCTGCCATGGGAATCCCTTCGCCTCGAGGTCGAGCCGGCGAAGGCTATCCCAAGCACTGCCATACTCACCGCCATGACCCGCATCGCCTCCGGACCCTGGGATTCACCGGAGATCGAAGCGTTCCTCGCAACAGCGGTGATACCCGTGCGGTTGGCTACCAACGGCGCCTCGGGACCACTCGTGCAGAGCCTGTGGTTCAACCCGTCGGGCTCGAGCCTGTGGTGCTGCACGCAGCGTGCGTCACTGCTCGCCCGCCGCTTGAACCGCGACGATCGCGTGGGTTTCGAGGTTGCCGCGGATGCACCTCCATACCGCGGTGTTCGGGGCACCGGAACCGCGCACATGCATGACGATGACGTCGAAGGCGTACTGCGTGCGTTGATCGAGCGCTACCAGGGGAATGAAACGACGCAACTAAGTCAATGGCTGCTCTCCCGTATCGAGTCCGAGATCGCCATCGAGATCGAGCCCCGGACCCTAGCCTCGTGGGATTACTCACCGCGCATGTCGGACCCAGACACTGGTGAGTAGCACCCCTCCCAAGACCATCGCGGTCTTCGCGTTGACGGTCGCCTTTTTCGGGTCCTCCTTCCCGGCGATCAAGGCCGCCGAGCAAAGCTTCTCCCCTGTTTCGATCGTTTTCCTCCGCGCAGTACTCGCGACGATCTGCCTTGCCGCCATCGCCGCTGCGCTCGGCGTCTCACTTCGAATGCCGATGCGGGACTTGGCCATCTCGGCCGCCATCGGCCAATTGGGGATCTCGCTATTCCAGTTGATCTTGAATTCCGCCATCGCTTTGACGTCGGTAGGAGTGGCCTCGACGCTGGTGAACACCGCGCCGCTCATCTCCCTCGGCCTCTCAGCCCTCTTGCTGCGCGAGCGCATCCCCGTGCTGCGCTGGGTGGGGGTATTCATCTCGATCAGCGGGATCTACCTGCTGGGCACCAGTACCGGAGTCACGGACAACCGCGGTGTGGTGCTCCTACTCGTAGCCGCCTTGAGTTTGGGGACCTATTCGGTACTGCTCAAGCCCCTCCTACAAAGACAGAACCCACTCGCGGTCACCTTCCACGGCACTTGGCCGGGAATCTTCCTCTTCGCCTGGGCCATCCCCTCGGTTTCCCAGGAGAGCCCCGATGCGACGCGCACTGCCTGGTTGGGAGTGGCGGTCCTCGTGATCGTCGTGACCTGCGGGGGCTATGTGCTCCTTGCGCGATTGCTGCAGCTCCTACCTGTCTCCCGAGTCGTCCTCTACTACTACCTCGTCCCACCCGTCGCGATCGTCTATTCGATGATCTTGTTCGGCGACCTACCCTCCGCGCGCGAGGTCCTCGGCGTGATCGTCGTCATCGCCGGGGTGGCTTTGGCCATGAGTGCACGGGGTCCTCAGGTGAAGAGTCCAGACGCGATGTAGTCCCCTTCGGCGCAGCCGGGTGGGATCAAGTACGTCGCCGAACCGATGGTGGTGTTCCAGCGATTGAAGGCGTCCTTGTCCGCCAACCGCTGCTGCATCGGGATGAACGAACGACGCGGATCCGCGGTGTAAGCGGCGAAGATCAAACCCGCATCTTGCACCCCGTCGATGAAACCTGCGTCATACGTGTAGGGCCGGCGCAAGATCATCTCCTCATCGCTTTCGGCATGCGCGATCCGCACATGCGCGCTCGAGGGGATTACCGGGAGCCCGGACTCATCGAGGACGTCCAGCCGAACTGGATCGTCCTCTGATTCGCCCCCAAGCGGCGCACCGTTATCCAGTCGACGACCGATCACCATCTCCTTCGCGGCGACATCCATACGATCCCACTCATCGAGCAGCATGCGGATGCGGCGGACGATCACGACGGTTCCGCCCGCAGCCCACATCGGATCACCACCGGTCCACACGGCGGAGTCGAATTGTGCGCTGCCCGGCAAGGGATTGACGGTGCCGTCGACCTGGCCCATCAGGTTCCGACTCGCCCGACCACCTTCGTTCGCGGGAGTCGGTGACCGAAAGCCCGGTTGCACCCAGGACACCGTGGTCAGGGTGGAAAGGGCCTTCACCATCATCCGTTGGGCATGCGCGAGCGTCAGTGGATCGTCCGAGGCGATCTGCAGGTAGAAGTCGGTGCCCGACCACCGCTCATCGAGATCGTCGGTACTGAACGATGGGATCGCGGGGAAGTAGGCGGGAATCCGATCGGCACGACCGGTCTTCTCGAAAAGGGAGTGACCTAAACCGACCGTGATCGACAGCCGTGCCGGGATCTCCGCGAGTTCGGGCTCGGTATCGCCCAGCGACGGTCGCCCGGCCATTAGCCGTGCAGCATCATCACTCACAATGCGCAACACGCTGTCAGCATCTTGCGCACTCGATGAGATCAGATTCAAACCCAGGAATGTCGCATAAGTCTGCTCGGGAGTATCGACACCGGCCTGGTGCACTCCGTAGAAGTCGATCGTCTGCTGGGCACTCACACCGGCCGGACTCACATGACTCAATTCCGATCGTGGGGTCGGCTCCGCGACCAGCGGTGCGCCATCTGGTGCGCTAACCCGACCGAGGACCACCCCGCCGGCGGCACCGGCAAAAGCGGCGCCGCCAGCGGTGAGTAGCCCACGACGAGAGACCCGACGAACCTTGCCCTCATCGTGGTCGGTCATCAGCGCATCCCCATGCCGCCGTGGTCCATGCCACCGTGGTCCATGCCGTCACTGAGATCGTCGTAGCTCTCATTGGCTCCGGCGAATACCCGTCCCATGGCCTCGAACTTCACTCGACCACCGTCGGCCGTGATCAGCCGGATGGGTACTTCCTCACCGGCAGTGATCGACTGCTTGATCTTCATCAACATCAGGTGATCACCACCCGGTTCAAGGACGATCGTCTCACCCGCCGGTACGACGAAACCCCCGGACTTTTGCTGCATCTGCATCGCTCCGTCCTCCATGAGCACCTCGTGCAATTCCATGGCCGGAGTGAAGCGAATGGACCTTGCTGCAACGATGCGGATGGGCTCATCCGTCGGGTTCGTGATGGTGGCGAAGGCTGAGGTCATTCCCGAATCCATTACCTTGACCCAGGCATCCTCCACCTCCAGCGGGGAGTTGCTGCGCCGGATTCCATCGCTCCAGCGCAACTGTGTGCCGTCCCGCTCGCAGATGAAGGTTTGACCCTTCGCGAAGCGGGTGGCACCGGACATCGAGCATTCCGATCCCTCGCTCGGCGCGGGATCGGCATGAACGGGACTTGCCAATGCGACGGTCAGGATTCCGACAGCCGCGGCGGCGTACAGGCGCACGCCACTTTTACGAATACGCATGAAGAACTCCTCATTCTCGGTAAGTAGGAAAACATCTAGGAAAGACCTCTAGACGCGCCCGAATCACGAGATTCGACAGAGCTGAAAAGGAGGTGAGATCAGGCGCGTCGAAGGAGCGCCGGGGGTCCACGCCAGGACGCAGCCGAGAAGCGAGCGAGGACATCGGGCAGCTCCGGTTCCCGCCAGAACGGCAGGATCGAGTCGACCGACAACACGGGGAGGCGAAGATGCGGCACGCCAAGATAGCGATGGGTAGCGCGCCACCACGCCAGGACCAGGGCCTCGGACTTCGCGAACAATATTGCCGCGATACCGGCAGCGGCCACGTGCGCTGCGAGCATCGAGACGTCCGGCACCAGAGCGAACGCGTGGTGACCCATGGCAGACATAACGGTGTGCAGAAGCATCTGCCCGGCGAGAAGGTAGCCGAAGAGCCACAGGGCCGAGCGCTGCTTATCGGCGACCGCGAAAGCCAGCGCCGTCGAGACGGCGAGCGCGCCGACCAATCCGGGCAACGCCGGTAACGAGCCCGCCGCGGCCGAGTGCCCGAGCACGGAGACCAAGAGCAGCGTGCTTGCAAACGCGATGCGACGCGCGCCGCGGCCCTGACCGACGTTCACGTTAGTCAGGGTACGCGACGCCCGTCGTGGCGGCTAGGACACCCAGAAGAAGCGCTGGTTGACACCAGGCGCGTAGCGAGCATCCGAAGTCGGCACCGTCGGGAGGTTGCTGACCTCGGGGAAGGTGAGCAGGTAGTCGTAGAGCGCCTGCTCGTAGCTGACCCCGAGTGTCATCTTGTCGCCGGCGCTTTCGAAGGTGCCGTAGTTGTCCCCTCCGGCGGCGGTGAAGGAGTTCGTCACCACATCCACACTCGGAGCTCCGGCTACCGGCGCACCACCGCTGACGAGTGCGGTCCCGTCGGCGAGTGAGATAGACCGAACGCGAGTGCCGGGCGTCGTCACCGGACCGGCGGACCGGTCACCCTCCGGGTTACCGACCTCCTGGGCGGTTCCCGAGCGTGCGCAGGTCACCTGCAACCCACTTATCTGCATGAACTGGCCGCCACCGCGCTCGGAGATCGCGCAGGAACGCTCGAATACCTCCTTCAACTGCGCCGCAGAGAGGTCGGGGATGACCGTCATGCGGTTATCGAATGGCAGCAGGTCGAAGGTCATTCCCCGACTTATCGCACCGGCCGTGCCGTCGGCGGGCAGGTTGTCGATACGGATCCCACCACCGTTCGTCATGGCGACGACTGGGTTCGAGGCGCTGGCGGCTTGGAGTCCGGCTTCCGCTCGGCGGGTGTTGTAAGCATTCATGAAGGCGTCGGCAACCAGGTTGCCACCGTTCGTCTCCTGGGTCCGAACACCCGGGTTTTCGGCATTCCCCCGGGCGGTGTTGAACACGATCCGAGAGGCCGCGAACGGCTGATCCTGCTCCGCGAGGCACCCGTTCTCCAGCCGGGTCTCGACCGTACGGCGCAGCGTCGCGTTCGGCTTGACCGCATCCGTGACTCCGAGTGAAGCCGAAACATCGTCAGCGATCACGACTCGCCGCGGATAGGAGGTCTTCTCGTTCCACGACTTAAGTTCGCCGTTCTTATTGAAGGTCAAGTCGATCCGACCGAGGTACTGGTAGTTCCCCGCGGTCGTGACGATCGGAACCTCGTTGCCGTTGCTGTCTTCGGTCAGGATCGGGTATTCGCCTTCCGCTTCGTCGCTACCGGGCAGCAACTGCACGTACTCCGGGACGTTCGGGTTAGCCAGGGCTTCATCGCCGCCACCTGCGACGGCTACATCGACACCCTCGAGTAGCCCCACCAACTCCTTGTCGAATTCCGAGCTCTGCAGGTGGCTGACCAGGATGATCTTGTTGACACCGTCATCTTCGAGCTTGTCGATTTGGCGCTGGACGACCCTGGACACCGCACGGATATTCGGTGTGGTGACCTCCGTCGGCAACGGAGACGAGATGGACTGCAGGATCGGCGTTATCGCCGCGACGATGCCGAACTTCTCGCCGGTGCGTGGATCCTCGTAGATCATCGCCTGCCCGAGCACCTCGTTATCCCGCGGCGTTTCCTCGATGATCCCGCCGGGAGCCACCAGATCCTTCAGGTTGGGGTCGTCGCTGTAGTCGAGATTCGCCGATAGGAACGGCTGGGTCACCTTCCCGTTGGTGCCGAACGCGTCGATATAGCGCCGCAGGAAGCCGGTGCCGTAGTCGAATTCGTGGTTGCCGAGCGAGTGAGCGTCGTACCCGATTCGCTTTTGCGCCATCGCATCCCACACCCGAGCATCGGAATCGGGATTGGACGGGTCGGAGCAGATAAGTACGCGACTAGCCAGGAAGGAATCTCCGGCGTAGACCATCAGCACACTGTTGTCATCGACGCCCCTCGCACGCCTCTTTTCACGATCAGCCACCGCCTTGAAAGCGGCGATGCTGCCCGCCTCGTAGGTAACGTCACCAACTGATTCCTCCTGAGGCAGGAGCTTGGACTCACCGTCGTTGTTGTGCAGCAAGGTGAGGGTCACATCCGACGAGGCTGCGCTTCCCGGGGCGACTGCGAGCAAAGAAGTGACGATGCCGACGGCTCCGGCTATGGCGACGGCGCGATACAGGCGTATAGATGAAAGGTTCATGTCTTCACCGAAGCGGTGCCCGATGAAACTCAGCGGACGTCACTACTGCCAGCAGGTGAACGAACCGTGAAAGGACCGTGCGTTCATTCAAACCGTCGAATCGGTTTCCCGGCGGGCATCCTCTTGCTCTTCGCTCATGCCAAGCCGACGTTCGGCCAGCAAGAGTAAGACGACGACGGCCACCCCCGCGAGGATCATCAGGCCAGCAGATGGGAAATCCGATGCTGGCGCCAAGAGGTTGCGATCATCGTCCTGCCACGGCCACAGCGCACGCAGCGAACCGATCATCAATCCAGTGAGCACCGCCAGCGTGATTCCGGCTCGATGCACGAGCAGCCACTTGAGCAACGTCACGAACGCACCCAAACCGACGATGGCACCGATGGCGAAGGCGGCTAGGTACACGAGATCTCGATCATTCACCGCATCGAGCGTTGGCTCGTACATCCCAAGCGAGAGCAGGAAGAAGGACCCGGAGACTCCCGGCAGCACGAGTGCGCAGATCGCGACCGCCGCCGCGAGCATCACGATGATCGGGCTCGGATCAGCGACAGTCCCCGGCGGCAAACCGGTCAGGAAGAACAAGACCACGGCGGCGATACCCGCCGCGAGTAAGTAACCCGGCTTCCAACCGCCGCCACGATGGACCATGTGTGCCGGGACCCAAATTCCAGCGAGCACGAGCCCGAAGAAAAGCGCCAGCATTTGCACCGGGTGGTCTTCGAGAAGCGGCTCGATCACCCGGGCCCCGAGCACTACGGCGATGGCCATACCGATTCCAACGGGGATCAAGAGCCGCCACGGCAAGCCGGCGAGAGTGCGCGTGAATCGGCGGCCGGACGGACCCCCGTCGGCGAGGCCTACGAGTTGTCGGAAGGCGAGCACGGCATCGGCGATCGCATCGATGGCCGTCCGATAGATCCCGACGATCAGCGCGATGGTTCCACCGCTGACTCCGGGGATGACCTCGGCGACTCCGATGAGCGCGCCGCGGACGAGATTCGCGATCAGCCGGAGCACCGGCTTACTGTAGAGCAGCGCGGACTACCGGACGCGTAGCGCAGGGCGCGGTATACCTACTCCATGGAAGAAGACGGCCTTGCGGAACCGAGGGGCCCATCAAGTGGCGACTGACTCGATCATGTTCATTCGCCATGCGGAGAAGCCCGACGGTGGGCATAAGGGTGTCTCGCCCAACGGTGATCACGATGAGCATTCACTATCCGTGCGAGGCTGGACCCGCGCGGGTGCCCTAGCAGCTCTGTTCGCACGGCCCGATACGGATTCGGGGATCACCACTCCCGGTCGCATAATCGCCACCGCACCGAGTGATAGTTATCAGAGCAAGCGCGAACACGACACCGCTGCACCGACAGCGCATCGATTGGGGCTTCGGATCGAGGCCGTTGCCCTCCCGCAGAGCTATTCCTCGTTAGTAGCCGACATCGAATCGAGTGATACGACCACGCTTGTGGTGTGGCATCACGGTCACCTACCCGAATTCGTCCTGGCGTTCCCGGTCACGAATGCCAGGCAGGTACCCCGGGTCTGGCCGGAAGATCGTTTCGATCTGATTTGGTTGTTGAGTCGGCACCACGACCAATACGTGTGGGCTCCGGTTCCGCAGGGGCTCTTGGCGAGCGACACCGCCGTGTGAGTTAGGTCAGGCAGCCGATCTCGTACAACTCTTCGGGAATCTCCGCGTTGGAGGGGTAGCCGCCGTCTTCGAAGGTCCCGCACGCATCTGCTTGCGTTCGCGGTACCCAGAACTGTCCCTCGGCCTCGAAGATGAAGGCGGTGGGGGCACCCTGCCCGGATCCATCGCCAAGGATGCCGCTGGTGACGGCCCAGCCATCGGCGCATTCCACGTTCTCGATCTCGTAGTCGTTGGCACCCTCGCCGAGGGTTGCGGCGTACTCCTCAGCGGCACCGCCAACAACCTCCAAGGTGCACTCGGCCATCCCACCGACCATCTCGTCATCGCTGCTCGAGCAACCGGTTATGGCGCCAATCAGCAGAACGGACGAGCCAACCGCTAGTGCTGCACGCATGACTTCTCCTCGTGTGACCTTGTTCGGACACTAGATCATCTGTGACTTTGCTCCGGTGGGCGGACGTTCGTGGCGAACGTATGCTGAATAGGTGGTGAACCGTCGTCAGCGCATGCTCGCTGCGTTCGCTGCGTTCGCGTTCGCCGGATCCATCGGCACCTTCGCATCGAGTACACCCGTTGCCTGGGCTGCTGAAGCCCCGCAACCGCTCACGATCACCGGCGGACCGACCAGCGCCAGCGATGCTTCGCCGGTGCGAATCGATGCCGACCTCTATCTCCCCTCCGAAACGCCAGCACCGGCCGTCGTCCTGGCACACGGCTTCGGGGGATCCAAGGAATCGGTTGCCGAGGAAGCCGAGTACCTGGTCGATCGGGGATTCGTCGTCCTTGCCTATACGGCTCGTGGCTTCGGGGAGTCAACGGGAATGATCTCGATGAACGCACCGGACTTCGAAATCGCCGACGCCGCATCGATCATCGACTATCTCGCCGAGCAAGACGCCGTCGCACAAGATGCACCCGAGGACCCCCGCGTCGGATTCGCCGGTGGCTCCTACGGCGGAGCGCTGTCCTTGATGATCGCCGGATACGACGAACGCGTAGACGCCATCAGTGCTGACATCACCTGGAACGATCTCCAGACATCCCTGTTCGGTCAATCGGTGCAAAGCACCCCGATCAGCGACCAGACCGGGGTCTTCAAGCAGTTGTGGAGCGGCCTTTTCTTCAGTGCCGGACTTATCGATGATGGTGGCCAGGTCACGGACTGCGGACGATTTGCGCCCAACTGGTGCGCGGCATACTCCACTGCCGCCGCCGAGGGAGTCTTGACCGATCAAGCGCGTGAATTGATGGCTGCCTCATCTCCAGCGAGCATTACCGAGCGCATCACCATCCCCACCCTGCTCGGCGGCGGGCAATCGGATTCACTCTTCCCGCTGGCGCAGACCAGCGCTAACGCCGAGCAGATCTCGGCTGCCAACGACGACGTCAAGGTCGTATGGCACTCCGGCGGCCACGACGGTGGCGTGGACGAAAGCGATCGACTGCGGGAGTTGAACGCCGAATGGTTCTCCTTCCACTTAGCCGATGGACCTGAGGTCACCAACGACTTCGAGGCCACGCTGGTGGAAGGTTCCGCGTTCGGTGGACAGGGAACCACCGATACCGAATTGCTGAGCAGTGATTCGTTCCCCGGCCTGTTCGGCGCTTCGCAGGAGACGATCGCCATTGATGGGACGACCCAACAGGTCTTGGCACCGGCCGGCGGGGTACCCGCTGCTATCTCATCGCTACCCGGTGCCGGTGGCCTCGCGGGTCTTGCCGGCGATCTGCTCGCCCTGCCCTTGCCGAACCAGACAGCGACATTCACCTCCGAGCCGCTGACCGAGCCGTTGCGCGTCATCGGCGCCTCCCAAGTACAACTCGAGATCAGCAGTGCGCGGCCAGTCGAGGACGTCGCCCTCTTCGCGAGCTTGCGCATCATCGGCGGCACCCAAAGACCGATACTCCCGAACGGATTGGTGGCCCCTATTCGAATCGACGAAGTCGGGCCAACCCCGCAGACGATCGACGTGGAGTTGCCCGCGATCGTGCGCGACGTCGCTGCCGGTGAACGGGTGAGCGTGGTTATCGGCACGACCGATCAGGCGTTTCGCATGCCACCTGGTCCAGCCGTGTACTCGATCGGACTCGCCGGGACATCCGTGCTGATCCCGCTGAATCCCATGACCGAGGAATCCGGCGGTACGCCGCTGTGGCGTTGGCCGTTGATCGCCCTGGTGAGCGTGATCGTGATCGCGATAGCCGTCCGAATGCTGCGCCCGGGGGGCACGCGCGCAACCTCCCGCGAGGACCTTGCCGATACACCGATCGCAGTGGAAGGACTTTCCAAGCAGTTCAGGGGCGGGGTCCACGCCGTCAGCGAGGTCTCCTTCGACGTACCCAAGGGTGTCGTGCTCGGTCTCCTCGGACCCAACGGCGCCGGCAAGACGACCACGATGCGGATGGTCATGGGGCTCATCTATCCCACCGGGGGAAACGCATACGTCTTCGGACAACCCGTCTTCCCCGGGGCAGCCACGTTGGCACACATCGGATCCTTCATCGAGGGTCCGGGGTTCTTGCCACACCTGTCCGGGCGCGAGAACCTGCGGCTGTACTGGAAGGCAAGTGGCCGCGAACAGCTCGACGCCCATCTCGACTACGTCCTCGAGATCGCCGGCCTCGGCACGGCAATCGACCGCAAGGTGCGCACTTACAGCCAGGGCATGCGCCAGCGGCTGGGAATCGCCCAGGCGATGCTCGGTATGCCCGATGTCCTCGTGCTGGACGAACCCACCAATGGGCTGGATCCGCCGCAGATCCGGGAGATGCGCCAAGTGCTGCAGGACTACGCCGCCACGGGGCGAACCGTCGTGATCTCCTCGCATCTACTCAGCGAGGTCGAGCAAACCTGCTCGCATGTAGTCGTCATGCATCACGGAACGCTCATAGCCCAAGGGACCGTGGCCGAACTCCTCGCCGGGCGCAGCGGCGCACGCCTTGAGGACGTCTTCATGGAAATCGTCGGCGAGGGCCATGAGGTGGTGACGTCATGAGTGCCCCTACCCTCGACTACTCGCGCAAGGACACGCTTGGCATCGGCGTCGAGCTAGTCCGCCAGATCAAGCGACGACGCACCCTGGTTGCCTTCCTACTCGTCGTCGCCCTCCCACTGATCGTCGTCGCAGCCGTCAGGTTCGGACCTTCATCCGACGGTGGCGATGGTGGCAATCAGGGAGGCGGGTTCGGCGACGGCAACTTCGATCTCGTCGGCCTGGCAACAAGCGGTGCCTGGAATTTCGCCGTCACGATGCTGCTGTTCTCCTCCGGGTTCTTGCTGGTCATCATCGCGGCGATGTTCCTCGGTGACACCGTTGCAAGCGAAGCGAGTTGGTCCACCCTTCGATACCTCCTCGTTGCGCCGGTTCCCCGACGCAAACTGCTTCGCACCAAGGCGATCGTGGGCCTGTTGCTGACGGTGATCGTCTTGGTGACCTTGGTGGTCACCTCATGGGCGATCGGTGCGATCGCGTTCGGTACGCAGCCACTTGCCAGCCCATTCGGTGGGGCGCTGACGCAGGCTGAATCGGCTCAACGCCTGGTCGTCATCACCACCTACATCGCCATAACGTTGCTGTTCCCAGCATCGATTGCGTTCTTGATGAGCGTGTTGACCGACGTCCCACTCGGCGCGGTCGGAACGGCGGTGGTGGTCGTCATCATCTTCAACATCCTCGACGCAATCGAGGCCCTCGGCTCCTTGCGACGATTCCTGCCCTCGGATTACGGATCGACGTGGGTGGACGCCCTGAACCCGGTCATCGTCTGGGATCAAATGGCAGTGGGCGTCGCCTACAACCTGATCGCCTTCGCTCTCCTCATGGGGATCGCGGTACTTCGATTCGACCGCAAGGACATCACTTCTTGACTTCCTAGCCGTACTCGACGATCGACTTCCAGGTACTGTTCAGGAGTGGATCAAACCCGCCGGTTGCGTTTCTCGCTATTTCTCCAGATATTCGCCGTCGTCATGTTCACCGGTGCCGGTTTGGTTCGGGCATTCGCCCTCGGATTCGACACTTTGACACTGGTGCTGCTCGGTGCGGCAGCGATCTCCACTGTGATCGCCGTACTGACCTTCATCCAACTTCGCGACGAGTAGCAGGCGAAAGGGGCTACGAGGCGGAAAGCGCCGATCGCCTGCCGCACACCTCACGGACGACCGAGACCAGGTCGTCATCGGCCTTCGTGACAGCCGTGGGGGCACGATGCAAATCGACCGTTACCGGGGCAAGGGCGGGCAGATCGAAGACCTCGTCGATCTCGACCATGCCCGTTGGAATCGATCGCCGGGACTTCACTGCAACGGCCAGCCCGGCTGCGACGGTGGCATTCACCGCTGCAGCGCTATCGCTTACATAGCGGACCGTCCAATCGATGCCGGCGCGTGCGAGAGCGTCGATCGCATGGGCGCGATGGATGCAACCTTCCGGATTGGCTGCGATGGGAAGGGCCGAACCGCGATCCCAGTGCATATCCGGATGGGCGATCCACACCAGATCCTCGATGTCGATCGTCTCTCCTGCTGGCGTGTCCGTGTGCCGGATGGTCAGTGCTACGTCGAGCAAACCGTCTGCCAACTTTTGTGCAAGCACCGAGGAAACCGAGCAGTCGATCTGGACACCTACCTGTGGGTGCAAGGACATGAAGCGCCGCAGGATCTCAGGCAGGAACTGGTCGGCCTGCTCGGTGGTGATACCCAAGCGCAGTGCCGGCCGGTTGCCCTCGCCGCTGACCAAGGAGCTCGCGGTGTCGCTGAGATTGAGTAGGCGTCGCGCGTAGGGCAACAAGGTGATCCCGGCATCGGTTAGCACCACGCTGCGAGTCGTCCGGTCGAACAGACGCACGCCGAGGTCTCGTTCCAACTTGGAGATCTGTGCGCTGACAGCGGACTGAGTCAAGTTGAGCATCTGCGCGGCGGAGGAGAATCCGTGGGTCTCCGCGACCGCGACGAAGGTCGACAACTGCTGCAACTCCACACCGCCAATTTACAACTATTCGCGATAGGTTCAACCACAAATATTCGTTTCTCTTTTCAGTGGATTCCTCCTACCGTCGGTCGGGACGTCCACGAGAGGAGATCCATGAGTGTCATCGACCTCGTCCGCTACCCCATCGATCGACCCGGCCCGGCCCGCGATGCACTGATCGCTGAGTGCCGCCGGCAACTCACCGAGACCGGGTGCGTGGTGCTGGAGGGATTCGTCACCTCAGCTGCGCTGACCTCGATGAACGCCGAAGGGCGTGAACTCGCTCCGCAGGCCCACTTCAACACCACGCAAACCAATTGCTACAGCAGCGCCGATGATCCATCGCTTCCCGAGGGCCACCCCAAGCGGGTCTTCATGGAGCGAACCAACGGGTTCGTGGCCGGCGATCTCATCGGACCAGGCACCGCGGTTCGCGGACTGTACGAAAGCGAAGCCCTCCGCATGTTCGTAGCCGCCTGCATGGATGTGGACGAGATCTACGACTACGGCGACCCTCTTGGGCACCTCGTCTTCAATGTCCTGCGTCCAGGCACCCAGCATCCGTGGCACTTCGACAACAACGATTTCATCGTTACCTTGCTGACCCAGAAAGCCGACGCAGGTGGGAAGTTCGAATACTGTCCCCGGATACGTTCGAAGCAGGACGAGAACATCGGATCGGTTGCAGCGACCCTTGCTGGCGACGACACCCTCGTGCACAGGTTGGATCCCGATCCTGGCTCGCTGCAGATCTTCTACGGGCGGCACTCCTTGCACCGGGTCACGAGGATCGAAGGAGACCGCGAGCGGCACACGCTCATCCTGGGCTATTCCGATACCCCGGGTGAGATCGCCGATGCCGAGCGGACCAAGCGGCTCTTCGGCAGGGCAACACCAGAGCACGAACGTGCTGCCCGCGAAGGCCGCGAGCGAGTGTCGGTGTAACGATGCTGCAACCCATCGAACCGGAGGCCTTGACCGATCTGGAAACCCCGAGCGCTGGCGCCGATGTCACGGGGGTGACCGATAGCTTGCCGCCCGGCTTCGACCCGGTGCGTATGCGCGCTGACCGACTAGCGCGGGTCAGAGCGATGATGCGCGATCAAGACCTCGCGGCCGTCATCCTCTTCGATCCCTACAACCAGCGTTACGCCACGGGATCGCGCAACATGTTCGGGTACTTCCTGCGCAATTCGACTCGA
Organism: uncultured Rubrivirga sp.; assembly: GCA_964550285.1. Taxonomy (GTDB): domain Bacteria; phylum Actinomycetota; class Actinomycetes; order S36-B12; family S36-B12; genus S36-B12. The sequence continues at coordinate 32,501 of CAZJYN010000004.1, forward strand.
TACATCTACGTACCCCTCGAGGGCGATGTCATCTTGTTCGAGTATCCAGGATCCGCGCACGTTTCGACCTGGCTCGAGACCATCGACGATAACCGCACCTCGCAGGTGGTGTGGTCCGCAGTCAACAGTAAGGACACCGCAGTCGCCCGGCCCTTCGCCGAGGAGATTGCTGCCCTGGTGCGGGCCGATGGACGCGGTAGCAACCGCGTTGGGTTGGATCGATGCGGGCATTTGCACGCACTCGCACTGGAGGAGGCCGGTCTTCAGGTCATGGACGTGATGGGCGATCTCCTGTACACACGTCGCCTCAAGACGCCGGATGAGATCGCGTGCCTGCGCCTATCCATGGCCACGACCGAAGCCGCGATGGCCGCCGTCGAACGCAGCATTCGACCGGGCATCACTGAGAACGAACTCTTCGGTGTGTTCTATGGCGAAGTGATCAGCCGAGGAGGGGAGTTCGTCGAGACTCGCCTGCTGAGTTCAGGGCCACGCACCGAACCCTGGTTCAACGAAGCAAGCGAACGCAGTATCCGTCATGGTGATCTGATCGCCTTCGATACCGACACCATCGGAAACAACGGCTACTACTCCGATTTCTCGCGCACGTTCCAGGTGGGGCCCGGTCGGCCGACGGGATACCAACGCACCCTCTACGGCATGGCCTACGAGCAGGTCCAACACAACATCGCCCAACTCCGGCCGGGGATGACCTACCGTGAACTGGCCGAGAAGGCCTGGCCTATCCCCGAGCGCTACTACGACCGCCGCTACCCATCCATCATCCATGGAGTGGGGATGCACGGGGAGACTCCGCTCGTCGCGCATTACGGGGACTTCGACCGATTTTCCACCGACGACGTTCTCGAACCCGGCATGGTGGTCTCGGTGGAGAGCTACATCGCGGAAGTCGGCGGCGGTGAGGGGATCAAGCTCGAAGAGGAGGTCCTCATCACGGCTGAAGGCGTCGAGTTGATCTCCAAATATCCATTCGACGAGCGTCTCCTGGGGTCCTGACAGCACAATTCACCCATGCCGGAGAAACTCGTCGTCGCAGCGGCCCAGATCCCGACCGTTCCCGAGGACATAGCGGCCAACCTGGAGACCCACCTGGACTACATCGCCCAGGCCCGAGCACGTGGCTGTGACCTGCTGGTCTTCCCGGAGTTGTCCCTGACCGGCTACACACTGTCGGATGAAAGCTTTCGACTCGCTCGCTCCCGTCACTCGAAGGTGGTCAGGCAGATCGCCGAGGCGTCCCGGGATATCACGACACAGTTCGGCTTCATCGAGGAAGGGCCAGCCGCGCAGTTCTACAACGCGACGCTCGCTGTTCGCGACGGCGAGATCCGCCATCTGCACCGGAAGGTGAACCTTCCGTCCTACGGCAATCTCGATGAGAACAAGCACTTCGCAACCGGGCGCTTCATGGAGACTGCCCGTCTCGACGAAACGTGGCGCTACGCGATCGTCATCTGCGCCGATGCTTGGAATCCGGCACTCGTGCACCTAGCCGCCATGAACGGTGCGACCTTGCTCAGCGTGCCGATCAGTTCCTCGATCGATGCGGTCGAGGGCGAATTCTCCAACCCCAACGGCTGGGATCTCGCTGTCCGCTTCTACGCGATGATGTACGGGATGCCGGTCGTCATGACGAACCGGGTCGGCACTGAGGGCGATCATCGCTTTTGGGGTGGGTCGGCGGTCATCGATGCACACGGCCGGATACTCGCCCAGTCGGGTGACCAGCCGGAACTGCTGACGGCCGAACTCGATTACACCCAAGTGCGCGAGGCTCGTTTCCATTTGCCGACGGTGCGCGATTCGAACTTCGCGCTTATCCAACGTGAGGTGAATCGACTGTCCGAGGTGCTGGGCGTTCCCGATAGCGTCCGCGAGTGATAGGTACACGGAATCTGCTGGCCCTCACCGGGGCCCTAGCCGTCCTGGTTGGCTTACTCGCAGCCGCCGGGCCGCAGCCTCAGACACCCAACGATGGGCAACTGCATCAGGTGGGAACGTACGAATACTTGACCCAGCCCGACTTCACCGGCCTTGCCGCTGTGGGTGCTCTCGCCGACGGCAACACAATCGGATTGGGTACCTTCGCCGATCTCGACGGCGAACTCGTAATGCTCGGCGGTGAGGTCTATCGGGTGCGTCCTGACGGCACCCCACGACTGGTGGGTGCGCGAACGCCGACACCCTTCATGCAAGCCACCCGTTTCCGCCCCACAGCGAATGCGCCGATCCCTCCCGGGACGAAGTGTCGTGATCTGGTGCCAGTCATCCAACGGGAGGCACAACGCACGAACGGGATCATCGCCGTGCGTGTTCGCGGCACCTTCGATGAACTGACCACGCGAAGTATCAACGCCGATCCCCCGCCCTACCAGCCGCTTAGCCAAACGATCGCCGAGCAGACCACCTTCGATCTAAACGGCTCCCGCGCAGTGCTCGTCGGTTTCTGGCAGGGCAAGGATGCTCTCGGTGTGGGGCAGGACGGACTGCACCTGCACGGACTCACCGCGGATCGCACTGCCGGCGGACATGTGCTCTCCTGCAGCGTCGGGTCCGATACCCAGATCTCCGTCCAACCAATCACCGAAGTGAAGTTGCTGACTCCCGCGAACTAGGCAGCAACGATGGCCGTAACCGCCTCGGCGAACAATTCGGTGTGTCGATCGACATCCGCTTCGGTGGTTGTCGGGCACATCAAGGCCATGTTGTGGAAGGGCGTCATGAGGACTCCCCTGTTGGCCATGAATAGATGCAGGTAGACCTCGAGCTCCTCATCGTGTGCCTGCGCGGATTCGGTTCCGGTGCGAGGTGGGGGATCCACGAACCGATACTCGGCACGAGCGCCGAGCTGGGCCACCGACCACGGCACCGCGGTGTCGGACAAAACCTTCTCCACTCCTTCTCGAAATCGAGTGGCCAGAGCGATCATGTGCTCGAAGGCCGAGTCCGTCAGCACCTCACCCAACGTCGCTCGCATCGCCGATGTGCTCAGTACGTTGCCGGCAAGGGTGCCGCCGACACCGCCGACATCGATGAGGTCGGCTTCCGGATGATCGTTGATCCGTTCAGCGATCCTTGAGGTGATCCCGTAGGCACCGGAGGGAACTCCGCCGCCGATGCTCTTGCCGATGACCACGATGTCCGGGCGAAGATTCCAAGCACTCGTGCAGCCACCGGGACCTGCCGAGATCGTGTGCGTTTCATCGATCAACAACAAGGTCCCGTATCGATCGCAGAGTTCCCGGACCGATTCCCAGAAGCCTGGGTCGGGTAGCACGATGCCGATGTTGGTCAAGGCAGGCTCGGCGATCAGGACCGCCACATCTCCATGGGACAGGGCGGCTTCCACGGACGCGAGATCGTTGAATTCGGCCACCCGGGTCGTTTGCGCAACCGGGACAGCCGGTCCGACGTTCCCTTCGCGCTCGATGGTCGATCCGTCCGGGCCGGTGCGCACCAAAGTCTCATCGACCGCGCCGTGATAGCAGTAAGAGAAGGCGCAGATCTTGTCGCGCCCGGTGACTAGACGGGCGATCCGCAATGCCCACCTATTCGCATCCGTGGCCGTGAGCGAGAGCGACCACAACGGCAAGCCGAAGCGACGGGCGAGGTCCGCTGCCACCCATTCGCCATCCGCGGTGGGCAGCATGGTCGTAATGCCACCTGCACCATCGATGCGATCACGGACGGCACGCACGGTTGCTGCTGGGGAGTGCCCGGCCATGGCACCGGTATCTCCAAGAGCGAAGTCGATGTACTCGTGACCATCGACATCGGTAATGCGATTACCCAAAGCGGTCTCGAAATGGATGGGGTATCCACCGGACCACTTGTTCATCCAGGTCATCGGGACCCGACCAAGTAGATGGTCCGCGGCTTCGAACAATTCCCGTGACTTCGGGGTACGCACGCGGTAGGTCTCGCTCTCTTGACTAATCGCTCGCTCCAACACCGCGCGATCGATGGCAACCACGTCTTCTCCTTGTGCTTGTTTTCGACTAACTGGCACTTATAGGTGGGGATAACCCGCCTTCTGCGGCTCCCCCGAGAAGGGGTAGCAGCAGCATAAGCGGCAGCGTGGCCGCCGTGAAGTTCCGAGGCGGTCCACGATGGAGTAGGCGGAGGAATATCGTGAACGCTCGTAGTCTCATCGCCGAGTTCGTCGGCACTTTCCTGTTGGTCTTCCTTGCTGTCGGAACGGCGATCTTCGGTATCGCCGCGCTGGTGGGCATCGACGGTCAGGGACCAGGTTCCGGTGTAGTGGGGGTGGCCCTCGCCTTCGGACTCGTACTGCTCGGGATCGCCTACGCCTTCGGCCCGATCTCCGGGGCGCACGTGAATCCCGCGGTGACCTTGGCGATGCTCGTCGGGCGCCGCATGCCCGCCGGCCAGGCGATCGGCTACTGGATCGTGCAGTTCCTCGGCGCGGTCGCCGCCGGCGGACTGCTCAAGTTGTTCGTCAGCAGTTTCGGCGTCACCGACTACACCGGTGCGCTCGGAACGAACAGCTACGACAACGGCGCCATCAACCTCGCCGGCGCATTCGTGCTCGAGGTGATCCTCACAGCCGCCTTCGTCCTCGTGATCCTGCTGGTCACCGAGAAGATCGCCGCACCGGGCTTCGCAGGCGTAGCCATCGGCCTGACGTTGACCCTCGTCCACCTCGTCGGCATCCCGTTGACCGGAACCTCCGTCAACCCGGCTCGCTCCCTGGGGCCGGCGCTATTCGAAGGAGGCACCGCGATGCAACAGGTGTGGTTGTTCATCCTCGCCCCGCTAGTCGGTGCGGTCGTAGCGGTCGCCATCTGGCGAGCAACCCGCACCGAGCAGGAAGAAGAACGCGAAATCGTGGCAGGCGACGAGCGCTAGCGCCTCGGGATCGGTGCCCAGCGCGATTCGGCCTGGACTCGCACTTTGCCGTCGTAGCTCAACTTCGCCTTCACCCAAATCGCCGATTCCGATTGCTCGCTGATCGTCGCGTGCAACTCCACCGGCATTTCCAGGAATGTCGGAAGCCGATATCGCAGCTCCAGCCCTGCAGTAACCCACAACTGCGTCAGTTCGCCGGTCGGCTCCGCTGCTGTCGATAGGACGGCGGCTCCGGAGTGGCAATCGAGCAGGGTCGCGATGATGCCGCCATTCAGCGAACCCATGCCATTGGTGTGTTGCGGTCCGGGCTGGAAAGTGGCGATCACCCCTTCACCGTGATCGAAGCTACGAATGCGCAACCCGTCGGGGTTCGCCTGGCCGCAACCGAAGCACGTCGATTCCGGATAGAGGCGTTCTTGGATGCAGATCTCGGATTCAGACACGGCTCCAATACTGCCGTTTGCGCCACCGGACACGACGTGGGGCGCGAACCGATCTCTCGGCCCGCGCCCCGACGCCTAGCTCCCCTAGCGACTACGCAGGAGGTAAGCGGCTCCCGCGATAGCCAGTGCCATTGCGATCACTATCGCGAGGAACCACCCCAGCGGCAGACCCTCGAGCGCGGCCACCGATGCGGCCCCGCCACCAGCTGGCACCAGCGTCGGTACGCCGGCCGGACCCACCTGGATTGGACTTTCCGGTGTCACCGGGCTCGCGGGCCCGACTGGTGCAGCCGGTGTCACCGGGCTCGCCGGTTCGACCGGTATCGCTTCATCAGCCGACAGCGAGTTGGCCACCGTGACGCTCACCGTCGAATTGTCGGCGATCGCGGATGTAGGCGATCCGGATACGACGGGGGTTTCCCAGGAGAACCCTGCCGGTGCCGCCGGCAATTCATTCTCGGAGACTGAGCAGGTGTATCCATTCGGCACGTTGAACACCGTGGCGGACTCACCTGCTCCGAGGGATAGCGCACCGGACAGACTCCCTGTGGTTCCCGAGCAGGTGTAGGCGACTGAGAAGGACGCCGCGAATCCTGCAGGTGCCCCGCTAAGCGTCTTGCTCACCGTCAGTGCTCCGGCACCGGATCCTGAAGCCGGAGTCACCGGAACCGAGGAGAACGTCGCCGAGTTCGCGATGTCCACCGTTGCCATCTGATCAACCGGTACTTCCTGATCCGGCGGGGTGACGAAGTTCTTAACGATCGTCACGACGTTGCCCGGATCGGTTTCCTGATTGTTCGAATACTCCGGTGCGTTCCAGGAATACCCGGCAGGCAACGCCGGGAGCGCCCCCTCGGTAACCGTGCACTCGTATCCAGCAGGAATCGTTCCTTCGCTCGGCAGTTCGACAGTCCCGCCAGCGGAGAGCGCCGCAGAACCTGAGATGTCGGCCTCACCTTCGGACGTGCATAGATACGACACATCGAATTCCGGATCGAAGTCCACAGGCGTTCCGGTCAATGACTTGGTGATCCGCAGATTCCCCTCATCACGCATCAGCGTGTTCTCGGTTGTCACGGTCACCTTCTTCTTGCTCTTGATCTTCACCGAGTTCGACGGTTCGAACGTGGGCTCACCGAAGGAATACCCATTCGGTGGGTTCGGCAGAGCAGGTTCGCTGACCACACAGTTCGATCCCGGACGCAGATCCGAGATCACCGCCGACGATCCGGCATCGACGATCTGCGAGCCGGAAACATCATCCTGGCCCTTCTTGCTGCAGACATACTCCAGCGTGAACGGGCCGACGTAGCCCTCAGGACCACCCGTCAGTGTCTTCGCCAACTCCAGCTGGCCCCTACCCGGGTTGTCCTTGAATATCTCGTTCATGACCTTGACCGTGTAGGTCTTTCCTTCGGATTCGATGTCGACTTCGCCCGATCGTGGCTCGTACGAGGGATTGGCCCAGGTGAACCCGGAAATCATCGGCAACTTCTGCTCGGTGACCGCGCAGGTTGCACCTGTCGGGATACCCGAAACCGTCTCGCCCATCATCCCCGGAGCTACGTTCATCGACCCTGAATTCACGATTTCCATATCGAGCGTGCACTCATAATCGACCGCAAAGGTGTCCGGCACCTTCGCATCGTTCGGATTTGAGAGTGCCTTGACGATCCTCAGCGAGCCCTCACTATCGAGCTCGGTGATCTCGTTCTTGGCCGCAACGGTATGCGTCCCATCGACGGATTCGATCTTGACCGAGCGCGGGTCGTAAACGACATCGGCCCACGAAAAGCCCTCGATCGGCTTCAACTCTCCTTCCGTGATCTCGCACATCGAACCAACAGGAATGCCGGACACCATCTCGCCATCCCCGCCCGGAGCAACATCTACCGAACCCGACTTCGTGGTGTCGCCATCGATTTTGCACTCGAACCCGATGGCGAAATCAGGGGGAACCGGTGCATCATCCGGATTCGACAGTTCCTTGACGATTTTCAGTGAGCCCATGGCCGGAAGGCGCCAAGCAACTGAATAGTGGCTGATTTCCTTGTCAGCCGCTGGGTACTCGAACGTGACAGTGGTTGATGGTGGTGTCACCGAAACCGTCTTTGGCCCGAGCCCTTGATTAACCGAGCCAGCCTTCACGCAGTACTCGTAGATGAGCGCTCCCTCCGGAGGCATAACCTCACTGTTGGGAACCGTCACCGACATCGGCCCATCGGGTGTGTCGATCTTCCCCGAATCCAGCGGCGGACAGACATTTTCCCCGCCTTCTGGCTCCTCAGGAGGTGAAGTCTCCTCACTTCGCTCAGGGTCTGAGGATCCTTGACTCGATTCAGGCTTCACCTCATTACTTTGGTCGACTTCAGTGAAACCGGAACCGTCAGCCTCATCGGCCTGGCCAGGCGTAGCTAGGACGAATCCCCCGAGTGCGAGTCCTAGCGCCGTTGCCAACGAGATGAAAGCGTGCGACTTCCTGAATCCTTTGCCTCGCCTCGATCGAGGGCGGGGACGCATTGTGCTTTCCCTACTCATGTCTCTCCTGTGGTGTCCGAAGGCGGTGTTGCCATGGAGTCGGACCGCTCAAACGACCGCGTAGCCATCGCAGGGCGATCCGACTAATCAACCTTCGGTCCATGAACCGCTGGTCCGCTAGCGCTGCGGGCACGGCAAGTCCAGGCAATGCCAACAAGGGCGGGGCAGACGATGACGCTCGTGTCGTCGATCCGTCGGCAAGAACTTTGGCCACTTGTCGTGGTCATGCTCAATCAGAGTTGACTTCGGCCGTGCACTGACCACTGCGCGCCTTGTCGGCAGTCAGCTTCGACCCACAGTCTCGGGACGTAAGGAAAACCGCTGAGACTTTCGGGAAGGAGCCTGCGTGCCGGACGGCGCACAAACACGTTCCGATCGTCAACGCCACACGCACTTGATTACGGGGACCTCGATACTCATTGCCACGGCCCTCAGCCTCCTCGCCCTCGCTTTCCTTGCATGGACGCTTGGCGCGGTTGATCAATCATCGAGCTTTTTCGGTGCACCAAGCACACCGGTGGTCATCGCAACGGCGGTCATCTTGGGGCTCGTCCTAGCAGGGGCTGTCGCCTTGGAGGCAGTAGCTGTCCTTCCGCTGCTTCGTCGATCGAATCATCACGCTGTACCGCTGGACAGCACCCGCGTAATGGATGAACACCTCACCGACCGTCCCGCTCACCTGATCGCAGTGATTCCGGCGCATAATGAAGCGGGAACACTGCCCAGCACACTTCAAGCACTCCAGGGGCAAATCAGGACCCCCGATCAGATGGTCGTCATTGCAGACAACTGCACCGATCAAACTACGGAAATTGCGCATCGAGCCGGGTGCACGGTTTTCCAAACACACGAAAACCATGGCCGAAAAGCCGGCGCTCTCAACCAAGGGCTCGTACGCCTGCTTCCAAACGTCGGGAATCAGGACCTCATCTTGGTCATGGATGCCGATACTCGACTGTCGCCATCGTTCATCCAGGATGCGTTGCAAATCCTCGATATGGACCAGGGATTGAGCGCTGTCGGTGGCGTTTTCATGGGTGATTGCCGACGAGGAGTCCTTGCCCAATTGCAACGCAATGAGTTCGCCCGGTACGCCCGGCAAATCGCTTCCCGCAGAGGTCGGGTCTTCGTTCTTACGGGTACTGCCACTGTTTTCCGCGCATCAGTGCTGAAGGAAGTCGCGGTAAATCGCGGCGGCACTCTGCCAGGAGAGTACGGATCGGTCTACGCGGAATCCTCGATCACCGAGGACAACGAGATCACTTTGGCCGTGAAGACGCTGGGTTCCCACATCATCTCGCCTCACGTGTGCCGGGTGACCACTGAAACAATGCCCTCGCTGCGAACTCTGTGGATCCAACGTCTGCGCTGGCACCGAGGAGCACTGGAGAATCTCAGCGACTACGGAATGCAGCCCTCGACTGCTAGGTACTGGATGCAGCAATGGGGCTTGGCCTACGGGTCCATAGCCTTGCCCCTGTCGCTTATCGGGGCACTCATCATCCCGATTCTGATGGGGCAACTAGTGATCTGGCCGTTCTGGGTCCTGGTGACCGTCGCCTTTTCAATCGAACGTGGCCTATCGGCCTGGCAAACGGGATGGAAGGGCCGATTGCTTGCCCTCTCCCTCGTGCCGGAGATCGTGTACAGCTTGATACTCCAGGCTTGCTTCCTTAGGGCACTGATAGCGATGATGGCGTCGCAAACAACTGTGTGGGGTCATCTCCCAGCCGGGCAGGCCGAGGCGAATGGATGATGGCGGTCCTACTTACTGTCGTTGCCATGAACACGTTGCTCTTCTTGGGTCTGTCAGTGTCGAAGTTCGCCCCATGGCCCAAGCCCGTCCATCCAGACATGCTGCGACCACATCATGATTTGAATACGGCTCATCACCTTCAGGAACACAGGACGCCCACCCGCCCGCTCTCCCATGCTCAGCAAGCGCTCCTGGCCCTGACGATTCCCCTCCGCCTACCCGCGTGGTCCAGGAAACGATTCCTCTCTTGAAATTCGAGCCTCACCCGAAGTCACACGTGGGCGCCTCAAGAGCCATCGGATGATCCCCGGCCGCTCGACGCATGATCGTGATCATCGCTCTCCACGACTTGGACGGATATCTGCACAGCATCAATCCATGGCCGGCCACCGGCAACGCTTGTTCAATCCTGGATCCTCGAACGCCTTGACCTCGAGCAATCATCACGGTGAACGAAGCGTCCTTGCCTCGAATTCGGGAGAAAGTTGTCGTTGTCCAGAAATTTCGGCTGAGAGCCGCCTCGGGGATTTGAACCCCGGACCTACGCATTACGAGTGCGTTGCTCTACCCCTGAGCTAAGGCGGCCTGCCCGCGTAGCGAGCCCGGTAATGCTACCGACGGGCCTTCGGGCTTCTTGCCGACCACCCAGTTGTCGCACCTTGCGTCGCAAAAGCCCCTAATGTTCATCCGTTGCGTGCGGAGCGAGGTGGGATGACGGCTAAATCATCAGAGGTCTATCCCACAGATGCACCATGGTGGCAGCGGATGCTCGGGCCAGCCTCCCTGTCATGGCAGGCGATCATCTTCGGGGGCATCTTCAACTTCCCCCAGATGGTGTTGACCGGTGGGAACCTCGGGGCACGAACCGTGCAGCCCGGTGAATACCCGACTATCGCGATGATTTCGGCTGCGACTGTCTTGGTCACTTTCCTTTACGGGTATCTCGGACACCTCACAGTCTTCCGAAATCGTCATATTCGGCCGGTTTCACTCACCACCTTCCTACTGTTCTACGCGATAGGGGGCTTGCTTTATTCGGTGGGAATTCAGATTTCCGATGCCGTGTCAGGATCCCCAAGCGATATCCCCTTCGCCTTGCGAGCCGTGAGCGCGATGACCGGAGGGATCGCGTGGGGCATCGCGGTCGCCCTGATCCTCGATGGCCGCTCGCGCTTTCGAACCGAGCGCGATGCGTTGATCGCGGAATTGGTGGAGGAGAAGGAACGGTCAAGCCGGCAACGCTCAGCGATTTCCGAAGGTCAGACGCGATTGCCTGACGATGTCAGCACCAACTTCGATCGACACCTGCAGCACATCCGCAGTGCCGCGGGCTCGCTTCAGGACAGTGGGCAATCGCCGGCAGGCTTGCGTCGTCTTGTTCAGGCGGTCGACAGCGCAGCGGACATAGGTGTACGTCGCTCCAGCCATGAACTCTGGGAATCCTCGCTGCGCGTCGCCGCAACCCCCCGCATCGGCGAAACCCTGCGCGCTGCAATCGCCTCACCTCGGGTTTGGCCGGGCGTCATGGCCGTCTTGGTCGGTGTCGGAGTGCCCACGGTGGCAGTGCGGAACTTCGGACTCATCTGGGGTTTGCCTGCCACCGTTCTCCTCGCTGTAGTCACATGGTGGTGGATGCGCTTTGTAAATCAGCGCCCGCTTTCCGCCTGGCCCACAGTCGCGTTGTCCTTCTTCGGGGTTGCCGTCGCCGTCTCGGTATTCAGCATCGCTCCCGTGCCATTGACTCCACAGGTTCCCGGCGAAATCGGTTCCATCCTGATCGGACTCCTCGGCGGTTTCATCCTGGTTTCCTTCATCGCCACACTGCAACGTGAACGTCGGGAAACGCTGCTCTCACTGCGGAACGGCATCCTGGACGAGGAAGCGACCCAACTCGCCGAGGCACGACAGGTGGCGGCTCTGGCTCGCCGGCTTCACGGCCCGGTGCAAAGCACGCTGCGAGTGTGCGCAGCGGAGATCGAGCGGGCCGCAGACCGCGGGGACTTGTCGGCGGTGGAAAACGCCGTGAACGAGGCGGTGCGTGCTCTCGAACATGCTACGAAGGAAGACGGGATTTCCCTCGCCAGACTGGACGAAGCGCTAGTCGGGCTAGGTGCCGCCTGGAAAGGATTCATGGAGATCACATTCGATCTGCGAGGCGGGCTGGCAGACCTTACCGACCACAATGACGTCCTGGAAGTGATCACGAATGCAGTGGCGGATGCGCATCATCATGGACAAGCGACGCGGGTGCACGTGGAAGGAGAGCGGGAAGGTAACCGGATCACATTGCGCGTGACCGACAATGGCAGCGCTGAATCGGTCGGTGCTCCTGGGCTCGGCACCCAACTGCTCCGAAACGTAGCCAGCGAGCATCGACTCTCCGTCTCACCGGATGGAGCAGTCTTGGAAGTGGTGTTCGAGGTTTCGCCTCAGGTAGCGGTCTTACCGAACCCGACCATCGAGAAGTAGGCCTGCGTGATCCGCACGCGGGTGTTCGCATCAGGACCTGACTCGATGCCCAATTGCTTAACGAGTCTTCCTATCGCCTTCGCGACACCCGGTTCGGTGACGAACGTTCGACGTGCAATCTCCGCATTGGAGTAACCCTCGGCCACCAGTCGCATGATCTCGATTTGGTTATCGCTGAGTTTGATTCGCTCCGGTAAAAGGATTTGCCTGGGATCGAGTTTGTGATCAGCGCATGGATTCATCACTACCTGCTTAACGGTCTGGCCGAGCACGTCGGCATCACCGAGGAGCCTCTTGGACAAGTAGATCGCGCCTGTGGGTAACGGTCGGTTCGCGCCCAGGAGCCTCGGGTCCTGGTAGGACGACAACATGATCACAGCGATCGTGGGCGATATCTTGCGCAGCGCGTGGGCGCAATCGATCCCGTTCGGACCGGGCCCGAGATCGAGGTCGAGGATCGCGACATCTGGTCGATTGGACCGAACTGAGTCCAAGGCCTGAGCAGCGGCGGATGCGTCGAACACCTCGGCGAATCCGAGGTCGTGCAGGGTGCGCACCAAGAGGAATCGGGTGAAGTCGTCGTCGTCGACGACCAGGATCTTCTCCCCAGGCATGAGGGTGACCGTAGAGCAGGCGACGGCTGAGCCGTGGGAATCATCCGAAAAGGGGTACTGGCACCCCATCGAAGGCTGTGGGTCAGCGGCTAATCAGGGCAGTTGGACGCGCACGCGGGTACCGGGCACCCCGACTCTCTCGTTCACTTCCAAGCCACCTGTGCCCACCGTTGCGAAACGTTCGAAAGCGACTCCACTGGTGCCATAACCGGGACCCAGGCCATCATCGAGAATCTCGACCGCTATGTGACTCTCGATTTCATCCCCACTTCCACCATCGGTCGTAACCGAGATCTCGATGTTCTCGGCTTCGCCATGCCGGCATGCGTTGCGAACCGCTTCATCGATGATCGCTAGGACAGAATCGGCAACGTTCGGCTCGATGCTCGCGCGCGGACACACCACGGTGATGTTTGCCAAGGCTCGCCAAGGGTGGACGACTTCATCGATCCGCGCCGCTAGATGTACTGGCACCGCGTTGCCCGGGGTGGAGACGATGCTGGTGGTCCAATCGATGATGCGCCGTGCGTGCTGGGCATCGATCCCCTTACGCACCTTCTGCAATCCGGTCGCGCATGCCGCCATCGCTGCCGAATCCGAAAGCGGAGGCGTTGCTGCGAGTGCCGCCACAACCGATGCGAGTGAGGCGAATACCGCGTCCGACTCCTCCCTATGACGGACTACCGATACTTCGATATCACTCAACTGCGATTCCCGTGCCGAGATCACGGCACTGATCCAGGTGACGAGAAGAATGGAAACGATCGCCCCGGTCATCGCGAGTGCCGCGATCACGATCACGATCACCGAGGGTGTCGAGCCCGGGGATCGCAGCCAGATAGAGCCGATTACCGCCACTACGGCTGCCCAACACGAAACCACTATGAGCGATACGGCCACGGTCGCCGAACGACGCCAGGGCAGGTGAGCGAACCAGGCGTATGCACCCGACGCAATGACCAGAGCGATCGGTAGGGCCACCGATGTGGACTCCACGATGGTTACGTTCAACCAGACCAGCAAGATCATGACCAAAAGCAAGGCGATCGGGAAGCGAAGCCTCGCCTGGAAGACCGCACGAGATTCACCGATCCAACTGACCAGGGGAAACTGAGCGGATACCTGTCGGTCGAGTTGGGCTTCGAACTGTTCGCCTGAATGTCCGTGGTGGCCTACGGAGACCTGCCACCACTGCGAGGTTGATAAACGCGTCTGCCCACTCATTTCCATGACATCTAGCCGCTCGATGACCGGCTGCATCGAAGTGTCGTCACCCAGGCGGGAGATGAAGTCACGAAGGGCACGCCTGAGGGACCACTCACTGATGCGCAACTTCTCGAGTTCGGCAAGTCGATCGATGAGCTCGATTCGTCTCTCGCGATACCTGTCGGAATGATCGAGGAGTAGGGAGGCAGGCAGGCACACCAGGAGCCCGCCCATCAGCACGGCTATCGAGAATGCAGGACCGCTCCCCAGCGGTGGAATCGCCAGGATCGCGGCTCCAGCGGCGAAGCCCAGCAGGAAGATCACTCCGATCGATAGGTGGAATCCCACCGCGACCGGCACCGGCACCGGATGCCGGGACCGGTTCCGCATGACAGTCACGTGGGCAAGCCAGGCATACCCGGCCACGACGACCGCAGTTGCCATCGTGATGGCGAAGACGTCCACGGCAGCTTCGATTCCGGACCTGCCCGCTGCGGAGAAGGCAGCCAAGGTCGTGGCCAGGACGACGATGAGGGCGTCCCCGATGGCGACCGCTTGCCACGAAAGGGCACGGCGGCCGCCAAGCCGGGCGCGTGTCGACGCGGCCGGCAGCAGATTCGACCCGGGCTTCGGACTTGGTGGGTTCACAGCACACAACAGCCTGACGAGAGGGTGAATCCTTGGCTACTTTCCCATCCACAGCGGGGTACTAGTGCCCCATAATCCCCAGGGAAGCTCGCCTGATGCGCCAGGCATCGATCCACCCCTGATCCACGCACCCCAATCCCCGGGAGGAAGCCATGCAGGTCGATATCAAGGCGGGCCCCGCCTTCGCCTATGGAGAGATCACCCTGGCACCGAGTGCAGCGGTGCGCGTGGAGGCGGGTGCGATGGCCATGCAGCGAGGGGACGTCACGATCGCCACGTCGACCCAGGGCGGATTCCTCAAGGGGCTGAAGCGCAGCCTGGGTGGCGAGAGCTTCTTCGTGAACGATTTCTCCGCCGGATCCGGGGGAGGCGTCGTCGGTGTCGCGGCTGCACTGCCAGGTGACATGACCGTAGTGGACCTTCCGGGCAGCAACTCCCTGATGGTCCAGTCAGGTTCGTGGATCGCCTCCGATCCCAGCGTGGACGTGGATTCGAGTTGGGGAGGCGGCAAGACCTTCTTCAGCGGCGAGGGCCTAGTGCTGTTGAAATGTTCAGGACAAGGACAGGTACTCGTTTCGGCGTACGGCGCCATCATCGATGCCACGTTGCAGGCGGGCGAGACCATGACCCTGGATACCGGTCACGTGGTCGCTTTCGACGAGACGATCCAGTACTCGGTCCGTAAGGCGGGCAGCTGGAAGACCAGCATCCTCGGCGGCGAAGGGCTCGTGACCGACTTCACCGGTCCGGGTCGTATTTGGATGCAAACGCGCAGCACACCGGACTTCGTGAACTGGCTGAAATCGGTTCTTCCGGGCAATCGGAGTTGACGCAAAGTCCGTATCGAGCCCTAGGCGGGTGCCTACAATCTGAACATGACTTCACCAAATACGGCTGAAGTCGAGGAACCGATAGTCCAGTTCGACTCCTGGGCCTGGGGCCCCGGCGACGTAGTGGTCGTGACCGGGACCCGATGCCCTGAGCGATCGCAGGCGACCTTGGCCCTGGCCGGACGAGCTGCCCGAGGGGCGCACTCGCTCCACATCGGTGGACATGGCATCTCCCGTTCGGGCAACGGATGGCTGTCGGATGCCATCCACCGGCTCACCATCGTTTCGGCTTCGCTGCGCTTTCCTGCACTCGATCCGCTGACCACTCCGCGCGAGGCCGTGCGCACGGTGGGCGGCCGCGCAGGCGACGCCAGTTTGGGTTTCGCAGGGATCGAGGGTGTGGCCGGCCACACGATCGACTCCCTCGGCCCGCTGGAGAAGGTATTCGTTGCCGCCGCGGTCGCACATGCCAGTCCCGCCCGCGCGTGCGTACTCGACATCGGACTCGAGGGCTTCACCAGCAGCGAGCAGGCCTCCATAATCACGCTTCTACAAGGACTCGCCACAACCGATCGGGTAGTCATCACCTCCGGTGTGCAAGCACCGGAATCCACATCAGCCATCGAATACGAGCAGGTAGTGGGAAGCGCATGATCACGGCGCTTCGCGTGGCTCGCAACACACTGAGTCGGTGGTTCCGCAATCCTTACACCACATTGATCTTCACCGGGCTACTCACCATTCCACTGCTCTACGGAGGCACCCTCGTCTGGGCATTCTGGGATCCGATCGGACGCGCCAACAACGTCCCTGTTGCGATCGTCAATCTCGATGAGTCCGTCACCTCCAACGGCCAGAAGATCGATGCCGGGAAGCAGATCGTCACAACGCTGCTCGATCAAAAGCAGCTGGACTGGTCGGAGACTTCCGCCGAAGAAGCCGCAGCCGGGCTCCAAGCCAAGAAGTACTACGCGTACCTCACGATTCCCAAGGACTTCTCCGCGCAATTGGCGACCGCCGACACCAGCAAACCGAAGCAAGCCACGATGACACTCACGAGCGATGACGCCATCAACTACCTGGTCGGTGTGCTCAGTGAGACGGCAGTCGGCGCCGCCCAAGGACAGGGCAACACGACTGTGCAGCAGCGAGTACTCAAGCGCATCTATTCCTCGCTCGGCGTGGCCGAGGGAGACGCGAAGAAGGCCATCGACGGGGTAGAGAAGTTGGCTGGTGGGACGAAGAAGGCCGCCGATGCCAGCAAGCAATTAGCTTCCGGTGCGCAGGAAGTGGCCACTGGCAACAAGGACCTCGCAACTGCCGTCGGTAAAGCCGTCGATGCGGTGGACACCGTAGGAAACGAAGTACTGGACCGGCGTTCGGATATCAGTGTGGTCGCCAGCACGGTCGATGACGTCGATTCGGCCGTCCGCGATATCACCGGCACGTTGACCACCATCGAGCAAGCGGCTGCGCAGGGCGACCCTCAAGCAGCGCAGACGGCGGCGCAACTCATCTCGGATCTCGAGACTGAGGTGCTCGTGCCATTGCGGGCGATCCAGGAGATCGACCAGGGCTTCGCCGATCTGGTTGCCGAGGCGACTCCGGTGCTCGAGCGCATCAACTCGGATCTGTCCGGTGTCGATGCTTTCGTCGACGATGTGCGGGAGATCCAAGACGCTCTCGATCGGGACGTAGACCTGTTCGCCACGGATCTGGCTGCCTTGTGCGCGGAGTTCCCCAGCGATCGCTGCACGGCAGTACAGGAGTCGTACAACCTGCTCATCCGCGATCAAGTGGATGCACTCACCGAGGTGGTCGACGGCAGTACCGACCTCCTGGACTCGATCACCGCCGATGCAGCAGCGCTGCCCGCAGTGCTGAACGAGGTTGCTGACGATCTGAACACCGTCGCTACGAATCTGAGCGAGGTCGAGTCCGAGGTGACGACGATCGCAGGGAAGCTCCGGGATCTCGAGGCCCGTGTGCAACGCACTCTGCCGCCGTTGGCTACGAGCTTAGAGGGGGTGACGACCACGCTTTCCGGGGACATCCAAGCTCCGCTCGATGACATCGCTGCACGCGCGGACGCTCTAGCGTCCGGTCAGTCGGTCATCACCCAAGGCGTCGCAGACGTCGAGACCGCGGTGAAGGACGCGGACAGCAAGATCACCGAACTAGCCAGCGGTAGCGAGCAGGTCGCATCGGGAGCAGGTGAACTATCCAGCGCGCTGGTCACCGAGATCGCTCCCGGTACCGAGCAGTTGGCCTCGAGTGTGAAGAATGCAGCGGACAACGCACCCGGCATCGTCAACGCCGATCAAAAGGACTTCACGACCGTGCTGTCCTCCCCGATCAAGGTGGATCGGAACATCTTGAATTCGGTGCCCAAGTTCGGTGATGGCTTCGCGCCCTACTTCGTTCCGTTGGCGCTGTGGGTCGGTGCCTTGGTCGTCCTGCTCTTCGTGCCGCCCTTGAACATCGCCGGGAGGATGTCCGGGATGCCCGCCTGGAAGGTCGCGCTCGGTTCCTTCGCGCCGCTGGCCCTCATCGGCTTCGTCCAAACCACGGTGCTCTGGGCGGCGTTGAAGTTCGGGCTGGGGCTGGTCACTGCCTCGCCGATCTGGCTGTATGCGTCCCTACTGGTTTCCAGCCTCGCCTTCCTTGCCATCATCCAATTGCTGAAGGCGACATTCGGCCTGATCGGGGATGGGCTCGCGGTGGCTCTGCTTGTCCTCCAGGTGACGGGCGATGAAGGGGCCTACCCGATTCCGACCTTCCCGGAACTACTGCAGTGGCTGCATCCGTACCTACCCATGAGTTTCTCGGTCGACGCGATTCGACGCAGCACGGCCTCGACCGATATCCAACCCTACGTATCCCAGGACTTGCTCATCTTGTTCGTGTTCGGCCTGGTGTCCGTGACACTCACCGGCCTTGTCGCCCGCACTCGTCGCAACGCGACCACCGACGAGGTCAAGCCCTTGATCTTCCTCAACTGACCGAGCGGAAACTCCTCAGTCGCAGACTGTTCGTGACGACGAAGACCGAGGAGAAGGCCATCGCCGCGCCGGCGATCATCGGATTGAGTAGGCCGGCCATCGCCAGGGGAATCGCGGCCACGTTGTAAGCGAAGGCCCAGAACAGGTTTCCTTTGATGGTCGACAGGGTCTTGCGGGAGAGTCGGATGGCATCGACGATGCTTCGTGGATCCGAGCGCATAAGCGTGATGTCGCTCGCCTCGATCGCAACATCGGTTCCCGAGCCCATCGCCATGCCGAGGTCGGCTTGGGCGAGCGCGGCTGCATCATTGACACCATCACCGACCATGGCGACGCGCTTGCCCCGTTCCTGGAGTTCGGAAACCGTGGCGATCTTGTCTTCCGGGAGCACCTCAGCGATGACCGACTCGATACCGAGCTGTCGAGCAACTGCCTCGGCTACCGCGGTGTTATCTCCGGTGACCATGATCGGCTCGAGTCCGAGTGTCTTCAAATCCCTCACGGCCGCAGCACTCTCGACTTTGACGGCGTCGGCGACCGCTACTGCCCCGAGGAAGGCGCCATCGACAGCGGCGCACACGACCGTTCGACCGAGGTTCTGCTGGCTGTCGACCCACTCGCGCGCTGCGGCGGGTACGTCAATCGACCATTGCCCAGCGATCCAAGACAGCCGACCCGCGACCACCGCACGACCTTCGACTACTCCCTGCACCCCTTGCCCTTGCGTGCTTAGGAAGGAATCGACCGGGCTGAATGCATCGGCTGAGGCGGTAATCGCCTGACCGATCGGGTGCTCGGAAGCCGACTCCACTGCAGCGACCAAAGAGAGCACTTCCTCGGCATGCGACGCGGTATCGGAGAGGATGTCTACGACGGTCATCCGACCCTCGGTGAGCGTGCCGGTCTTATCGAGCACGATGGACTGGACCCGACGGGTGGATTCCAGGATCTCCGGACCACGGATGACGATTCCCATCTGCGCTCCACGTCCGGTTCCCACCAACAGCGCAGTGGGTGTGGCCAAGCCGAGTGCACACGGGCAGGCGATGATCAACACGGCAACCGAAGCGGTGAAAGCGAAGGAAACCGAGCCGCCGAAGGCGATCCACCCGACGGCGGTGAGGATCGCCAGGACGATCACGATCGGCACGAATACGGCCGAGACTCGATCGGCAAGCCGCTGCACGGGAGCCTTCTGCGCCTGCGCTTGCTCGACCATCGACGCGATGCGGGCAAGTTGGGTATCGGAGCCGACCTTCGTCGCACGCACTATTAGTCGACCGGCGGTATTGATGCCCGCCCCGATGACCAGATCGCCTGGGCCGACTTCCACCGGAACCGGTTCGCCGGTCAGCAGGCTCATGTCGACTGAGGAATGGCCACCAACTACTTCACCATCGGTCGCGACCTTCTCCCCCGGCCGCACGATGAATTCCTCGCCGACTTGCAGGGAGTCGATCGGGACGCGTTCCTCCCTGCCGTCCCGCAGGACAACAACGTCCTTGGCACCCATCGACATCAACGCCGTCAACGCCCGGCTGCTGCGCTGCTTGGCCCGGGCTTCGAAGTATCGGCCGAGCAGGATGAAGGTGGTCACGGCTGCCGCAACCTCGAGGTAGATCTCGTTCGCGCCACCGCCTTGGGTAGGCAGCAGGTGGAAAGTCATCCGCATGCCCGGCTCGCCGGCGCCGCCGAGGAAGAGCGTGTAGAGCGACCACAAGAAGGCCGCCCCGACACCCATCGAGACGAGGGTGTCCATGTTGGCAGCGCCGTGCCGGAGGTTGATCCACGCTGCCCGGTGGAATGGCAACGCACCCCACACCACCACCGGTGCCGCGAGGGTGAGGCTGAGCCACTGCCAATAGTCGAACTGGATCGGTGGGACCATCGCAAGGACTACCACTGGGACGGTGAGTATGGCGCTGATCGCCACCCGCCGGCGCAGTTCGGTGACTTCGTCGTCTTCTTCAGGCTCCGCCGATTCATGCTCGGCCCTGGGCTCCGCGGCCGTGTACCCGGTGGCTTCGACCGTTGCGATGGCATCGGAGACGGAGGTTCCCTCCGGAAGGGTGACGTGGGCACGCTCGGTGGCGTAGTTGACCGTCGCGGACACACCCGGCATGCGATTTAGTTTCTTCTCGACGCGGGCAGCGCAGGAGGCACAGGTCATACCGCCGATGTCGAGATCGACTTCGGCGGCGGCGTGCGTGGGAGTTGTCATGCGCTAGGAGATGAGTTCGTATCCGGCTTCGTCGACCGCAGCGCCGACCGCTGCTCGATCGAGTTCGGTAGCACTCGTGACGGTAACGGGCGAGTCGCCACCCTCGATGAGTTCGATGCTCACCTCGTTTACGCCGTCGATTTGCTCGATCTCCTCGGTCACGGCATTGACGCAGTGTCCGCAGGTCATGCCTCGAACGGTGTAGGTGGTACTCGTCATCTCGTGTTCCTTTCCACTTCGCTACTTCGTTAGCTCTTGACCAAACGCGCAACGGCGTCGGATGCTTCTTTCACTTTGACATCGGCGACGTCTCCGCCTTCGAGCAGGGCGTCGGCCACGCAGTGCCCGAGGTGGTCTTCGAGCAGCAGCAGTGCCACCGACTGCAAGGCCTTCGTGGTTGCGGACACCTGGGTTAGGACGTCGATGCAGTACGTGTCCTCCTCGACCATGCGCTGCAGCCCGCGAACTTGACCCTCCACGCGCTTGAGCCTGTTGACGAGCGCTTCCTTGTCGGCTGCGTACCCCGGCATCTACCCTCCCGATATGTATACCCCCCTAGGGTATCAGTCAGGAGCAGATGAGTTCACCGGTGGGCAGCACTCCGGCGAGCAGGTAGGCGTCGACGGCATCGTCGACACACGCCGATCCCTCCAGATAGGCGGTGTGGTTGAACGCATCCCAGGTGATCAGGTGACCGTCCTCCAGGCTGCGCGCGAGATCCACTCCCCACCGATACGGGGTGGCCGGGTCGCCCGTGGTGGACAGCACCAGGATCGGTGGCGCACCGCCTGCTTGAACCGGCTCATCTCGTCCCTCGAGATCACCGGTCACCGGCCAATCGGCGCACGCGAGCAGGCCCCATGCCAATGCCGGTCCGAAGGTCGGTGCCTGCGCCTGCCACTCATCGGCCAACCGCATCGCTTCGCCTTCGTCGCCATCGAACGGCAGATCCGTGCAACTCACGGCGTAGAAGGAATCGGTGGAGTTATCCAGGTAGCGCCCATCGCTCGAGCGATTCGTGCGCTCATCGACCAGTGCCAGCAGTGCCGATCCATCGCCTTGTTGAACTGCCTCGCTCAATGCTGAGCGAAGACGCGGATAGTCCCCATCGGGAAAGTACAAGAAGGAAAGCACCGCATAGGAGCCGAGTGATTCGGTGAGTTCACGACCGTCCGTCGTGGGCAAGGCAGCGGAGTCGAGCGAGTCGAGGAAAGCCCTGAGTTCGGTGAGCACCGCTTGTTGGTCGCCGGGGAAAGGACACTCACCCGAGGCAGCGCAGTCAGCTGCGAAGTTACGAAGTGAGTTCTCGAAGCCGACCGCCTGGCCGAAGGAGACCTCCGTTTGATCTAAGTCGGTGGGCAGTACTCCATCGAGCACCATCCGACCGACGAAGGACGGAAACAACTGCGCGTACCAGGCGCCGATAGCGGTGCCGTAGGACTTGCCGAGATAGTTCAGGACCGGTTCATCGAGGACCGCGCGCACGATATCCATGTCACGGGCCACCGAGACGGTTCCCATATGGCGCCACAATTCCGGAGCGTTGCGCTCACACTCCTCGGCGATGAGCCTGGAGTCCTCGACGAGTTCGCGGCCCTCGTCGGGGGTATCGGGTGTGCCATCGGAGGCGAATATCTCGTCGATCTGCGCATCGCTTAAACAGCGCACCGGCTGGCTCTTGCCGACCCCGCGGGGATCGACGCCCACGATGTCGAAGGATTCCCGGATCTCCGGCGAGACGATGAAGTCCGCCGCTTTGGCGTAGTCGAAGGCACTGCCCCCAGGTCCACCGGGATTGACGAACAAGGCACCGATCGCTTCACCCGTGGCCGGAACCTTGGTCACCGCCAACTCGACGTCATCCCCGGTTGGGTCGTCGTAGTCCAGGGGAACACGCACCTTGGTGCATTCGGCGCCCCCGCATTCCCGCCAATCGAGTTCTTGGGCATAGAACCCGGCGAGTGGATCGGCCTGCTCGACAGTCGGGCTCTCGGTCGGGGTGGGCGCAGGAGGTGTCGGGGGGACAGCCTCGGGCGCACTCGAGCAGCCAGCGATGAGCATGCCCGCGATGAGTATCCCCCCGAGGGAAGTTGCTGCGCGCATGGCACACACGGTAACCGGCGACGTACTCTCCTCCTGTGGGCCGATTCACGCCGAGCGGATCCGATTTCTCCGCTTCGATCGAGCAAGCCGTACAGCGCGGCCGGGAACTATGGGACTCCTTCCGCGGGGAGCCGGCTAGTTGGCGCGAACTCCAGCGCGAGTCACGCCTCAGCGCCGCTGCCGCGCGTCGGGAGCAGCGCGCTTACACAGCGCGAAAGAGCCAGGCCCAGACGCTGATGATCGGTGGCACGGCAGTCGGCGCCTCCTCAGGGACCGTGGGCGTCATCGACCTAGTGGCTACGAGTAGCGGGGAATTCGCCTGGTTCGCGATCGCGGCAGCCGGCGCGGTGGCAGGAGTGATCGGCGCGCGTGCCTGGCGGCGACTCGTCCCTCCAGCACCCGTGACACCGATCGAGGCCGCACCCGCCGCCGTTCGCCGCGGGGCCATCGGCCACGAGTCGGTCGTCCGGTACACCGCAGTTCGCGTTCAGGTAGTGCAGGTGGCTCGTGCGATCGAGCCGTTGCATGCCGATGCCGCGGCCGAGATTCGATCGGCCGATGCGCAGGTGGCGCCAACTCTCAACGCCCTCGCCGAACGGCTCCGCGTGCTCGACGATATGTCCCGGCGGATGCCCGGAACCACGACAGCCCAAACGGCGGTGACCTCGGCTCACGCGGTCAGCGAGCAACTCGATCGAGGATCGGCTGCCTACGACGTCCTGCTTGCGGCCGCCGCTCGACTACTCGCAGAGCCGGACATCGGCCAGCCGGCGCCGGCGATACTCGAGCCCGCATCGACGGCGCTGATCGCCTATGCGCACGGCCTTCGCTCGGCCTCGCAGATCTGAGCGTCCCACCTCAGGCGGATACGCGAACCGCGGGATCCTTCAACTGCACCATCGATGCTTCGAGCACGCTGCGCGGGTTCCCCCCTGCGAACAACACGACTCGCTCATGTTCGAGAGCCTCGAGCCGCCGGACAGTCTGTTCCGGGGTAGACGCTGCGGCGATCTGATCCACTTGGGAACGCATCTCCTCATTTATCAGTTCCACGTTCGCGTCCAACTGCACAGCGAGTACATCGCGGAACAAGCCGATGAGATCGACGAGTGCTCGATCGACCTCGTCGGTGACCAGGCGCCTGCGGCGTCGCTTGTGCTCTTGGGTCAATTCCTTGACCTCGCGATCGTGCGCACGCTTCAAGGCTCCGCTGAGCCTGGTCACACCCTCTGCATAGAACCGGTCCTTCAGTGCTGCCGTTTCCGATTCATCGAGCCGATCCGCCCGCGCTTCGGCAACCGCACTGGCGGCATCGAAAACCTCACCGGCGGCGAACACGCATGCCGCGAGGTCACGAAGCCCCATCGGCGCCTTCAAATACTGCTGCCGACGCTCGCGGGTTGCCGGATCGGTCGCCAAGGCACGGGCTCGTCCGATGTGTCCTTGGGCCGCGCGGGCTGCGAACGCCGCGATCGTCTCGTCGACTCCATGGGTGTCCACGAGCATCTGGGTGATGTCTTCTGCGCGCGGCGTGCGCAGACCGACATGCCGCACGCGAGAGGTGATCGTGGGTAGGACGTCCTCCACACTCGGAGCGCACAGGATCCATACGGTATGCGGGGTGGGCTCCTCGAGTGACTTCAACAGATGGTTAGCGGCGTGATCGTTCAGGCGATCGGCATCTTCGATCACGATCACCCGCCACATGCTGCTGATCGGTGCCTGGGCTGCCATCGAGATGAGCGGGTGCACGTGGTGTATTAGCAATTCCGAGCCCTCGGGGATCTCTACGTGGACATCGGGATGTCCTCCGTACGCGGCTGTTCGACACGCCTGGCACCGACCACATCCAGATTCCGCGCACACCAACGCGGTGGCGAACGTGGTGGCGGCCAACGATCGACCCGATCCGGGCGGGCCGGTGATCAACCAAGCGTGCGACATCGCCGGCCCGGCTTCTCCACGGGTGATGGCATCGGCATCCTCGACAGCGGCCGCGAGCACTGCCACGGCCTCGTCTTGTCCGATCAGGGCGGACCACAACTCCGGAACCGGATTCATCACCGATCTCCCAGCAACGGCACGACACGTTCGACTATCTGTGTGGCAATAGCCTCGGGCGGGCCGTTCGCATCGATAACCAGGTACCGGTCAGGGCTGGCGCTCGCGATGTCCACGAACGCCTGCCGCACCTTGCGGTGGTACTCGATGGGCTCGGACTCCAAGCGGTCCGGGTCTTGAACCCGGCTCAACCCGACCACGGGATCGACGTCGAGTACGAAGGTGATATCCGGGAGCAGGCCACGGGTCGCCCACAAACTCAAGTCACGCACCTCCTGCGCACCGAGATCCCGACCCACGCCCTGGTACGCCACCGAGGAATCGATGTAGCGGTCGCACACCACTACATCGCCGGCTGCCAACGCCGGCCGGATGACCTGCGTGGCGTGTTCGCCACGTGCGGCGGCGAACAGCAGAGCTTCAGCACGCTCGTCGAGTCCGGCGTATTCATTGCCCAGCAACACTGCACGGATGGCCTCACCGGCCGGAGTGCCGCCCGGCTCACGGGTGCGCACCACCCGATGGCCGTGATCGGATAGCCACTGGGCCAGTAGCGCCTCCTGGGTGGATTTGCCTGCACCTTCACCACCCTCGAAGGCGATGAACGTCCCGCCCATGGCTACTTCGAACTCCCCGAACCAGCGCCGGCCTTCTTCCTAGCTGTCTTCTTCGTGGTCTTCTTGGCCGTCTTCTTGGCTGTCTTCTTCGTGGTCTTCTTCGCGGTCTTCTTCGCGGGGCCGCGAGCCTTGCGTTCGGCGAGCAGATCGCTCGCGCGCTCGATGCTGACCGTCATCGGATCATCGACAACCCGCAGCGTGGCATTGGTCTCGCCATCTGTGACGTACGCACCGAAGCGACCTTCACGCACCACGATCATCTTGCCGGTGGTCGGATCGGCGCCTACCTCCCTTAACGGAGCAGCTGCCTGACCACGGCCACGTCGCTGCTTGGGCTGAGCGAAGAGCGCAAGCGCCTGCTCAAGCGTGACCGAGAAGATCTGCTCCTCGTTTTCCAACGAACGGGAATCAGTGCCTTTGGTGAGGTAGGGGCCGTAACGCCCGTTTTGTGCCTTGATCTCCTCACCGTCGCCGGGATCGACGCCAACCACCCGTGGCAGGCTCAACAACTTGAGCGCATCGTCGAGGGTCACGGTGCTGGGCTTCATGTCGCTCAACAGCGACTGGGTGCGGGGCTTGGCCGATTTCGGCGCATCCTCGGGCAGTTGCTCGCTGACGTAGGGGCCGTAGCGTCCGGACTTCACGAGGACGGTGAGTCCGGTCTCCGGGTTGGTGCCCAGCTCGCGATCGCCAGAGGGCTCGGCAAGCAACTCCTCCGCCTTCGCTGCAGTGAGTTCGTCGGGTGCCAAACCGATCGGAATGTTGGCCCGGTCCTCACCTCGCTCGACGTACGCGCCATACCGACCGACCCGCAGGTGGGCGTCGCTGTCCTTTATCGGGAATGTCGCGATTCCCCGAGCGTCGATCGAGCCCAGGTCCTCGGTGAGGACCTTGACCCCCGGGAACTCGCCGTTCACGCTGGTGCCGCCTCGCCAGAACGCTTCGAGTTGCTGCACTCGGTCGATCTCCCCGCTGGCCACCATGTCCAAGACGTTCTCCATGTTGGCAGTGAAGTCGTAGTCGATCAGCGCCGAGAAGTGTTCCTCCAGCAATCGGATGACCGCGAAAGCGGTGAAGCTGGGCACCAAGGCGGAGCCCTTCTTCCATACGTAGCCCCGGTCCAGGATCGTCGACATGATCGAGGCATATGTGGATGGGCGCCCGATTCCGAGCTCTTCCAACTTCGCCACGAGCGAGGCTTCGTTGTAACGCGCCGGGGGCTTGGTCGAGTGTCCTTCGGCGACAAGGGACTCCACGGCGACGCTCTGGCCCTCAGCGAGGTCGGGAAGTTCACGGTCGTTGTCGTCGTTGTTGACGTCCTTCAGTGCGGCCATGAAACCAGGGAAGGTGACGACTGTCCCCGAAGCCGTGAACTCCACACTTCGTCCGTCGGAAGCCTGCGCGGTGAGTTTGATCGTGGTGGTGGCCGTTTGCGCGTTGACCATCTGCGAAGCGACGGTGCGCTTCCAGATGAGGTCGTATAGGGCGAATTCATCACCCACTAATTCCCCCGCCACGTCTGCCGGTGTCCGGAAGGAATCACCCGAGGGACGGATCGCCTCGTGCGCTTCCTGGGCGTTCTTCACCTTGCGGTCGTGGCGACGCGGCTGATCGGGGACGTACTCCGCGCCGTAGAGCTCTCGGGCTTGGGTCCGGGCGGCGGTAAGGGCCTGTTCGGACAGGGTCGTGGAGTCGGTGCGCATGTAGGTGATGTAGCCGTTCTCGTACAGCGACTGCGCCACCCGCATGGTCCGCTGCGCGCCCCACCGCAACCGGCCCGAGGCGTCCTGCTGGAGGGTGGATGTCATGAAAGGCGCCTTCGGCTTCTTGGAAGCGGGCTTTTGGGTAACGGACTCGACCGTGAAGGCAACGCCGTTCAGCCCGGCGACAAGGGACTGCGCCGCGGCTTCATCGAGGTGGACGGCCCCTTCGCGGGTGAGCGCCCCGTTCTCATCGAAGTCCGAACCCGTCGCCACGCGTGCACCGTCGATACCGGTCAACCGACCGGGGAACGGACCTGGGAGGAAATCGGCGTCGATTCCCCAATACTCCGCCGGGGTGAAGGCGATCCGTTCGCGTTCCTTGTCCACAACCAAACGCACGGCCACGGACTGCACCCGACCAGCGGATTTCGCTTCGCGTCCGACCTTCTTCCACAACACCTCGGAGACCGGGTAGCCGTAGAGGCGGTCGACCACTCGACGGGTCTCCTGGGCATCGACTAGTCGCATATCGAGTTCGCGTGGATGCTCGACGGCTTCGCGGATCGCCTCGGGGGTGATCTCATTGAAGACCATGCGCTTGACCGGCACCTTCGGCTTGAGCACCTCGAGCAGATGCCAGGAGATGGCCTCGCCCTCTCGATCCTCATCCGTTGCCAGCAGGAGTTCGTCGGCGTTCTTCAATGCCGCCTTAAGTTCCTTGATCGTGGCCTTCTTGGAATCGTGGACTACGTAGAAGGCTTCGAAGCCGTTATCGACGTTGACGGCGAGCTTCGCCCAGGGCTCCTTACGGTGCTCGGCGGGGATCTCCGATGCCTTCGCGGCCAGGTCGCGGACGTGCCCGACGGAGGCCAGCACGGTGTAGTCGTCGCCGAGATACCCGGCGATCTTCTTGGCCTTGGCTGGTGACTCGACGATCACCAACGTGTTGTCCGGCACCTACACATCCTCCTCGTCGACTCCCGCCGGTCGCGGCGGGCAACGGAGTCTGACGGTAGGACACCACCGATTGTCAACCCCGCACCGCCCCCGAACAGCCGACCGCCCGGGGCATTCCCCTAAGGGGAATGGCACACCCGGGCGATCGTCCGGAAAGCGGAATGTGTGCTCTAGGCGTTGGCCTCCGCGTGGTCGCCGACCGCGATCGGCCGGCGCTTGGAGATGACCACCGCGACGATCACGATCGCAGCGGCGGCGATGGCGATAGCCCAACGCACGGTCGAGTTCGCTCCGTCGCCGATGCTCAAGGTGACCACGGCCGGCGCGACGAGCAGCGCCACGAGGTTCATCACCTTGATCAGCGGGTTGATGGCCGGGCCGGCGGTGTCCTTGAAGGGATCGCCGACGGTATCGCCGATGACGGTCGCCGAATGGGCTTCGGAGTTCTTGCCGCCGAAGTGTCCGTCCTCGACGAACTTCTTGGCGTTATCCCAGGCGCCGCCGGAGTTGGACAAGAACACGGCCATCAGAACACCGGTGGCGATGGTGCCAGCGAGGTAGGCGCCCAGGGCGCCGACCCCGAGCCCGAAGCCGACGGCGATCGGAGTGAGCACCGCGAGCAGACCGGGGGTGACCAACTCGCGAAGTGAATCGCGGGTGACGATGTCCACGACCTTGCCGTATTCGGGCTTGGTAGTGCCTTCCATGATGCCGGGGATCTCGCGGAACTGACGACGCACCTCGAAGATGACCGCACCGGCCGCCCGGGAGACGGCGTTGATGGCCAAGCCGGAGAACAAGAAGACGACAGCGGCACCGATGACCAGCCCGACCAGGTTGGACGGGTTGGCCACGTCCAAGATGCCGTAATACTGGATGTTCTGTCCGACCTCGCCGATCGTTCCGCCGATAGCGGCAGACGTCTTCTCGGCGGCACCGAACACCGCTTCTCGGAACGCGCCGAACAAGGCGGTGGCCGCGAGCACCGCAGTGGCGATGGCGATGCCCTTCGTGATGGCCTTGGTGGAGTTTCCGACAGCATCGAGCTTGGTGAGAACCTCGGCGCCCTCACCGTCGACGTCACCGGACATCTCGGCGATGCCCTGGGCGTTGTCCGAGACCGGGCCGAAGGTATCCATCGAGACGATGACACCGACGGTGGTCAGCAGACCGGTGCCAGCGAGGGCGATAGCGAACAAGCTGAGCAGGATCGTGCCCGCGCCCAGCAAGAAGGAGCCGTAGACGGCGGCGCCGATAACCAGCGCGGTGTAAACGGCCGATTCCAGGCCTAGGGAAACACCGGACAAGATGACCGTGGCCGGTCCAGTTAGCGAGGTCTTGGCTACGTCGTCGACCGGACGCCGATTGGTCTCGGTGAAGTAGGCGGTCAACTGCTGGATCACCGCTGCCAGCACGATGCCGATGAACACGGCCAGGATCACGAACCACTGCGGACTCAGGCCATCGCCCACCTCGGTAGCAGCAATACCGCCTAGGCCCTCGATCTCACTCCAACTACTGGGAACCCACACGAAGACGGCAGCCACGACGAGCACGGCACTGATGGCTGCGGAGATGAAGAATCCTCGGTTGATGGAGGACATGCCCGATCGGTCGGTCGGTCGCGGCGAGACGGTGAAGATGCCGATGACGGCGGTGATGACGCCGATCGCCGGGATGATCAACGGGAGCACCAAGCCGAGTTCGCCGAAGGCAGCGCTGCCGAGGATCAAGGCAGCCACGAGGACCACGGCGTAGGACTCGAAGAGATCGGCGGCCATGCCAGCGCAGTCGCCCACGTTGTCGCCGACGTTGTCCGCGATGGTCGCGGCGTTGCGCGGATCGTCCTCGGGGATGTTCTGCTCGACCTTGCCGACGAGGTCGGCACCTACGTCGGCCGCCTTGGTGAAGATGCCACCACCGACGCGCATGAACATGGCGAGCAGCGCCGCACCGAAGCCGAAGCCCTCGAGGACCTTGGGAGCCTCGCCGGCGTAGACGAGGACGACCAGGGCGGCACCGAACAAACCGAGTCCGACCGTGAACATGCCCGCGACGCCACCGGTTCGGAATGCGATTCGCATCGCGCGCTGCTCACCGGAGTCCTTGGCGGCGGCGGCGACGCGGACGTTCCCGCGCACTGCGAGCCACATGCCCATATATCCGGTGATGCCGGAGAAGACCGCGCCGACGAGGAAGAAGATGCTGCGCCCGATGCGTTCGGAGTTCGTCTCAGCGGGCAGCAGGAACAGCAGGAAGAAAACGACGACCGCGAAGATCGACAGCGTCTTGAACTGGCGGTTCAGATAGGCCGACGCCCCTTCCTGGACGGCCGCCCCGATCTCCTTCATGCGCTCGGTGCCCTCGCTCGCACTCAAGACCTCGCGCACGAGGATCCCAGCCACTACCAGCGCGGCAAGGCCGATGACGGCGACGATGGCCACGAGAACGACGTTGTTCCCGGTCAACTCGATCATGTTTCTCCTTGGTCTTCGCGGCAGCCGGGGAGAGGTAGCCCGTAGCTACCGCAACCGGATCCGCCTCACGATCCGGCGAAGTCTACGCAGGCGCGGGCCCCGATGCGGTCAGGGTCGAGGAATCCTGCGCCGATCGGCATCAGTGGGCTTCACCACAGTCCACCTCCTCGACCGAGCGTCACTGCGCTAAGGCGGCGTCCAGCGTCTCGTGGATCGGGATGACCACATCGAGCCCCGTGAGGGTGAACACCTTCAGGACCCTCGGGGAGGTCACCACCAAATCCAGCGATCCGTCCACCTCCCGCAGCCGCTTCAGCGAGGTCACCAGCACTCCAAGGCCGGTGGAGTCCAAGAATGTGACGTCCGTTAGATCGACGACCACCCGGACACCGGGTCGGATTCGGTCATCCACCGCTTCGCGCACGGCCGGCGCGGTGTGCGCATCGACTTCTCCTCCGACGCTGATCACGACGACGTCACCGCGTTCCTCGGTTGCCACGCTGACGTTCGGCGATGTGCTCACCCCTGCACTGTGGCATATCCGGGCACCACAATTGGGTGGTGTTCGAGGATTCGCCGGCAACCCGCTCCGTGGCGGCGTGGTCGAGCGGGCGGCCGGATTCCCTCGCCCATACCCTGCTGGTCCCCGAGCGATCGGGGACCAGGGAATCGTGGCCCACCTGGGTGCCCGATCCGGCCATCGCCCGGTGGCGGGCGCGGGGCATCGATACGCCGTGGCTGCACCAGGTGGTTGCCGCCGAAGCAGCTCACAGCGGTCAGCACGTCGCACTGGCCACCGGGACCGCATCGGGCAAATCGCTGGCCTACGCCATGCCGATCGTCGCTGCGATCAACGAGGCGAGGTCGGTGTTGTCGGAGCCCTGCGCGATATACCTCGCTCCCACCAAGGCCCTAGCGAGCGATCAGCATCGCTCGTGGCAGGAACAAGCGCTGCCGGGTGTGCGCGCCGCGGTAGTGGACGGCGACACCGACCGCGATGATCGAGCGTGGGCTCGTCGACATGCGAACGTGATCTTGACGAACCCGGACATGCTGCACTTCTCGATACTTCCCGGACACGAGCGTTGGTCGCGGGTCTTGCGCAATCTTCGCTACATCGTCGTCGATGAAGCACACGCCTACCGGGGAGTCTTCGGAGCGCACGTCGCACTGGTCATCCGACGTCTGCGCAGGTTGGCCGAGCAGCACCGAAGCAGCCCGACCGTGATCGCGGCCTCGGCCACCACCGGTTCGCCTGAGCGGTCGATCGCCAACTTGATCGGCTCACCGGTTCTCGCGGTGACCGAGGATGCCTCGCCATCTGCTGAGCGCACCATCGTGCTGTGGCGGCACGAGCCAGACAAGACCTTCCCCGAGGCCTCGCCGACCAAGGACGCCGCGTGGCTCACCTCCCGGGCGGTCGATGCCGGTAGCCAGGTGCTCACCTTCCTTCGCAGCCGTCGAGCTACCGAGTACGTGGCCGAACTCGTGCGCACCGAACGCGACGCCGACGAAACCACCATCGCGGCCTACCGGGGCGGCTACCTGGCCGAGGAAAGACGCGAACTCGAAGCCGGCTTGCGAGCGGGGACGATCCGCGCACTGGCAACTACCAATGCCCTGGAGCTCGGGATCGACATCTCAGGCGTGGACGTCTCCATCACGACGGGTTGGCCCGGAACACGCGCTTCCTTGTGGCAGCAGTTCGGCCGCGCCGGGCGCGCCGACTCTCCAGCAGCGTCCGTCTTCATCGCACGCGAGGATCCGCTCGACTCCTACATCGTCGATCACCCCGAGACGCTCACCGGCGAGCCCGTCGAGGAAACAGTGTTCGACGTCTCGAACCCGCACGTCCTTCGGCCGCACCTATGCGCGGCGGCATCCGAGAGCCCCATCGTCGATCCTTGCGATTGGTTCCCCCCGAACGCACCTACACAACTCGCGGACCTAGTCCAAGAAGGCTTCCTGCGCCGCCGGCCCACCGGCTGGTACTGGACCGCGCCGGAAAGGGCACAGGACCTGACGGATCTGCGCGGCAGTGGGGACACCGTGCGGATCGTCGAAGAAGACACCGGACGCCTGCTCGGAACCATCGACGCGGCGGCGTCGCACCGGCACGCGCACCCGGGTGCGGTCTATGTCCATCGAGGCGTAACACACGTAGTACGCGCACTCGACCTCGCGGAATCCGTGGCGATAGTGGTGCGAGAGGACGTGGACTACACCACCTTCGCCCGCGACGTCAGCGACATCCGCATCGTCGAGACCGAACGAACTTGGGAGCGCGGCGACATCGTCATGCACGTCGGGTCGGTGGATGTCTCATCCCAAACCGTGGCATTCGAGCGCCGCGGCCTCGATGGCACGTTGCTCGGCGTGGTCGATCTCGAACTCCCCGAACGGGTGCTGCGCACGCGCGGGGTGTGGTGGACCTTCGCGGCGGATTGTCTGCCCGAGCCCACCTACGACGATCTGCCCGGCGCCGTCCACGCCGCCGAGCACGCAGCTATCGGGCTGCTTCCACTGTTCGCCTCCTGCGACAGGTGGGACATCGGCGGGGTCTCGACGGAATTCCATCCCGACACCGCGGCCACCACCATCTTCATCTACGACGGAGTCTCCGGCGGGGCGGGCTTTAGCGAGCGCGGAGCCGATGTTGTCCGGGAGTGGATCGGGGCCACGCTGCAGGCGGTGCTTTCTTGCCGGTGCAAGGACGGATGCCCGGCATGCATCCAATCGCCCAAGTGCGGCAACGGGAACGAGCCGCTGAGCAAATCCGGAGCCGCTGCCGTGCTGGGCGCGATCACCGCGGCTTTCGATTGACCCAGCACCTGGACCAGCACCTGGACCAGCACCGAAGACAGCAACTCGATCAGTAACCGGCGCGCGCTTGCGCGCCGATCACGCCCGAACCCAACCAGCGGGCGACACGACCCTCGATACCGACTGCGTGGGTTCCGATCCGCACGGTCACGTCCGTTCCTTGCCACGAGCATTCGAGTAGTTCGACGCTGTGGGCCCGGGCCGTGCGATCGGCAGCGTCGCAAGCTCCCTGACGAGCTGCCGCGACTGCGGCAAGATCGGCTACCAACGCCACATTCGATCGGGCGATGGCCCACTGAGCCATGGCAGCAGTTGCTGCGATGACGATCATCAGACCGGTCAACAGGGCCAATGCGAAGAGCGTCGCCATTCCTCGATCGCACCTGCATCGCTTCATGACCCGACACCCGTCTCCCAGGGCACCAGCGCTCGCCGTTCGACCGGGATCGATAACCCGGAAAGAAGTGGACCGAGCACGGCGATGTCGCGGTGCACCGTCACCGTCACGCCCTGGGGGGAGGGCGCGACGGTGACGGTGGTGTGCGGATGTGTCGTCTGCAAGGACGACCGCACCGCATCCGGCGGAACACCACGGGCAATGTCCCGCGCGGCTGTGTGCACGGCATCTTGCATACCCAAGATGGACATCGCGACGAAGACGATCGCAGTCGCGATGAGCGCAACAACGGCGATCACCGGAATCGCGAAGGCACTCTCCGCGATCACGTATCCACGGTCATCCGATGACCGATGGGGTGGCTGCACTTGCTCGTACCGTGCCATGGTCTCTCGCTCAGGCGCCCAGCATCGCCGAGAAGGCTCCTTGCACGACCTGCCAAATCAGATCGCGCACCGCCTCACTCGTCAGTAACTTCAGCAGGACCCCACCGAGTCCCGCGACCGCGACGGTGCCCACGGCGTATTCGGCCGTGGTCAGTCCATCCTCGGCGCTCAACCGGCTCCACGGATTCGCTTCCGCTACCGCTCGCGCTTCCACCTGTGGCTCTTCTTCGATAACCGTTGTGGACATGACATCTCCCTCTCTCACATGGCGCTTGTCGACCATCGATGCGCCGAGAACCACGGTGGCGCGTACCGGCGGCTCAACATCAGATGTCATTTCGCAGTTGGGGGTTACGTGCACGCTCGCTGTGGATAACGGCGCTCAGCCGAACAGGGAGCGGGCGAAACCCGCGACCACCGGCACGACCCCGACCAACAGGTACGCCGGCAAAAAACACAAAGCCAGCGGTGCGACGGAACGGACTCCGGCCGAGCGCGCCGCGACCTCGACTTGAGCACGATGTGCTTGCCGCATGTCCACGGCGGCCGCATCGAGCACCGAAGCGATCGAGGCCCCTGTTCGGGCCGACCGAATGATCGCGCCGGCAATAGGCGCTAGGGCGTCGTCGTCGAGGAGGTCAGCCCACGCGATAGTCGCGGGTGCACCCAACTGTGTCGAAGCGCGAACGGATTGCAGTCGGGAACGCGCAGGCTCATCGATCGCTGCGATGACGACGTCGAGCGCATCGGGGACACTCGCTCCGGCCGCGATCGCCGCGCTCAATAAATCGGCGATGACCGGTGCTTGAGCAACGATCTGCAGGCGTGAGTCGAGGCGACGTCCCTTCCAACGTTGATCCGATGCATCCCGATCCGAGGTCGTCGTTCCAGCAGTGCCGTGTTGCAGAGCGTGCAATCGCGGCCTTGCGCGACTGCCGAGCCATACCCATATGGCAAGGCCGATGGCGACACTGCCGATCAACACCACGACCGCTCAACCCCGCGACATAGCCTGATCGACACGTCCGACGATCCGTCGGGTCCACACCACACCGGCGATCGTCAATGCCACAGCGGTGCCGGCGATCAACGCGCCCACGCTCGAGCCCAAGAACCAACCGATCGGGTCGGCGCCGAGCAGATAGCCCATTGCCACGCCTACCAACGGCAGTGCACTGAGCATGCGCATCGTGGCCCGCGGCGCAGCCAATTCACTGCTCAGCACGCCGCGCAGTTCGAATTGGGCCTGCACCGACAGGGCCAACCTCTCGATCGATGCGACCAGGCCACCACCGTGCGCCGCCCCGACGCTCCATGCCGCGGCGAGTTGCCGTAGTTGAGGTGCCAAATCCGAAGTCCGGGCAGCGTCTTGTCGCAGCCCACGGGGAATGGAATCACCGAAGCGTGCGGCCGCCAACGCATGCGGCCACAAGGGGGGATCCCCCGACGCACGTTCGAGGGCATCAGCAGGGGTGCTGCCCGCACTCAGTTCGGCAGCGAGCGCCCTGAGCGCATGCACCAGTCTGCGCTCGGGAGTCAGTGCACGGGATCGACGTGCCCTGCCACTCAGCCAAGCACGCAGATCGAATCCAGGATCGTCCTCGTTACCCCCGAGTCGACGCACGCGCACGGCTCCCGCACTCGGCACCATCCACCACACTGCGAACCCGAGGGATAGCGCGCCGAGTGCGGCCATCAACACGCCCGACGCTCGCTTTCGATCGAGTGCCGATCCAGCGCGTGCAGCGGCTCGGTCATCACGAGGCCTTGGCGTCGTACAAGGCCATGGACGCCTTGCACCACCCGGGAACCGTCTCGACGCCGCTCGACGTGGACGACCGCATCGATCGCCGAGGACAGCAACGCGTGGATCGCATGGCGTTCGACACCTGCGGTCAGTCCTAGCGCCTCGATGCGCGCCGGGAAATCCTCCGGTGAGTTGGCATGCAGCGTGCCGCAACCTCCCTCGTGGCCGGTGTTCAGGGCCATCAGCAGATCGATCACCTCCGGGCCGCGCACTTCGCCTACGGCCACCCGGTCAGGCCGCATCCGTAGCGACTGGCGGACCAGATCGCGCATAGTGATCAACCCAGCGCCCTCCACGTTGGGCGGGCGGGATTGCATCCGGACGACATGCGGGTGACGCGGCGTCAGTTCGGCGGTGTCCTCCACCAGGACGATGCGTTCATCCGGGGGAACAAGCCCCAGCAGCGCACCGAGCACTGTGGTCTTGCCACTTCCGGTTCCACCAGTAACGACGAACGACGCCCGACGCTCGATCAGGTCCGCGAGGACTGCCGCTCGATCGTCGTCGATCGTCCCGGCGGCGCGGAGATCTTCCATCGACATCCCCTCGCGCCGGGGAATCCGCAAGGAAACGCACGTTCCGTCGGTCGAGATCGGTGGGATCACGCAATGCAACCGCGCACCATCGGGCAAGCGCGCATCGACATAGGGGCTCGCCTCATCGAGGCGTCGTCCTGCCCAGCCCGCCAATCGCGTGGCGATTCGTCGCACGTGCTCTTCGTCGTGGAAGAGCCTTCCGCGCGATTCCAGGCCACTGCCGCGATCGATCCACACTTCGCCGGCAGCAGTCACCAAGACATCCGTCACTTCGGATTCCTCGAGCAACTCCTCGAGTGGACCAGCGCCGATCAACTCTCGCCGGACGTTGCCCACTACCGACATCAAGGTGGCTTCGTCCAAGACCACGCCCTCACTGCGAAGCGCACGCACCACATTGGCCGCAGAAGCGTCCCGGCCCTCGGACAACAACCGTGTCCTCACCCGATCGGTAACACCGAGCACGGAGTCCGACAACGCACCGTCAGTCACACTCATGCTGCACGCAACCGTTCAACGTTCCCGATTTCCTCGATGATCGACCGGCACGCTTGCACGTAGGCCTTCGGTAGAGCCGGCAGCTCGCCGTCATCCGCTCGTGACGTCATCGATGGCACGAACGGCAGGTTCGCCAGGAACGGGGCACCGAGCGCGTGCGAAATATCCTCACTTGCAACTCCGCGCGGACTGCTGGCCTGCACGAGAAGGACCTTCGGGACTCGGGGTCGCAGCCACGCGTACCGGCGTGCCGCCGCCGCCGTGGATCGCACATGATCGCTGACTACGAGGATCGCGTTACTCGATTGCTCCAAAACCACACTGAGCAGATCGTCGTGCACCCGCGGGCAGTCGACGAGCACGAGATCGTGGGAGCGTCGCGCCGAACGCAAGACGGCGGACATCGTGTCTACCGAGGGTCCTTGGTCGGCACCGCTGCCGTCCCGTGCGCAGGACAGGATCGAAACGTCGGCAACACGCGGCAGCGAAGCCTCCAGATGCCCTGCGGGAAGGTGACCGCTCACCTCCCGAAGATCGGGCCAGCGAGCGCCCGTCGCCTCTTCAGCGCCCAGCAACAAATCGATTCCCCCACCCCACGGGTCGGCATCGATCACCAGACTGCGGGCACCGGATTGACTGCCGACTATCGCCAAGTTGGCGCTCAAGGTCGACGTTCCGACACCACCGCTACCGCCGAGGATCGGTACGACCACCCCACCTCGGACCGGACCTTCCGCACACTCGCGGAAGGCATCAAGTAGCCAACGTTCGCCGTCCGGCAGTTCGACTACATGCTCTGCACCCAATTCCACGGCGAAACGCCACACATCACGCTGCACCGCGGTTTCCGTGGCGTCGTCGTCGGTAGTACCGAGCGAACCGGTGTCATGCACGACGATCACCCGCGCGCGTCGGCCGGGGATCTCCTCCACCACCGCATCGGAACCCACGATCACCAAGGGCGCCGTGAACCATTGCGTAGCCGCCGATCCGAGGTCGGCCGCGACGTGCACCTCGAGAGCCGAACTCGATGCAAGGCGCACAACTTCGTCGATCAGGGGCAAGGATGAGGAGATGAGAAGCGGCCTCGATTGTTCGTCTATTGCTGTCATGACCACACCCTGC
Source organism: uncultured Rubrivirga sp. (assembly GCA_964550285.1). GTDB lineage: Bacteria > Actinomycetota > Actinomycetes > S36-B12 > S36-B12 > S36-B12. The sequence continues at coordinate 70,608 of CAZJYN010000004.1, forward strand.
GGTGCCAGCCAAGTGGCGGGGAACCCCTGATTCGCGCCTGTGGAAAACGACGATCGGGACTTGGTCGTATCGCGTCCGCCTGGAATTCATCGGTGGCAGGTACCGTGTTCACATGCCCGCGGCGGCGTTCTTCGACCTCGACAAGACGATCCTGGCCAAGTCCAGTTCCTTCGCCTTCGCGCGTCCGTTCTACCGCGAAGGATTGATCGGACGTAGCGATGTCGTGCGCAGCGCGTACGCGCAATTCATGTTCCACGCCGCAGGAGCAGACCACGATCAGATGGAAGCGATGCGCGAGTACATGTCCGCGCTGGTCGAAGGCTGGGAAGTCGAGCGGGTGCAGCAAATAGTCGCGGAGACCCTCGATGACATCGTCGATCCGATGGTCTACGAGGAGGCCGTCGAGTTGATCGAGTCCCACCGGATGGCCGGTCTGGACATCATCATCATTTCCTCGTCCGGCACGGACGTTGTGGAACCGATCGGAGCGCGTCTGGGTGCCGATCTCGCGGTTGGTACCCAGGTCGCCATCGAGGATGGCCGCTACACCGGTGAGATCTTGTTCTACGCCTACGGCGAGGGCAAGGCGGAGGCGATGCGCTCACTGGCACTAGAACGCGGATACGACCTCGAGCGCTGCTACGCCTACTCCGATTCGCAGACTGATCTGCCGATGCTCGAAGCGGTCGGGCACCCCGTTGCCGTCAACCCGGATGCCGCCTTGCGCCAAGTGGCGCTAGATCGCGACTGGCTGATCCTGGACTTCGACAAACCCGTTGCGATGCGGCGCACCATCGAGACGAAGCAAGCCGTGGCAGCGAGCGCGAGCGTGGCGTTGGGGGCGGTTGCCGTGGGGCTCACCTGGTACGCGCGCCGCCGGGGGCTTCGGGCCTAATAGGCGCATCCCCGCGC
>CAZJYN010000004.1:71619-72678 GCA_964550285.1 uncultured Rubrivirga sp.
TCCTGCAGGTGGCGTCACAAAAGCGGCCGCTTTGTGACGCCACCTGCAGGAATCGATGGGTAAGGATCGCCCTAGGCCAGTTGGCTGCGAATCCGTTCGGCCAACTCCCGCGATCGGAGGTCCCCCATTCCCCACCGCAGCACCCGAAATCCTTGCGCCCGAATCGCATCCTCTCGACGCTTCTCGGCGTACAGGTCCTCGCGCCCTTCGTATTTCACGGCGCCATCGGCTTCGCCTACGAGCCGCGCCCGCTCCCACAGGAAGTCCACTCGAGCTACGAAGCCACCCGCCTGCGATCGGATCTCGACTTGCATCCGAGGCAGCGGGAGGCGCTGCTTCACGAAGTACGCGAACGAAGCAGACTCCAACGGGGATTCGCGTACCCCATCCACCAGGACTGCTGCCTGACGTAGTTTTCGGTAACCCCACATCCCACGGAATCGTTCAATGTCCGACGACGACGCCTCCGGCCACAAACCGTTTCGGGCAGCGAAGTCCCCGCAGGTCAGGCTCGCGGCGAGGGATCCGAACCTCGTGATGTCGATCCATGCTCGCCACGCACTAGCCACGCCCACCGACTTCCACTCCACGTCCGCCTCATCGAAGGACCGCATGCGAAAGTCGATGCCGCTGCGCGTGCCCGTCCACCCGGGCGGCGCTACCCCGAGTTGGACGTTGCGCGGCAGCTCGAGCAACGGCAGACCATGCACGATCGCCGCACTGGCATCGGTCACCACGGCTCCGGGGTTGCGGATGGCTGCCGCGATTGCCTGGTGGAAGTGCTCTACCCGGGCACGTGCGTGCAGGTCGAGTCCGTCGTACGTGCGCTCACCCTGGGGCAGGTAGGCCCCGCGCGCTACCGCCGACCACGATCCCGAGCGCACGCGCTGTCGTACCTGGTGTCGTGTCAGTCCGGCATTGGTGGCGTGCGCGAGCAACGCGAAGAATGGCAATGGCGGGTCGGGTTCAGCGCGACGTGGCATACCGCCCGAGCCTGCGCACTGCCCGGCCGACCCGCAAACCACTATCCACAGGCCTGGGTGCGCCGGTCCCACCCAC
>CAZJYN010000005.1:0-21483 GCA_964550285.1 uncultured Rubrivirga sp.
CCCTTCCCCGGTGCCAGGACGCGCAAAGCGGGCGGGGACCTGACCGGGACGGTGAACGTCGACACCCGGCCAATTCCGAGCGCAAGACAAGCAACAGATGCACCAGCACGACTCGACCGCGAACGAGGAGCCGACATGGCAGCAATAGATGAAACGACCATCTCGCAGACGACCACGATCACCGGGCTAGGTCCGGTACGCACCGGGGTCGCTGTGATGGTGGCCGGCGTAGCGACCGGCAGCATCTTGTACGTGCTGTCCGTTGTCGTGGCGGGTTGGGCGTAGTCCTAACCGCTCGGGGCTTCGCAGTCCCGGTCGATGGGGAAGTCGACTCGTGACCACATCATCTGCTCACCACATTCCGGTACTACGCGAACGCGTTTTCGCGCTGCTGGCACCGGCCCTGACGCGACCGGGCGCGGTGTTCGTCGACGCAACCGTCGGCCTCGGTGGGCATAGCGAGTACGCACTTCGAACCTTTCCCGATCTCACGGTCATCGGCATCGATCGAGATGCCTCCGCTTTGGAGATCACCCGCGCGCGGCTCGCGTCGTGGGGCGTTCGCCTTCACCTGGTGCATGCCGTCTACGACGAAATCCCCGAGGTGCTCGCCGATGCGGGGATCCACAGCGTGGACGGGATCTTGTTCGATCTCGGGGTCTCATCGATGCAGCTCGATGACCCCGAACGGGGCTTCGCGTACTCCGTCGATGCCCCCCTGGACATGCGCATGTCCGCGACGGACGAACGCACCGCCGCCGACATCGTCAACGATTACAGCGAAGTGGAGCTGACCTCCATACTCCGGGAATTCGGCGAAGAGCGGTTCGCTGCGCGTATCGCCCGCGGCATCGTCCGCGCCCGCGCGCAGGAGCCGATCACCACCTCCGCTCGCCTTGTGGACATCATCCGTGAAGCGATCCCCGCTGCAGCTCGGCGCACCGGCGGTAATCCGGCCAAGCGGACCTTCCAGGCACTGCGCATCGAGGTGAACGCTGAGCTCGATGTCCTGCGGTCGGCTGTTCCGGCGGCGTTGGACGTGCTGAACGTCGGTGGTCGGTTGGTCGTGCTGTCCTACCAATCGCTCGAGGATCGCATCGTCAAGGCAGAGTTCACGCGACGGACCACGCTCGATGTTCCCCCGGACCTGCCGTTCGTTCCCGAAGGCAGCGAACCGTCCTTCGAGTTGCTGGTTCGCGGATCGCAGCAAGCCTCGGCATCGGAAGTCGAGGACAACCCGCGCGCGGCTTCGGTACGCCTGCGGGCGATCGAACGGATCGCGGCATGAGCGCACCCGTAATCGAGCAACCGCTACCTGAGTCCACGACCGAGTACGCGACCGGCGCGGCCGGACGCAAACACCGCCATGACCTACCGCACTTGCGACTCGTGGCGCCGCTACGCCCCGAACGCGCCAGTCGCGGGCTGTTCGCCGTAGTGCTTACCGCGATGCTGGCCCTGGGTCTGGTCATCATGCTGGTGATCAATACCTCGGTGGCACAGACCGCCTTCACGGTCAGCGAGCTGCAGATCCAACAGCGGGAATTAGCCCGAACCGAGGCGGCGCTGACGGAGGAACTGAGCGCGGTTGCCGCGCCTCCGGTTCTCGAGGCCAAGGCGCGCGCGATCGGCATGGTGCCCAGTGGTCGACCGGTATTCGTGACGATCCCAAGCGGTGAGGTCAAGGGACGAGCCAAGCCGGCGCGCGGCGACACCTCCCGTACCGCGAACGTCGCGACTTCGCTGACGGCCTCGTTGCTGGATCCGGTTCCTGGATCAGGCGCCGCGGATGAGGGTGCCCAGGCATCGGGCGACCCGGATGCGGAACAGGGGCAGCGCCGGCAAGTTGGTGACGGCGCGGTCCTGGTCGACCCGGGCGCGGTGCAGCGATTCGACGAAGCCACCGAACAAGCCCGCCGCAACGAAGCCCGGCAGCAGGGCCAAGAGGTTGAAGGCCTCGCGGTGACCGATGGTGCGGTGCTCGTGGGAGGCGATCCCGGGGCAACCGGAGCGAACTCGTCCGGTGATGGTGCGGTCGTGGACGGTGATATCGAATGAGTCCGCGCGGTGATTTCACTCCCGGTAGTTCACGCAAGCGCGGTACCGCCCTGCTGCTGGCTACCGCGATCGTGGCGTCGATCTTCGCGACCCGACTGGTGGACTTGCAGGCGGTGCGGGGGGAGGCACTAGCCGATGCGGCCTTGACGCAGCGGCTGCGCACCCTGGACATCCCCGCCTACCGCGGCAGCATCTTGGACCGGTCGGGTCAAGCACTCGCCGTGACGGTGGAGGCACGCGACATCACCGCCGATCAAACGCTGATCGATGATCCCGCTGCACTCGCAGTGGAACTCGCACCGATCCTCGAGGTACCCCAGGACGTGCTCGCCGATCGCCTTTCGGGGGACAAGCGGTTCATGTACGTGGCCAAGGGAGTGAGTCCGGAAACGTGGGATGAGATCTCCGCCTTGCAACTGCCCGGCATCTTCAGCCAGGAGACCGCGCGACGCATCTACCCGGCTGGGGATCTGGCTTCACACATCGTCGGATTCGTGAATGCCGATGGAGTGGGCGGAGCGGGCATCGAATCCAGTTACGACGAGCTACTCACCGGAACCGCCGGTCAGCAGACATACGAGCGCGGTCCCGGTGGTCGGGTCATTCCTACGCAGAACCAATCGTCCGTGGCCGCCGTACCCGGCTCGGATGTGCAGTTGACGATCGATCGGGATATCCAGTTCGTGGCGCAGGAGGCGATCGACTCGGTGGTGCGCAAATCGGGTGCATCGAGTGCGACGGCGGTCGTCATGGACGTGCACACAGGGGAGGTCTTGGCCATGGCGACCGGCCCGGATTTCGACCCCAATCGATTCACCCAAGCCCTGCCCGAAGAACGACGCAATCGGGCGATCACCGACATCTTCGAGCCGGGATCGACCGGCAAGGTCATCACCGCTGCCGCCGTGATCAACGAGGGCGCGGTCGATGCGCTGACCCCGATCAAGGTGCCGGGCACGCTGAAGCGAGCTGGTAAGCGCTTCAACGACTACTGGAAGCACGGGACCTTGCGGTTGACGATGACGGGGGCTTTCGCGAAGTCCAGCAACATCGGCATGATCCTCGCGGCCGAGAAGATGCCCAAGATCGAACTAGCGCGTTACATGGAGCGCTTCGGTATCAACCAAAAGACCGAACTGGGCCTTCCGGGTGAATCAGCGGGACTGATGCTGTCGCGGGAAAACTGGTCGGGCACCACCTTCCCGACGATGGCCTTCGGTCAGGGTTACTCGGCGACCACCGTGCAGATGACGAATGTCTTCGCCACCATCGCCAACGGGGGAGTGCGCGTCGATCCGTCGATCATCGAGGCCACGATCGACCCCGACGGCACCGTCCACGAACAACCGGCCGCCGAGCGCGACCGGGTAGTCAGCGAGGACACGGCGCGTCAGGTGATGGCGATGATGGAGGCCGTCGTTGGTGAGGGTGGCACCGCACCGCAAGCGCGGATACCCGGCTACCGGGTGGCCGGCAAGACGGGCACGGCCCAGTTCGTGGATCCTGATTGCCGTTGCTACGCCGGGGATGTCACGGCATCGTTCATCGGTGTGGCACCGGCTGATGCTCCCCGCCTCGCGGTCGGGGTGTTCGTGCATCAACCGAAGCGTGGACGCGGTGGCGGCGAGCTTGCGGCGCCTGTGTTCAAGGAGATCACAACCCATGCGTTGCAGGCGCTGCAGATCCCGCCCTCGGGTAAGCGGGCTCCACGGCTGAGCCTGACGACGGGGTAGCGATGCGGCTGTCCAAGCTCGTCGCCGACGCGGGGCTCGCGGCGGGTTTCACCGTCGATGCAACCGGCGCCGATCCCGACATCACCGGACTGTCGTATGACTCCCGCGATGTGCCAGCCGACTCGATCTTCTTCGCCCTACCCGGACACAACGCGCACGGCGCGGCCTTCGCCGGGCAGGCGGCGAGGTCGGGTGCGTCGGTCATCGTCACCGACGAGCACGGTGCACGGTTGCTCGAGGCTTCCGGGTTCGATGAGCACGGCAACCGGGGCGGGTCGAGTCCGCTGATGCTCGTTGTCGATAGTCCGCGGGTGTCGATGGCTGCGCTGGCGGCGGCCTTCCACGAATTGCCGGCCGAGGCCATGACGATGGTCGGAGTCACCGGAACGAACGGCAAGACGTCGGTCACCTATCTCGTGCAAGCGGCGTTGCAGGCAGCGGGTAGGCCGTGCGGCATCGTGGGAACGCTGGGTACGTATTTCCCAGCAGGTGGGACGCATCCGCATCCGCGCACCACTCCGGAATCCACCGACCTGCAACGCGTGCTCGCCGATCTTCGACGAGAAGGAGCAGCGGCGGTAGCGATGGAAGTCTCCAGCATCGCGGTGCGTGAGCACCGAGTCGACGGGATCGAATTCGACGTCATGGGCTTCACCGGTTTGAGTCAGGATCATCTCGACTACCACGGGACCATGGATGCTTACTTCGAGGCCAAAGCGGACATGTTCACGCCTGAGCATTGCAAGACCGGTGTCGTGGTCGTAGACGACCCTTGGGGTCGACTCCTCGTGGAACGGTGCGATGTGCCCCTTGCCACCGTCAGCACGAGACCGGATCTCGACGCAACGTGGCGCGCACGTCGGATGGAATCCGGCGTGCGGATCCAAGGGCCGGAATCGGCAACACTCGCGATGCCCGTTTCCACGGGTTTCGCGATAGCCAATGCGACCCTTGCGATCGCTATCGCGCATTCCCTCGGTGTGCCCGCACAGCTGGCTGCGGATGCGCTGAGTGTCACGAATGTGCCCGGTCGCATGGAATTGGTGGCGTCGATCGACTCACGTGACTTCCTAGTGGACTACGCACACACACCCGATGCCATCGAGCGTGTTGTGCAGGCAGCCATCGAGATGCGCGCGAGTCGCGGTGGCGTAGCCAGTGGACTCGGTCGAGTCGTGGTGGTGGTGGGCGCCGGGGGCGATCGTGATCCGGGGAAGCGCGCGGCTATGGGCCGTGCGGCGTCGCGAGCCGGCGCTGACCTCGTGATCGTCACCGATGACAACCCCCGGACCGAGGACCCAGCCCAGATCCGGGCCGCCGTGCGCCGCGGAGCCGAAGCCGGACAAGCAGCGGTCTTGGAGATAACACCGCGTGAGGAGGCGATCGCCAGGGCAGTGCAGGACGCAGGGCCCGGGGACGTCGTGCTCGTGCTCGGCAAGGGCCACGAGACGACCCAGGAGATCCAGGGTCGGGTCGTTGCCTTCGATGACCGTGCGGTGCTGGCATCCTTCATCCGACAGCGTTTCGGGGTAGCCGGGGGCGGACGAGGAGACGGCGCGTGAAGGCACTGGCGATGGCTGTCCTTGCAGGCATCGCCGGGGGTCGACTCAACGACGCCGCCTTTGAGTTGAAAGAGCAAGCACTCGTACAGGGCTTTAGCGTCGACTCCCGCAGTATCGAACCAGGGCAGGTCTTCGTCGCGACCCCTGGCGAAAGAGTCGACGGTCATGACTTCGCCGCCGCGGCGCTGGAGCGCGGCGCGGTCGCGGTACTCAGCGAGCGTGACCTTGCACCGGCACCGTGCATCATCGTCGATGACTGCGTGTCGGCGCTGGGCCAGATCGCGGCGTGGTACCGGCGCGAGGTCCTGACAGCGACCGTCATCGCGCTGACCGGATCCTCGGGCAAGACCACCACCAAGGACCTGATAGCCGGACTGCTCGATGGTGCGGTTGTGGCCGCCCGAGGTTCGTTCAATACCGAGATCGGAGTCCCGCTGACGATCTTGGATGCAGACGTCGATACCGACTTCCTCGTGCTCGAGATGGGGATGCGCGGGCTTGGACATATTCGTTACCTAGCCGAGTTGGCTGCGCCGGACATCGCGTTGGTTTTGAACGTCGGTACAGCGCACGTCGGCATGCTGGATGGTCCCGCCGATATCGCCCAGGCGAAGGGGGAGATCATCGAAGGTCTTCCCGCAACTGCGATCGCCGTCCTAAACGCTGATGACCCGCAAGTTTCGGCGATGCGTCCGCGCACCGACGCACGGGTCGTGTGGTTCGGGGAAAGCCCCGATGCCGAGGTCCGCGCACTGGATATCCGTCTCGATGAGCACGGCCGCCCGAATTTCCGGCTGAGTGTCGCGGGGGAGGTCTCCGAGACGATTTGCGTGCCGATGCACGGAGAGCACTTCGTGTCCGCGGCCTTGGCCGCAGCCAGCGTCGCGCACCTCACCGGCGTGCCTATCGCGGCCATCGCCGATCGGCTCGCCGATAGCCGCATCGATAGTCGATGGCGGATGGAAGTGCGTCAGTCCCAGGCCGGCGTCACCGTGGTGAACGATGCCTACAACGCGAACCCCGAGTCCGTGCGTGCAGCCTTGAAGGCGTTGCGTTCCATGGCACAGGGCTCACGCACCTGGGCCGTCCTCGGCGAGATGCGCGAACTCGGCGAACTCAGCGTTCCCGAACACGACGCCATCGGCCGTCTCGCGGTGCGCTTGGACATCTCGCGCCTGGTCTGCGTGGGGCCGGGGACGAAAGTCATGCACTTGGCCGCCAGTAACGAAGGCTCCTGGGGTGAGGAGTCCACCTGGGTCCCCGACGCTGCGAGCGCTATGGAACTCCTCGACGCTGAGGTGCAGCCCGGCGACGTCGTGTTGATCAAGGCGTCCCGGGCCATCGGTCTGGAAGCGGTTGCCGCACACCTGCTAGGCGAGCAGGAGGAAACCGCATGAGGTTGGTGGTCATCGCGATGGCGATCGCATCGGTCGTCTCGCTCGTAGGCACTCCGCTACTGATCAAGCTGCTGGCCCGGCGCGGCTACTCGCAGGCGATTCGCGTCTCCAGCGAAGGCGAGGCCTATCCCGATCATGAAGCCAAGCGGGGAACTCCGTCGATGGGTGGCGCTGCGATCTTGCTTGCCGTCGTCATCGGATACTTCGGCACCCACCTGATCACCTGGCGACCGGTCACGGTCTCCGGCCTGTTGGTGTTGTTCTTGATGGTCGGCCTGGGACTGGTGGGCCTGGCGGATGACTACTTGAAGATCTTCAAACAGCGCAGCACCGGGCTGCGCGCTCGAACCAAACTCATCGGCCAAGCGGTAGTCGCGTTCACGTTCGCGTACCTATCGGTCCAATTCCCCGACCAGGACGGTCAGACGGCGGCCTCGATGGCCGTCTCGTTCGTGCGTGATACACCGTTGGTATTGCCCCTGGGCCTGTTCCTGATCTGGGTGTGGTTCCTCATCACAGCCACTACCAACGGCGTCAACTTGACCGATGGACTCGATGGCTTGGCCGTCGGCGCATCGGTGATGAGCTTCCTCGCCTACGTCTTATTGTCCATCTGGCAATACGGCCAAAACTGCGCGTTCGAGATCACCGAGTTCTGCTACACCACGCAGAACCCACTCGATCTAGGCATCGTCGCGGCATCGGCCGCAGGAGCCTGTTTCGGCTTCCTATGGTGGAACACCGCCCCGGCGCGGATATTCATGGGCGACACCGGCTCCCTCGCCCTCGGCGGTGGTATCGCGGGACTTGCCATCTTGACGCGCACCGAGTTGCTGTTGCCGTTCATCGCCGGTCTGTTCTTGATCACCACGGTTTCGGTGATCATGCAGGTGGGATCGTTCAAGTTGACCGGACGGCGCGTGTTTCGTATGGCGCCTTTGCATCATCACTTCGAGATGATCGGCTGGCCGGAGATCCAGATCGTGGTGCGCATGTGGATCGTGCAAGGCCTGTGCATCGGAGCCGGGTTGACCCTCTTCTACGCCGAGTGGGTGCGAGCGTGAGCCATTCCCCGGTCGATGATCTGCAGCGATCCTCGGATTGGTCCTCGGTTCGGGTCACGGTCGCCGGGCTGGGGATCGCCGGTTACTCGTGCGCCGACGCTCTCTTGCAGCTCGGCGCGCAGGTCACCATCGTCGACGACTCATCAGGTGAAGCACAGCAGCAGCGAGCGGAGATCCTGCGGACCCTGGGAGCCGACGTGCACCTCGGCGGACAGCCGGCACCCACGGCTGCGAAGGAACAGGGATCAAGCGCCGACATCCTCGTCGTGTCTCCCGGCCTGCCACCACGCGCCGACATCATCGTCGCTGCTCGCGAAGCGGGGGTGCCCGTATGGGGTGAGTTGGAACTGGCGTGGCGCTTACGCGGGCAGGACCGACCCGCGGAATGGTTGTGCGTGACCGGAACGAACGGGAAGACCACCACCACGTTGATGCTGGAATCGATGCTTCGATCGGCGGGGCGGCGCACGACTTCCGCGGGCAACATCGGGAAACCGTTGGTCGACATCGTGATGCACGACGACATGGAGGTTCTCGCCATCGAGGTGGGTGCACCGCAACTGCCCTTCGTGCAATCGATGAGTCCGCTGGCGTCGGTGTGCTTGAACTTCGCCGATGACCACCTCGATCATTTCGGCGACTCGAGCACCTATTTCCACGCCAAGTCGCGGGTCTTCGAGCACTGCCGGATAGCAGCGGTGTACGACGTCGACGAACCGGCTACCCGGGCCATGGTCGAGAACGCCGATGTCGTCGAGGGATGCCGCGCCATCGGCATCACCCGTGGTGTTCCCGATGTCGGCATGCTCGGTGTCGTCGACGACCTGCTGGTGGATCGAGCGTTCGTGGAGCAGCGGGCCGAGATGGCGCAGGAAATCGCATCGGTCGCGGACATCCACCCGTCCGCGCCACACAACATCAGCAACGCACTCGGCGCTGCGGCCCTGGCACGGGCCTACGGCGTCCACCCAGATGCCGTACGTCAGGGCTTGCGGTCCTTCGAACCGGCGGCGCATCGCATCGCCGAGGTCGCGACCGTCGCGGGGGTTCGATTCGTCGATGACTCCAAGGCCACGAACACGCACGCGGCCGCCACATCGCTGCGGGCCTACGGCTCCGTGGTGTGGGTCGCGGGTGGGATGGCCAAGGGCCAGTCCTTCGATGCGTTGGTCTCCTCGGTAGCCGATCGACTGCGGGGAGTGGTCCTACTCGGGGTCGATGCCCCGGTCATCGCCGACGCCCTCGGGCGACACGCACCGGATGTACCCGTCATCCTCATCGACCGGCCCGACACTGGGGCAATGCGCGAGAGTGTGGCCGCCGCAGTCGATCTCGCAGAACCCGGGGATGTGGTGGTGCTCGCACCCGGATGCGCCTCGTGGGACATGTTCGATGACTACGCCCAGCGCGGCGAGTTGTTCGCCCAAGCGGTCCGAGATCTCGAGGGCCGATGAGCGATAGAGCAGTGGACGTCGACGAGGCCCGCGACGATCCTGATGCGGCATCGACGATCCGAAGTTCACGGATCGCTTTGCTGATGCAGCACCCGCTCAGCGGCTACTACCTGTTGCTGGGCGCGACCTTGCTGTTGCTGTTACTGGGCTTGATCATGGTGTTGTCCGCGTCGAGTATCGAAAGCGTGCGGGTCTTCGGCTCGCCTTACACCTTGGCCCAGCGCCAGGCGTTCTTCGCCTTATTGGGGATCGTGGCGATGGTGTTCGCTTCGCGTACTTCGGTGGAGTTTTGGCGCGCCTTCGCCTGGCCGCTGCTGCTGGTTGCCTTCGGATTCCTGATTGCCGTCCTCATCATCGGGGTAGAGGTAGCCGGTCAGCGCAACTGGATCGAGATCTTCGGTCCCTTCAGATTCCAGCCAAGTGAGATCGCCAAGCTGGCATTGGTCGTGTGGGGCGCCGAAGTGCTCTCCCGACCCCGCCGACGCCTGGACACTTGGCGTGGTCTGCTCGTGCCGATCGTTCCCGTCGCCGTCATCATGATGGTGCTCGTCGTCGCCGAGGGCGACTTCGGCAACACCGTCATGCTCGGCGCCATCCTCGCCGGCATGCTGTTCGCCGCCGGTGCGCCATTGCGGGTATTCGCGGCCTTCGCTGCCGTGGGTGCGGTCGCCGTGTGGGTGCTGTCCCTAGCCGCTCCTTACCGCATGGAGCGAATCTTGTCGTGGCTAGATCCAGGGTCGGACCGGTTGGGCTTCGGCTGGCAGGTGACCCAAGGTCAATACGCCTTGGGCACCGGTGGGTTCTGGGGTGTCGGGCTCGGGGCGAGTCGGGAGAAGTGGGGCACGCTGCCCGAAGCGCATACCGACTTCATCTTCCCGGTAGTCGGCGAGGAACTCGGCCTTGTGGGCACCCTCACGGTATTGGGGCTGTTCTCCTTGCTGGCCTTCGCGATATTCCGACTCAGCCGCAATACCGATTCACCGTTCGTGCGATACGCCGCCGCAGGCGTCGGCTCGTGGATCGTGGTCCAGGCGATCGTGAATATCGGGGGAGTCCTCGGTCTGCTGCCCGTCGCCGGGGTCACGTTGCCGTTGGTGTCCTACGGGGGTTCTTCCCTGATTCCCACCCTTACCGCGATCGGAATGCTGATGGCCTTCGCCAAGCGCGAGCCCGATGCTCGCCGCGCCCTGCGACGTCGCAGCACGGCGCAGGCCCTTCGACGTCGTTGACGACGGGACCGCGGACATCATGCACATCGTCTTCGCGGCGGGCGGAACCGCCGGACACATCGAGCCGGCGCTGAATACCGCCGACGCCCTGATCCGAGCAGACCCAGCCATCGACGTCTCCGTGCTGGGCGGTCGACGCGGGCTGGAGTCGACTCTGGTGCCGGCCCGGGGCTATGAGTTGATCCAGACCGATGCCTTGCCGCTGCCCCGCCGGCCCGGTCTGGCGGCGCTGCGCTTTCCGGCGCACGCACTGCGTGGAGTTCGCCAGGCCGCGGCGCACCTCCGGCGTGTGCAGGCCAGTGCGGTGGTCGGCTTCGGCGGCTACGCCGCCGTCCCGGGCTATGTTGCCGCCCGACGCACCCGGACACCGCTATTGATCCACGAAGCCAATTCCACGGCCGGCTTCGCCAACGTGCTGGGCGCCCGGTTGACCGAGCATGTGGCGACCGTCCACGACGGGGTGCTGGCCGGTGCTCAGCATCTGGCGCTGCCGATCCGGCGCAGCATCGCAAAACTCGATCGGGCAGCTGAGCGCGGTAGGGCCCGTCATGAGTGGGGCTTGGATCCCCAGGCACCGGTCGTCTTGGTGTTCGGTGGCAGTCAGGGTGCGCGCCATCTCAACGAAGTGGTCGCTGCTTCCTTGGATGTGCTGCTGGCCTCTGGTGTTCACGTCCTGCACGCCGTGGGCGGCCGAAACGAACTACCGGCAGCTAGGGAGGGCTACGTGCCCGTTCCTTACATCGATCGCATGGAGTCGGCCTACGCGGCTGCGGACATCGTGGTGTGTCGGGCAGGTGCGATGACCTGCGCGGAGGTCACCGCCGTCGGACTTCCGGCGGTCTACGTGCCGCTGCCGGTCGGTAACGGAGAGCAATCGGGCAACGCGGCGGCGGTCGTGGCAGGTGGTGGCGGCTTCCAACGCGCCGATACCGACCTCTCCGCGGAGTGGCTCACCGACACCCTCGTAGATGTAGTCCATGATGAACAGCGGCTTGTGCGCATGTCCCAGGCGGCGGCGATCCACGGCGAACGAGACGCCGACGACGCCATGGCCGCATGGATCATGCGCATCGCTCGCGGCTAGCAAACGACGACACGACCGAACACGACCGAATGCGACGGACTCGAAAGCACGTAAGGGGAGGGGAAATGCCCGAGCAACTGGCGAACTCCCTTGGTCGCGTGCACATCGTCGGCATCGGCGGCGCAGGTATGTCGGGGATCGCCCGCGTGCTCGCTGCTCAGGGTGTCCAGGTCTGCGGATCCGACGCGAAGGACTCACGCAGGATGCAGGCCCTGCGGATGCTCGGTATCGACGCCCACGTAGGTCATCTCGATCGAGTCGATGCCGACACGCTGATCGTCTCCACTGCCATCCCGGCCTCGAACAGCGAACGCACCTACGCCCGCGAAAATCAGATTCCCGAGTTGTCCCGCGCGCAGGCACTAGCCGAGATCATGCGCGGACATACCGGTATCGCCGTCTCCGGTACGCACGGTAAGACCACGACCACCTCGATGCTCACCGTCGCTTTGCAAGGTTGCGGCGCTGATCCGTCCTTCGTTATCGGTAGCGAACTGAACGAGTCGGGTTCGAATGCGCATGTCGGTAGCGGCGAGGTTTTCGTCGCCGAGGCCGACGAGAGTGATGGATCTTTCCTCGCGCTTCCGGCGCGCGTTGCGATCGTCACGAATGTCGAGCCAGATCACCTCGACCACTGGGGGGATTTCGATGCGCTCGAGGAGGCATTCACTTCCTTCGGTCGAGCTGCTGGCGCGGACGGTGGCTTCGTCGTCGCATGCGCCGACGACCTAGGAGCCCGTTCCTTGGTGGAGCGGCTTCGGGCCGAGGGCACGAACGTTCGCACCTACGGCGAACACGAGGACGCCACGGTGCGGATGGTCGATGTGCACCGCGGGGAATTGGGCTGGGGCTTCGACATCGTGGATGAGGGAGTGCGCCAAGGGCGCGTGCAGTTGCAGGTGCCCGGTCGACACAACGCACTGAACGCCCTCGCCGCCTTCACCGCTGCCACCGGACTCGGTTACTCGGCGGGCGATGTCCGCACCGGTCTCGAGGGATTCTCCGGAACGCGCCGTCGATTCGACTTCAAGGGGGAGGTCGCTGGGGTGCGGGTATTCGACGACTATGCCCACCACCCGACGGAGATCACCGCGACCTTGCGCGCGGCCCGCGAGGTCGTCGGCGACGGGCGCATCATCGTCGCCTTCCAAGCGCACCACTACTACCGAACCGCGATGTTCGTGCGCGAATTCGGCGCTGCGCTCGGCCTAGCCGACGTCGCTGTCGTTTTGGAAGTGTTCGCACCAGGCGAGCAGCCCATCCCCGGTGCCAGTGGCCAGACGCTTGCGGCGAACGTTCCGCTCCCACCGCAGGACGTCGTCTTCGAACCGTCGTGGACTGCCGTTGCGGGGGTCCTCGCCGCCCGCGCCGAGCCCGGTGACCTCGTCATGACGCTTGGCGCCGGCGATATCGGGATGCTCGGCAGTGAGGTGCTGGAGATTTTGGGGGATCGACGATGAGCACCTCCACCCCCGAACGCAGTTCACTAGGTGGCCGCAGGCGCCGAGTGTCCCGACTGCCCCGACTGTCGAGGATTACCCGGATTGCAAGGCCCGCACTATTCGCCCAGCGCCGTGCCGTCGCAGATCGCCACCTTGCGCGCGAACAGCGCCGTCGCAGGCTGCGATTGCTTGCTATCGGGGCGAGTGTCGTGGTGATCGCCGCTGTCGTGTGGGCGGTGTTGTTCTCCTCGTTGTTCGCGGTGCGCGATGTCGACGTCGTGGGTTTGTCCGAGGAGTCCGCCTTGGACGGTCGCGCCCAGGTGATCGCCGCCGCATCGATCCCCGTCGGCGAGCCGCTCGCCAGACTCGACAGCACCGGAGCCCAAGACCGCGTGTTGGAGTTGCCCTGGGTGCAGGAAGTGGAAGTGCGACGAGCGTGGCCGGGCTCGGTGGTGCTCGCTGTCACCGAGCGCACGCCGGTGGCGGTCGTGGAGTCACCGAATCCCTTCGACCCCGATGGCGAACCCGTGCGGCAGGGAGTCGATGAATCCGGAATCGTCTTCGATCCGCCCGGTGGGTTGTGGCTGACCGATCCGGTTATTCGCGGGGAGGCTCGCGCCATTCCCGAAGCCGTCGCGGTGGTCGCCTCGATACCAGCGGACATCGAACGTCGAGTTCGCGACGTGCAGGCGGTCAGCCCCGATGACATCCGGCTGCGGTTGGGTAATGACGCCATCGTTCGGTGGGGCAACGCGCAGGAACCGGAGTTCAAGGCCGAGGTACTGACCGCCTTGCTGCCACGTCGTGCGAAGGGTTACGACGTAAGCGCGCCACGGTTGCCGACCACTTTCGATGAACGCGGGCCGAAGGACTAGCGCACCGATTTTCGAGCTAAGTGGGATCCGACGCGGGTTTGTGCTTGCGTAACACCCGCCCCACCCCCTACTCTCCCGCCGGCTCGGGCAGGGCCGAAGTTTTGACCTGAAGTAGAGGTTGAGACTTTCCCGCTCGGCCGCACCAGTCGGTGCGCCCCCTCGCGCCGGCGTGATCGAAAGGACGAGCTGTGGCGGCTCCCCAGAACTACCTGGCAGTGATCAAGGTCGTCGGCATCGGTGGCGGCGGCGTGAACGCCGTGAACCGGATGATCGAGGTCGGACTCAAAGGCGTCGAGTTCATCGCGATCAACACCGACGCGCAGGCGTTGCTGATGAGCGATGCCGATGTGAAGTTGGATATCGGTCGCGAGCTCACCCGCGGACTCGGCGCCGGCGCGAACCCTGAGGTGGGTCGCAAGGCCGCCGAAGACCACATCGAGGAAATCGAGGAGGTCCTGCAGGGCGCGGACATGGTGTTCGTTACCGCTGGCGAAGGTGGCGGAACCGGAACCGGTGGCGCGCCCGTGGTGGCGAAGGTGGCCAAGTCGCTCGGTGCGCTGACGATCGGTGTCGTGACGCGGCCGTTCGGCTTCGAGGGACGCCGTCGTCAGGTGCAGGCCGACCAAGGCGTCGAGGATCTGCGCGCTGAGGTCGACACCCTCATCGTCATCCCCAACGACCGCCTGCTCTCCCTCGCCGATCGTGAGATCAGCGTCATCGATGCCTTCCGTCAGGCTGATCACGTGCTGTTGCAGGGCGTCTCCGGGATCACCGACTTGATCACCACACCGGGCCTGATCAACTTGGACTTCGCCGATGTCAAGTCCGTGATGCACGCTGCAGGTTCGGCGCTGATGGGAATTGGATCGGCGCGTGGTGAGGATCGAGCCATGCAGGCAGCCGAGAAGGCGATTTCCAGTCCGTTACTCGAGGCCGGCATCGACGGAGCGCACGGTGTCCTGCTCTCGGTCTCCGGTGGTAGCGACCTTGGTCTATTCGAGATCAACGAGGCGGCGCGACTGGTGAGCGATGCGGCGCACCCGGAAGCCAACATCATCTTCGGTGCGGTTATCGACGACACCCTGGGCGATGAGGTCAGGGTCACGGTGATCGCCGCGGGCTTCGAAGGCGGGGAGCCGCCGGCGCGCAAGGTCGCCCCGGTGTCCTCGGCCTCGGATGCCACCGGCGACATCCCAACGGTCCAGCAACCGCGAACTGTCGTCTTCGATGACGCTGGTGACGATCTAGACGTACCGGACTTCCTGAAGTAGAGCGGGAGGTCGGCATGGCACCACCGACAGGGGGTGTGCAGCCGTCGACCATGGGTAGGCACTTCCCCGACCTACGGGTGGATCGCGGCGAGCTCGCGGGAGCACGTTGGTGCCTGACCACGCGGTTCGGCGGCGCCAGTACCGGCGCATTCGCCGAATCGAACCTCGCTGCGCACGTCGGCGATGATCCATTGTCGGTCGCCGCGAACAGGGGGTCGGTGATCGAAGCCTTCTCGGGCATCACCGATGTCGCCTTCGTCCAAGCCGAACACGGCGCCCGGGTGCGGACGGTGGCCGCTGCAGGGCAGGTAGGCGCTGCGGATGCGTTGGTAACCGACGTCCCCACCCTCGGGCTCGCGGCGCTAGGGGCCGACTGTGCGGTCGTGGGAATTAGTGCGCAGCGCACGAACGGCGAGCTTGAGATCGCGGTGCTGCACTGCGGATGGAAGGGGCTCGTCGCCGACATCGTGGGCGCCACGATCGGGGTGCTTCGTGAGCGAGGAGCGGTGCGGTTTTCAGCGGTGCAAGGACCCGCCATCTGTGGTGCGTGTTACCCGGTGCCGGTCGAACGATGCGAGGAGATCGAGGATTCGTGCTCGAGCGTCGTTGCCCGAAGCGCGGTTGTGCGCCAAAGTCCGGGAACCCAGTTTGCGTGGGGCATCGATATCGGCGCCGGCGTGCACGCGGCGCTTGTCGAGCAGGGGGTCGATGTCGTGACGCGCTTTGGTTGCACGCGTGAGGATGAGCGCTGGTACAGCCTGCGGCGAGCAGTGCAGTACGGCGGGCCGTCGGCGCGCACCGGACGCCACGCGCTTGTGATGGCGCGCGGATGAGTCCCGACGAACGACGACGCCAGGAGATCGCTGCGAACTTGGCGCAGGTTCGAACGCGCATCGAGCGCGCCAAGCAGCAGGCGGGGCGCACGGACGACGTCTTGCTGGTCGTGATCACCAAGACCTTCCCAGCTTCGGATGTGGACATCTTGGCTGAACAGGGAGTCGGCGATGTCGGGGAGAACCGGGATCAAGAAGCCAAGGCCAAACGCGCCGAGGTGCACGATCGGGCATTGCGCTGGCACATGGTCGGACGGCTACAAAGCAATAAGGCAGCATCAATCACGCAGTGGGCCGATGTCGTGGAGTCGGTGGACAGGGCCTCGTTGGTGCCGCGCCTGGCCCGTGGCGCGCAGCAAGTGCGAAATCCGGGTTCGCCGCTCGAACTGCTGATCCAGGTGAGCCTGGATGGCCCCGACGCCGTCGATAGAGGTGGCGCGAGACCCACGGACGTTCCGGCGATCGCGGAATCCATCGCGGGGGCGGGACCTGCGGTGCGTTTGGGTGGGCTGATGGCCGTGGCCCCGCACCCGGACTCCGGCATCGAGCCGGGGCGAGCGTTCGCGGACTTGGCGCAGGTAGCGGCGGCGCTGCGCACCGAACACCCCGAGGCCACGGTGCTGTCGGCGGGAATGAGCGGGGATCTAGAAGCGGCGATCGAGGCGGGTGCGACACAGGTACGCATAGGTGGCGCGGTACTCGGGCAACGCCCCCGGGTGCAGTAGCGTCTAAGCGCTGCAGCCGACTCCGGCTGCGCGAAAACGCCCCAACGCGGGCCGAACGGACGAAGGAGGTACGCCATGGCCGGTGCGATGCGCAAGATGGCGGTGTACCTCGGTCTCGTCGAGGACGACTCCTACGACACCTACGACGATGTCGAGGAAGTCGAGCGACCGAACCGACGCGACCGCAAGGAAGAGCGGTCCCGCCGCGGCTTTCGCGATAGGTACGACGTCGAAGCCGAAGAGGACGTCTACGAGGTCCGCAGCGTCCGCCCCATCAATGAGCCGCGGGCCGTGCGGACCGTGCGTCCAGATAGCGGCCCCGAGCGGCTGCCGACCAGCGCTCCGATGCCCGGGCGGGGAGTTCCTGTCGGTGATCTCAGTCGCATCGAGACGATCCATCCGCGTTCCTACAACGATGCGCGGCGGATCGGCGAGGAGTTCCGCTCGGGTATCCCGGTGATCATGAACCTCGGCGATATGGACGATCTCGACGCCAAGCGGATCATCGATTTCGCGGCAGGTCTGGTGTTCGGTCTGCATGGCACCATCGAGCGTGTCACCGGCAAGGTGTTCTTGCTCTCACCGGCCAACGTGGACCTCGGTGATCAGGCCCGGGCCCAGATAGCGGAAGATGGATTCTTCAACCAGAGTTAATACGTCGTCGTACGGTTCCACCCACCAGGGGAGTGTTCGCTGTTGAGCAGCATCGGCCAGGTCCTTGCCACCGTGCTGTGGCTTTATTGGCTCATCCTGATCGGAAGGCTTGTCTTCGACTTCGTGCGGATCTTCGCCCGATCCTGGGAGCCCAGTGGTCCGATCCTGCTCGTCGCGGAATTCGTGTATTCGCTCACCGACCCGCCGCTTCGTGCGCTGCGCAAGGTGATCCCGCCGTTGCGACTGGGCAGCGTCTCACTGGACCTAGCGTTCCTAGTCCTCATTCTCGGCGTGCAGTTGCTGATCAATTTCGTCGTGCTGCTCTAGGGTCACTTCCGTGGACCTGAGCGCGAACGACGTACGCGAGGTGCGCTTTGGAACGACCCGTGTTCGGGCCGGCTACGACATCAGTGAGGTAGACGAGTTCCTCGATCGCGTGGAGAAGGCGCTAGCCGCGTACGCCGACAACTATCGACGAGTGCAAGACGAAGCCGAAGCACTCCGGTCCCAAGTGCAGCAGATCCAAGGTCGGCTCGAGGCTATCCAGGCCGAGCAGGCCGAACTCGACGAGGCCCGCACGCCGGCAACGGATGTGGAATCCACTGCGGAAAATCCCGTGGTGGTGCTTGAGTCGACCGGTGTGGAAGGCATCGAACCGCTCGATGATCTTCGGCGCATTCGCAACGACGTCCGCGAAATGCTGCAGAGGCAACTCGAATTGGTGGATTCGGTGCACGTCCCCCAGGCACCGAACTCCTCGAGCTAACTAGCCGCCCACTCGCTCGATAGCCACCTGTAGTGGCAATTCCGTAGCGATCGTCTGGGCGTCGGGTGTGCGTTCGTTCACCTCGGTGGCGAGCACTTCGGTGGCGATATCCGCGCCGTGGTCCCCGATGACCGCCTGCATGTCGGCGTCCTGGGTCGACCAGGTGATGACGATGCGGTCGGTGATCTCGAAGCCCGAAGCCTTGCGGGCCTCCTGGATCACCCGAACCACCTCGCGAGCTAGTCCCGCGCGGCGGAGGTCGTCGTCGATAGCCAAGTCGATCGCCACGGACTCCTCGGCGTCGCTTGCGACCGCCCAGCCTTCGCGTGGGGACTCGGTGATCAAGACGTCTTCGGGACCGATCTGCACGGTGCCGGAGTCGATACTCACCTCGGCCTGTCCCTGGGAACGTAGATCGTGGGACAGCGCGATCGGATCGGCCCCGGTGATCGCTGCGGCCACGACCGGTGTCTGCTTTCCGAAACGCGCGCCGAGGGCGCGGAAGTTCGCCTTGATCGAGATATCGACCAGTCCGGCATCGGAGTCCAGTGGTTGCACCGACCGGACGTTCAACTCCTCGCTGACTTCGGCGATGAGTTCCGCTGGAAGTTGCGACCAACCCGGGGCTGACACCAGTGCGCGCGAGAGCGGTTGGCGGGTTCGGATACTGCTCGATGCGCGCGCAGCCCGTCCGAGTTCCACGACCGATCGCACCTTGGTCATATTGCGTTCTAGGTCCTCATCGATCAGGGAGTCCTCGATCGTGGGCCAGCCGGCCAGATGTACCGAGACCGGTGCATCTGGATCCGTGGGGCGGAAGAGGTCCTGCCAGACCCGTTCACTGATGAAGGGTGTGTAGGGCGCCAAGCACAAGGTGACGATGCGCAGCGCCTCGTGCAATGTGGCCAGCGCGGCGGGATCGCCGTCCCAGAAGCGTCGGCGCGTGCGGCGTACGTACCAGTTGGACAGATCGTCGATGAAGCTGGCCAGGACACGACCGCCTCGCTGGGTATCGAAATTCTCCAACGCATCGTCCACTTCGCGAGCCAATCGCCCCGCGGTCGAGAGCACCCAGCGGTCGATGGCCGGCCGCTGCGCTGGTTCCGGCGCTACATCGCCTGGCTGCCAACCGGCCGTGCGTGCGTACAGCGCCTGGAAGGACACGGTGTTCCAGTAGGTGAGCAACGTGCGCCGCACGACGTCCGCGATCGCCGCATGGCCCACCCGCCGCGCCTGCCACGGTGACCCGGACGCCAGCATGAACCAGCGCACGGCATCGGCGCCGTGCTCGTCCATCAGCGGGATCGGCTCGAGCACGTTGCCGAGGTGCTTGCTCATCTTGCGACCGTCTTCGTCGAGGATGTGACCAAGGCAGACGACGTTCTTGTAGGAGGAGCGTCCGAAGACCAGGGTGCCGACCGCCATTAGGGAATAGAACCAACCGCGGGTTTGGTCGATGGCTTCGCAGATGAAGTCAGCCGGGTACTGCCGCTCGAAGCGTTCGGTTTCCTGGTGCGGGTAGCCCAGCGCCGCGAAGGGCATGGCCCCGGAGTCATACCAACAGTCGATGACCTCGGGCACCCGGTTGGCGAGTTCGGAGCACTCCGGACAGGGCAAGGTGATGTCATCGACGAACGGCCGGTGCGGGTCCACCTCGGTGACGTCCTGACCGGAGAGTTCGGATAGTTCGGCTAGGGAGCCGACGGCGGTCAAGTGGCCGGCGGGGCAGCGCCAGATAGGTAGCGGAGTTCCCCAGTACCGATTGCGGGACAACGCCCAATCGACGTTGTTGGTCAACCAATCGCCGTAGCGACCCCACTTGATGGTCTCGGGGTACCAGTTCGTCTTCTCGTTTTCGGCGAGCAGTTCGTCCTTCTTGGCGGTGGTCTTGATGTACCAGGACGGTTGCGCGTAGTACAGCAACGGTGTGTGGCACCGCCAACAGTGCGGATAGGAGTGCTCGTAGGGGTCGCGACGGAACAGCAGTTCGCGATCGGCGAGATCGGTGGTGAGCGTCTCGTCGGCCTTCTTGAAGAACGCGCCACCGACCATGGGGACCGAATCGATGAAGTGACCGTCCGCCGAGATCGGATTCACCACCGGGAGTCCGTATTCCCGGCAACTAGCGAGGTCATCGGCGCCGAAGGCGGGGGCTTGGTGCACCAGGCCGGTGCCGTCGTCGGTGGTGACGTAGTCCGCGAGTATCACGAAGTGGGCATCGGGAATATCCACCAGATCGAACGGTCGCTGGTAGGTGACGCGCTCCAGATCGCGTCCGGGCATCGTGGTGAGGATCTCGACTTCTTCGTCGCCGAAGACGCCCTCGATGCGCTCGGTGGCCAAAATGAGCTGTTCTGAGTTCGAGCGTTGGACCACGGCGTAGGTCGCATCGGGCAGGACGGCCACGGCGGTGTTCGAGACGAGGGTCCACGGGGTGGTCGTCCACACCAGCAGGGCGGCGTCGGGGTAGTCGGCGAGCGCACCTGCAACCTGTCCGGTCACCGGGAAGCGTACGTAGACCGACGGATCCACCACGGTCTCGTAGCCCTGGGCCAGTTCGTGGTCGCTCAACCCGGTGCCGCACCGCGGGCAGTACGGGGCGACCCGGTGATCTTGGACGAGCAGTCCTGCATCGAAGATCGTCTTCAACGACCACCACACGCTTTGCACATACTCGGGGTTCATCGTCCAGTAGGCCGAGTCGGTATCGACCCAAAAGCCCATCCGGGTGCTCATCTGGGTGAATTCATCGACGTGGCGCAAGACGGACTCCCGGCAACGCGCATTGAATTCCGCGATCCCGTAGTCCTCGATGTCCTGCTTGCCGGTGAAACCCAGTTCGCGTTCGACGGCGAGTTCGACCGGCAGGCCGTGGCAGTCCCAGCCGGCCTGGCGGGGCACGAAGTAGCCCTTCATCGTGCGGTACCGCGGGAAGATGTCTTTGAAGACCCGGGCTTCGACATGGTGGGCGCCTGGAGTGCCGTTCGCCGTTGGGGGACCCTCGTAGAAGGTCCACAGTGGGCGATCATCCGAACCTTGCAGCGTGCGCTCGAAGACCGCTTCGCGGTCCCACAGCCCCAAGATCTCGCGCTCCATGGCCGGCAGGTCGACCTGCGCGGGCACGGCGTTATACATATCGCCTCCCATCCAAGCGGGCAGGATAGTGCCGCGGGTGTCGGCGTGCCGGTGACCGGTGGGCGCCCGAGCGGTCCTACTATTCCCCGATCCCGGCGCGGATACCGATCGCGCGGGGTCTTCATCACCCAAGGGGGCTGCGATGGCCAAGAAGACTGCCGCGAAGAAGACACCTGCCAAGAAGGCGGCCAAGAAGGTGGC
>CAZJYN010000005.1:21583-44605 GCA_964550285.1 uncultured Rubrivirga sp.
CCGGCCAAGAAGGTGGCGAAGAAAGCGCCGGCCAAGAAGGTGGCGGCTAAGAAGGCGCCGGCTAAGAAGGTGGCCAAACCCAAGCGGCGACCCGTGGTGCGGGAGGACGAGTCGCCGTGGACGGATGCCGAACTGCGCGAGGTGCGCGAGGAATTGGGTCGGGAGAAGACCCGGCTGCTGGAGGAGATCGCCACCGCTGAGGAGGGGCTGGCCGATCTGATCCGCGATTCCGGCGATGGCGCCGGCGACGACCAAGCCGACGCCGGCAGCAAGACATTCGAGCGCGAGCACGAGATGTCACTGGCCAACAACGCCCGGGACATGCTCGACCAGGTGGACCACGCGCTGGCTCGGATCGTGGATGGCTCCTACGGGGTGTGCGAGTCCTGCGGCAAACCGATCGGCAAATTCCGGTTGCAGGCCTTTCCGCGGGCGACGCTGTGCCGCTCGTGCAAGGAAGCTGAAGAGCGCTTTTAGCTTTCCTGGCCCGTGGGCCGCGTGGGTAGGCCCCCTAGGCTGCTGTGATGCCTTCCTCGCCCCGATCTCGAGTGCTCGCCATCTTGCTCGCGAGCGCTGCGGGCATCGTCGTCGTCGACCAGTTGACCAAGGTCTGGGCGGTGGCGGTCATGCAGCCAAGGATCGAAGCCGGCGAGGGTCCGATCTACCTCGTGGGTCCGTTGCTGCGATTTACGTACACCGAGAACAGCGGTGCCGCCTTCGGGATCGGGGCCGGCTATACCTGGGTGTTCACGACCATCGCGGTGATCGTGGGCGTGGTCATCATCCGGTTCTCCCGCACCATCACCTCCGTGCCGTGGGCGCTGGCGCTCGGCGGGCTCCTCGGTGGGCTGCTAGGCAATCTGATCGACCGGCTGACTAGGCCACCGTCGCCGGGCATGGGATCGGTCGTGGACTTCATCGGTCTGCCGAACTTCCCGATCTTCAACATCGCGGACATGTCGATCACCTTCGCCGCTATCGCCATGATCTTCCTGGCTTGGCGTGGTGTGCCGCTCTCGGACGAACCTGAAGGGGAGGACCCCGCAGCGGGTGGCTCCGCGTCGCAGGACCCTGCAGCACCCGAGGGAGAGCGGTGAGCCGCACCCTCCCGGTTCCTCCCGGACTCGTGGGCGAACGATTGGATTCGGCCCTTGCCCGCATGCTTGGCCTGTCCCGGGCACGAGTGGAGACCTTGGTTGAAAAGGGTGGGGTGCTCGTGGACGGGAAGTCGGTCGTGAAGTCCCACCGGCTCGGCCCCGATGAATGGATCGAGGTCGGCGAGCTCGATACCGAAGCCGATGCGCGTACCGACGCCGGCCCTAAGTCCGATCCGTCGATCGATCCGTCGATCGATCCTTCGAGGCATCGGTCGGCGTCGCTGGAGCTACCGGTGCTGTGGGCGGATGCGGATCTCGTCGTCGTCGATAAGCCAGTGGGGATGGCGGCGCACCCGAGCCCGGGATGGCACGGGCCCACCGTGACCGGGGCCGTCGCCGCCGCCGGGCACGCACCCTCGGGCACGGGAGCCGCCGAGCGCGAGGGAGTGGTGCACCGGCTCGACGTCGGGACGACCGGTGCCATGGTGGTGGCCAAGACTCCGCTGGCCTACTCGTCCTTGAAGGCGCAGTTCAAGGAGCGCACGGTTGACAAGGAGTACCACGCGGTCGTCCACGGGCTGCTCGATCCGCTCGAGGGCACGATCGATGCTCCGATCGACCGCCACCCGACCAAGGATTACAAGTACGCGGTCGTCGCCGCTGGGCGCCCGAGCATTACTCACTACCGCACCCTGGAGGCGTGGCCACGGGCCTCGCTCGTCGAGGTGCACCTAGAGACCGGTCGGACCCATCAGATCCGGGTGCACATGGCCGCGATGCGGCATCCGTGCGTGGGCGATTCCACCTACGGAGCGGACCCAACCTTGGCCGCATCGCTGGGGCTCACGAGGCAGTGGTTGCATGCGAGGCAGTTGGGTTTCGACCATCCGCGTACCGGCGAGCGGATCGTCGTGACCAGCCCTTACCCCGCCGACCTGCAAACAGCGCTGGATCGGCTGCTGGACGGCCTGCCTTCCTGAAGGCCCGCCGGTTCCTGGCCTAGGGTGAAGCAGTGCGTTCGCGAATCTGGGCCCCCCTTCTTGCACCCGGGGTGCGGCCGTGAGCGAATCACGCGGGGACTTCGTCCATCTGCATGTGCACACCGAGTACTCGATGCTCGATGGCGCCGCTCGACTGCCGGATCTCATGGCGGAGGCCAAGCGGTTGAACATGCCGGCGATCGCGATGACCGATCACGGCAACCTCTACGGCGCTTACGACTTCTTCACCGCAGCGCGCGCAGCGGACATCAAGCCGATCATCGGCTTGGAGGGCTACTACGCACCGCAAGGTCGCGCCGAGCGCCGTCCCTTCGACTTCGGCGGTGGCTTCGACGAAGGAACGCCCGAGGATCCCGGTGCCGGCAGAGGTAAGCACAACTACACCCACATGACCTTGTGGGCGGAGAACACCGCCGGGATGCACAACCTCTTTCGGTTGTCCTCCCTGGCAAGCCTCGAAGGTCAGTACCACAAGCCCCGCTTCGACCGTGAACTGCTCGAGCGGCACGGGAAGGGGCTGATGGGCACGACCGGATGCCCCAGCGGCGAGGTCAACCGCTGGTTGCAGGCGGGGGATTTCGACAAGGCGCGCAGCGCGGCGGCGGATTTCCGCGACATCCTCGGGGCCGGGAACTACTTCTGCGAGGTCATGGATCACGGCCTTGCCATCGAGCGGCGCTTCCGAGAGGACCTGCTGCGGATCGCCCGTGACCTCGACCTGCCGCTGATCGCCACGAACGATCTGCACTACGTGCACGCCGACGACGCCGACACCCACGAGGTGCTGCTCTGCGTGGGAACACGAACCACCATGGACGACCCGAAGCGGTTCCGGTTCGACGCCCGCGACTTCTACGTCAAGTCCGCGGAGGAGATGCGCCGGGTCTGGGCCGAGTTGCCCGAGGCGTGTGACAACACTTTGCTCATCGCCGAGCGGTGCGATGTTGCCTTCGACGAAGGCGCCAACTTGATGCCGCGATTCCCGGTTCCGGCGGGCGAGTCCGAGGAGTCCTGGCTAGTCGCCGAAGTCGAGCGTGGTCTGGCCACCCGCTATCACGGTGCTGTCCCCGACGACGTCCGTGCGCAAGCCGAGTACGAGCTACAGGTCGTCTCGCAGATGGGGTATCCCGGTTATTTCCTGGTCGTCGCCGACCTCGTCCGCTACGCGAAGGAGAACGGAATCCGCGTGGGCCCTGGCCGAGGATCGGCAGCGGGCGCGATGATCGCCTACGCCCTGGGCATCACCGAGTTGGATCCGTTGCAGCATGGGCTGCTTTTCGAACGCTTCTTGAATCCCGATCGCATCTCCATGCCCGATATCGACATCGACTTCGACGAGCGCAGGCGGGCCGACATGATCCGCTACGCGACCGAGAAGTACGGCGAGGAGCGGGTGGCTCAGATCGTGACCTACGGCTCGATCAAGGCGAAGGCCGCGATCAAGGACAGCGCGCGTGTGCTCGGCTACCCCTACGCCCTCGGTGACCGCATCACGAAGGCGATGCCACCTTCGGTAATGGGCAGGGATATCTCGCTTGCGGGAGCGTTCGATCCCGGGGATTCCCGATACGGCGAGGCTGCCGATTTCCGATCGCTGTACGAGTCGGACGAACAAGCCCGCCAGGTGATCGACACCGCAAAGGGCCTCGAAGGCCTCAAGCGTCAGCCGGGGGTGCACGCGGCGGGCGTGATCTTGTCCCGGGAGCCGTTGCTCGATGTCATCCCCATCTGGCGTCGCGAGCAAGACGGCGCCGTGATCACGCAGTTCGATATGGGTGCCTGCGAGTCCCTCGGCTTGTTGAAGATGGACTTCCTCGGCCTTCGCAACCTCACTGTCCTGGACGATTGCCTGGACAACATCGAGAAGAACACCGGGCAGCGAATCGTTTTGGAGGAGATCACACTCGATGACCCGGCCACCTACGAGTTGTTGTCCCGAGGCGACACCCTCGGTGTCTTCCAGCTCGATGGCGGGCCAATGCGTTCGTTGCTGCGTTCGATGCAACCGGACAACTTCGAGGACATCTCCGCTGTGCTGGCGTTGTACCGACCAGGACCGATGGGCGCGAACGCACATAACGATTACGCCGACCGCAAGAACGGTCGCAAGCCGGTAGTGCCCATCCACCCTGAACTCGCCGAACCGCTCGAAGGGATCCTCGGGGATACCTACGGCTTGATCGTCTATCAAGAACAGGTCATGGCGATCGCCCAGGAACTCGCGGGCTATTCCCTGGGCAAAGCCGACCTGCTGCGCCGCGCGATGGGCAAGAAGAAGAAGGAGATCCTGGAAAAGGAATTCGTGCCGTTCCGCGACGGCATGCGCGCGCAGAGCTACAGCGACGCCGCAATCGACACCCTGTGGGAGATCCTGGTTCCGTTCTCGGACTACGCCTTCAACAAGGCGCACACGGCGGGGTACGGACTCGTGTCGTACTGGACGGCGTTCCTGAAGGCGAACTACCCGGCCGAGTACATGGCAGCGCTGTTGACGAGTGTCCAAGACGACAAGGACAAAAGCGCGATCTACCTCGGTGAATGTCGACGCATGGGCATCAAGGTCCTACCGCCCGATGTCAATGAATCCGACGGTGCCTACACCGCGCGGGGCAGCGATATCCGATTCGGGTTGTCGGCGATCCGCAACGTTGGTGATGGAGTCGTCGAATCGATCATCAACACCCGCATCTCAGCCGGTCGGTATACCGACTTCCACGATTTCATCGCCAAGTCCGATATCGCCGTGTGCAACCGACGGGTGGTGGAATCGCTCATCAAGGCCGGAGCCTTCGACTCCCTCGGGCACACCCGCAAGGGATTGGTGACCGTCCACGAGTTGGTGATCGATTCCGCAGTGGAGATCAAACGGGCGGAGGCCGCCGGCCAATTCGATCTGTTCGCCGGTCTGGGTGCCGCAGGTGATCTCGATGACCCAGACGACGAGCACAGCGCCGGGCTCGCCGAGCGCACCCCGATCCCGGTGGGGGAGTGGGACAAGTCGGTGCTGCTGGCCCACGAGCGCGACATGCTCGGGCTCTACGTCTCCGACCACCCGCTCAACGGCCTAGAGCACGCGCTCGCGACTATGGCCGACCGATCGTTGGCCTCGTTGCTGACCGACGATTCGCTGGAGTCGGCGGTCGTGACGATCGCCGGGTTGCTCACCAACGTCCAGCGCAAGACCACGAAGAAGGGATCGGCGTGGGCGATCGTCGGGCTCGAGGACCTCGATGGAGCGGTCGAGGTCATGGTCTTCCCGCAGACCTACGCTTCGGTTGCTACCTCGCTCGTTGAGGATTCCATCGTCACGATCCGCGTGCGAGCCGAGCGCAGCGACGAAGATGGCCTTCGATTGATTGCGATGGAGGTCGATACCCCGGATCTGTCCCAGGCATCCTCCGGGCCGGTTCGGCTATCGCTCGCCGCGGCGCGTTGCGTCCCACCATTGGTCGAGCGGTTGAAGGACGTGCTGCGGCAGCATCCGGGAACCACCGAGGTGCAACTGCACCTCACCGGGGGCACCCGCACCACGGTCCTACGCATCGACGATGCCTTGCGGGTGAGCCCGTCGGCGTCCCTTTACGGAGATCTCAAGGCGTTGCTGGGCGCGAACTGCCTGCACTAGTGAAGGTGGCGTACCGTTCCACCGTGACGCCGCCGTCGGCCACGCAGCCGCCTCCCGAACACCCTCCGGTTGCCGTGTCGGATCCGACGCTCGCGAAACAGCCACGCCGAGAGCGCCCGCTGGCATCCTTGGTGATCGCCGGAGCAGTGGCCGGCGTGCTCAGTGGCGCCGCGCTCGGTGTCTTGTGGTGGCGCTTGGCGCCACGGGTGCCGATCGTGATCCAGCCCGATGGCACTCGCCCACAGGGATTCCAGCCCGAGGAATACCTCGCAGCGGATATCGCCTTCGCCGCTATTGCGCTCGTCGCCGGGGTGATCTTGACCATCGCGTTGGCCGCGATGCGACGTCAACACCTGTTGGGAGTACTCACCGCGGGGCTGGTGGCCAGCGCACTGGGCACCGCGGCGATGTGGCAAGTGGGCACGCGCCTTGGGTCGGTCGACATCGAGGGTCTGGTGGCCACGACGGATGTGGAATTCCTCGTCGACGCGCCACTGGACGTCACGATGCCCGGGGTCTACCTGGTCTGGGCCATCGCCTCTGCCACCGTGGTGGCCGTCCTGGCGTTCTTTGACCTGCTGGCTAGTTATCGCGCGAGCCGCGCGCGATAACTGCGACGGTCGCGTTGGTTGCTGCGATCAGATCCGCGGGGGCGAGCTCTGCCTCCACACCGCGGTGGCCCCCACTAACGAAGATCCGCTCGTGATCGCGGGCGGCGACATCGATGACCACCGGTACTACTTTCCGTGGCGCAAGTGGGCTGATCGCGCCGAGGGTGGAGCCCGATATCCGTTGTGCGCTGCGCTCGTCGGCGAGAGTGGCATTGCGGCCATCGAGCGCGGCCGCTAGTCGCTTCGCTGCGACCTGTTCGGTCGCGGGCACGAGCGCGAAGCACGCGCGCCCATCGACTATCCAGACCAAGGTCTTGAAGACCGCAGACGGGTCGCAGCCCAACAGCCGAGTCAACTCCGAAGCGGCCTCCTGTGCGAAGTTCGACGTCCCGGGTTCGTGCGGATAGCGATGCACTTCGTGCGCGATTCCTTGCGTGCGAAGGAAGCGCAATGCCGGTGTGCTTGCCGAACGGTCCTTCACCGCATCGCTAGTTCGCCGAAGGCGCCGAGTTCAGCAAGTCCAGGGCGGGGACCGCACCGAGTGCACCGATGAGCGCCGCCTCGGTGTCCAGCACACCGATCCCGGTCACCAACCGCGTACGCGCGTCCGAAGAGACGAGCAGCTCCTGGCGGGTAGTGGCGTCGATGATCAGCGCAGCGGTGATCAGGTAGCTGAGCACGGTTGGATCATCGGGGATCTGCTCATCCTCGGGGCGCTGTTCGTCCAGCCGACCACCGAGCGCGGCGCGGTAGCGCTCGAAAGAACGCTTTGCTCGCTCGACGATTCCTCGGATACCTGGATCGTCGGGGTCCACGTCCGGTTCGTCCAGGAAATCCACGCTGGCGCGCAACAGCGGTGCGGAGCGATCCACCTGCTGCACGTTGAAGCGGCGCCCCCCGACGGTGACGATGTCGTAGCGGCCATCTTCCAAGCGATCGGCCTGACGCAGGACCGCCGTGACGCCTACGGGGAAGAACTCATCTGCCTGGCTAGGGGAGACCTCCGGTGAGTTGATCGCCCCGAGGTGTCGTTCGCGTACGGCGA
Organism: uncultured Rubrivirga sp.; assembly: GCA_964550285.1. Lineage (GTDB taxonomy): Bacteria > Actinomycetota > Actinomycetes > S36-B12 > S36-B12 > S36-B12. The sequence goes on from CAZJYN010000005.1 coordinate 28,963, forward strand.
CGATCCCGAACTCGCGTTCGTCCTCGGGTTTGGCGAGCAATTCATCGACCATCAAGCGGTAACGCGGCTCGAAGATGTGCAAGGGCAGGACCAAGCCGGGAACCAGCGCCGTTGTCAGCGGGAAGAGCGGCAACTGCGGGTCCATGCAACGAGCGTAGACTTCACTTTGTGCTTCGTCTCATCGACGTCCGGGAATCCGCGGCGGATCCGCGCTCGCAGGTACCTCGTGCCGCCATGGATCTCGCCGACGCAGGCACCATCATCAAACCGACTCTCGACGATGTCCAACAGCGCGGGGCGGCCGCCGTGCTCGATGCCTGCGAGAAGTTCGACGGAGTCCGACCCGACTCGCTGAGGGTGCCGACCGCGGTTATCGCCGACGCCCTCGAGCGGCTCGACCCATCGGTACGCGCGGCCCTGGAGGTTGCCATCGAGCGGGCCCGCAAGGTGCACGCCGATCAACGCCGAGTCGATGTGATCACCGAAGTCGTCCCGGGTGGCTCGGTCACCGAGCGCTGGCTCCCGGTCGCCCGGGTGGGTCTGTACGTACCCGGTGGTCGCGCCGTCTACCCCAGCAGCGTGGTCATGAACGTGGTGCCCGCACAAGAAGCACGCGTCGAGTCACTGGTCGTCGTCAGCCCTCCGCAGCGCGATTTCGGCGGCTGGCCGCACCCCACGGTGCTCGCCGCGTGCGCCCTGCTCGGCGTCGAGGAGGTCTACGCGGTCGGTGGCGCGCAAGCCGTCGCGATGCTCGCCTACGGGGTCGAACTCGACGACGGCTCGCGCTGCGAACCTGTGGATCTGGTTACCGGGCCGGGCAACATCTACGTCACCGCCGCCAAGCGCGCACTACAGGGAATCATCGGTATCGATTCCGAGGCCGGACCGACCGAGGTTGCGATCCTCGCCGACGATTCCGCCGATCCCCGCTTCGTGGCCGCGGACCTGATCAGTCAAGCCGAGCACGACGTCATCGCCGCCGCGGTACTCGTGACGACGAGCGAGCAACTTGCCCAGGCCGTCATCGACGAAGTACGAACCCAAGTGGCCGATACCAAGCACACCGAACGGATCACCGAAGCGCTCACCGGGATTCAAAGCGCCGTGATCGTGGTTCGGGACATCGAGCAGGGACTGCAGGTGGTCGACGCCTACGCCGCCGAGCACCTCGAGATCCACACCCGTGAAGCGCGCGATGTCGCCATGCGCGTTCGAAACGCCGGCGCGATCTTCGTGGGGCCGTGGGCACCTGTCTCGCTGGGTGACTACTGCGCCGGTTCCAACCACGTTCTGCCGACCATGGGGGCGGCACGGCATTCATCCGGCTTGTCCGTGCAATCCTTCCTGCGCGGCATTCACGTGATCGACTACGACCACACGGCACTGGCCGACGTCGCCGAACACGTCGTCGCGCTGGCCCAAGCCGAGGACCTCCCCGGGCACGGCGATGCCATAACCGTTCGCCTGCGCGGGCCGAAGTAGTCGTGCCGGAATTCCGCCCGCCGGTTCGCGAGGACCTGGCCGGCATCGTCCCCTACGGAGCCCCGCAGCTCGAGGTGGATGTCCGCCTGAACGTGAACGAGAACCCATTCCCACCATCGCCTGCTCTGGCTCGTGACATCGCAGCGAATGTCGAGCGGGCCGTGGCATCGTTGAACAGATACCCGGACCGGGACTTCATGCGATTGCGCGAGGACCTTGCCGACTACTTGGCCGGTGAATCGGGTGTCCGGCTCGGACCCGAGCAGATTTGGGCTGCGAACGGCTCGAACGAGGTCATGGCACACGTGATGGCCGCGTTCGGCGGCCCCGGGCGCCGTGCGGTGTCCTTCCCGCCCACCTACTCGATGTACCCCGAGTACGCACGCGAGTCCTTCACCGAATTGATCGAGATCCCGCGGGCAGCGGACTTCACCGTGGATATGGCTAACGCCCTCGCCGCTATCACCGGCGGTACCGGAAGCACCGAGCACCGACCCGCGCTGGTCCTCGTTGCCTCCCCGAACAACCCCAGTGGCACCGCGGTACCGATCGGTGAGCTGATCGAACTCGCGCAGGCGGCGGCGCAGGTGGGAGCCATGCTCGTGGTCGACGAGGCGTACGCGGAGTTCCGGCATTCGGGGACACCGAGTGCGTTGACGTTGCTCGCCGACCATCCGAACCTGATCGTGACTCGAACCATGAGCAAGGCGTTCGCCATGGCGGGTGCGCGTGTGGGGTACGCAGCCGCTGCGCCGGACGTCATCGACGCACTCACGATCGTGCGGTTGCCGTACCACCTGTCGGCCATCACCCAAGCTGTTGCCAGCACCGCACTGGCGCATGCCCGCGAACTTCAGCAAGGGCTCGATGTACTGCGCATCGAACGCGATCGCTTGGTGGCGGCCCTACGTGAGCGCGATCTGACGGTGCCCGAGACGGATGCCAATTTCGCCCTGTTCGGGGTCTTCGATGATCGGCACGCGATCTGGCGCGCACTGCTAGATCGAGGTGTACTCATCCGGGAGACGGGCCCGGCGGGTTGGCTTCGGGTCACCGTGGGCACTCCCGAGGAGAACGCTAGGTTTGTTGCGGCATTGGATGAGGTCCTCTAGCCGTGAGAGCAGCGAAGGATGGCAAGGGACGATGAGCAGAACCGCGCGCGTGGAACGCAACACCAAGGAGAGTTCGGTTCTCGTCGAGTTGGATCTCGACGGCACCGGAGCCAGCGATATCGCCACCGGTGTGCCGTTCTTCGACCACATGCTGGCGCAGTTGGCCAAGCACGGGGGGCTGGATCTAACGGTGCACACCGAGGGGGACCTCGAAGTCGACTCGCACCACACTGTCGAGGACACCTCGCTGGCCCTGGGTCAAGCCATGAACGAGGCGCTGGGGGATCGGGCAGGCCTGCGCCGCTACGGGGACGCCCTGGTTCCCCTCGACGAATGCTTGGTGCAATCCGCCGTCGATCTTTCCGGGCGGCCTTACCTCGTCCACGAGGAGCCCGAGCTCGTGGAATTGATCGGTTCCTACGACACCACTTTGACCCGGCATATCTGGGAATCGATCGTGGCTACTAGCCAGATCACCCTGCACGTGCGCGTCCTCAGCGGCCGCAACGCCCACCACGTCGTCGAGGCGCAGTTCAAGTCGGTGGCGCGTTCGTTGCGCGATGCGATCGCCCGTGATTCCCGGGTCGTGGGGGTGCCCTCCACCAAGGGGACCCTGACTGCCTCGTAAGACTCCTGAGATGAGCGCACCGAGCGTCGTCGTGCTCGATTACGGAAGCGGAAACCTCCGCTCGGCGCAACGCGCATTGGAGCGGGCCGGCGCCACAGTGCAGGTGACCGCGAACCGCGAAGACGCCCTGCGCTGCGACGGCTTGGTCGTTCCCGGCGTAGGTGCGTTCGCCGCATGCATGCGCGGAATCGAGGATGTCGGTGGTCAGTCCCTCATCGAAGGCCGGCTCGCCGAAAGTCGGGCGGTCCTTGGCATCTGCGTCGGTATGCAGGTGATGTTCGCCTCCGGAGTCGAGCATGGGGAGCGCTCCGACGGCCTGGGGATGTGGCCGGGCGTGGTGGAAAGGCTCGATGCGCCGGTACTACCCCATATGGGCTGGGACACGATCGATGTTCCAGACGGCTCGCGGCTGTTCGAGGGAGTCGAGGATCAGCGCTTTTACTTCGTGCACTCCTACGGCGTGCGCACCTGGGAGTCGGTCGATCCCGACCGCCAAGCAAACGATCCTCGCCGAGGGCCGCTGGTCGGCTGGTGCGATTACGGAGGTCGTTTCGTGGCAGCCGTGGAGCACGGTGCGCTCAGTGCCACCCAATTCCACCCGGAGAAGTCCGGTGATGCTGGTGCGGTAGTGCTCCGCAATTGGATTCGCAGCCTCGCCTAGGCTGAGCGGCGTGACCAAGCCCCCGTTACTCGAACTCCTGCCTGCAGTCGATGTGGCCGATGGCCAAGCTGTCCGACTCGTCCAGGGCAAGGCCGGCTCCGAGACCACCTACGGTGCACCCCTCGATGCCGCCCGCTCGTGGGTGAACCAGGGCGCCACCTGGATCCATCTCGTCGATCTGGATGCCGCCTTCGGTCGGGGAAGCAACTCAGGCGTCATCCGCGAGGTGGTGCATTCCCTGCGCGACCACGTTCGCATCGAGCTCTCCGGCGGGATCCGCACCGATGAAACGCTCCAGGCTGCCCTGGAGACCGGTGCCACCCGGGTCAACTTGGGAACCGCCGCGCTCGAGGACCCCGAATGGACCGAACGGGTGATCGGTGAATACGGCGAACGCATCGCCGTCGGCCTAGACGTCAAGCACCACACCCTCGCCGCACGCGGATGGACCACCGAGGGCGGTGACCTATGGGAAACCCTCGGCCGTCTCGACGCCGCCGGTTGCGCTCGTTACGTGATCACCGACGTGCACAAGGACGGCACCATGAAGGGGCCGAACTTCCACTTGCTGCACGAAGTGTGCAAAGTGACCAAGGCGCCGGTCGTCGCATCCGGCGGGATCTCGCACCTCGAGGACTTGCACAAGCTCGCCGACATGACCTCCGATGGCATCGAAGGTGCCATCATCGGACGTGCCTTGTACGACGGCGCATTCACACTGGCTGAGGCCATCGCGGCGATCGAGGCCCGCTACGACCCCTATGAGTGGGGTCCGCCGCGACCATGACGCTCTCATGACTCTCGCTATTCGGGTCATCCCGTGTCTGGACGTCGATGCCGGTCGCGTGGTCAAGGGTGTCAACTTCGAGGGCCTGCGCGATGCCGGCGACCCCGTGGAGTTGGCGGCGCGGTACGACGCCCAGGGCGCCGATGAACTCGTCTTCTTGGACATCACCGCATCATCGGGAGATCGCGAAACCACCTACGACATCGTGCGCCGAACCGCCGAGACGGTGTTCATCCCGCTGACCGTGGGTGGGGGAGTGCGCAGCGTCGAGGACTTCGACCGACTGCTGCGGTCGGGAGCCGACAAGGTGAGTTTGAACACCGCTGCCATCGCGGACCCGAACTTGCTGACCGATGCGGGCCGACGATTCGGGGCCCAGTGCGTGGTCCTGAGCGTGGATGCCCGACGCTGCCCTGCAGGTACCTCGACCGCTAGCGGATTCGAAGTAACCACGCACGGTGGCCGGCGTGGCACCGGAATCGATGCCATCGCGTGGGCCCGTGAAGGTGTGCAGCGCGGCGCGGGGGAGGTCCTACTCAACTCCATGGATGCCGACGGAACGACCTCCGGCTTCGACACCGAGTTGATCGAAATGGTGCGTGCGGCCGTCGATGTGCCGGTTATCGCCAGCGGTGGAGCCGGTCGCATCGAGGACTTCCCCGTTGCGGTCCAAGCCGGGGCGGACGCCGTTCTCGCGGCGAGCGTGTTCCATTTCGGTGACATCACCATCGATGAGGCGAAGGGGGCCCTGGCGCAGGCGGGATACCCGGCTCGCCGTTCGGAGGTGATCTCCGGTGGCTAGCAACCTGCTGGAGTTACCCATGGATGCGGTCGTCGCCCGCGTTCGGTTCGACGAGGCCGGTCTGGTTCCGGCCATCGTGCAACAAGCAGACTCCGGTCGGGTCCTGATGATGGCCTGGATGGACGAGGACGCCCTGCGCCAGACCCTGCGTACGCAACGCGGTACTTATTACTCGCGCAGCCGCGGGCGGCAGTGGGTGAAGGGGGAGACGTCCGGAAACACCCAGCAGGTGCGCGAAGTGCACCTGGACTGCGATGGCGACACCGTCTTGCTCGTTGTCGACCAGCACGGCCCCGCCTGCCATACCGGGGCGCTGAGTTGCTTCGAGGTCGAGGGGGACCCCGGTGGACGGTGAGACTTCCTTGGACCTCGCTGGTTTCCGGAAGGCAGCGAGGTCCGATCGCGTTATCCCGGTAATGCGCACGTTGCTCGCCGATGGACTCACCGCCGTCGGGTTGTTCGAGCAACTATGTGGTTCGCGAGCGGGAACGTTCCTTTTGGAATCGGCCGAAGCAGGCCGTTCGTGGTCGCGCTACTCCTTCGTCGGGGTGCGCGCGGCGGCAATGCTCACCGAAGTGGACGGCCAGGCGCAGTGGTTCGGTCGTGTGCCGGTGGGGCTGCCGACTTCCGGGTCTGCTTGGGAGGTCCTCGCCGAATCCGCCCGCGTGCTGCACACCCCGCGCGATGAATCCGCCAGCGGTCCGCGGTTGACCAGCGGCTTCGTCGGCTACCTGTCCTACGACGCCGTGCGCCACTTCGAGCAACTTCCCGATGCCAACCCGCCCGTGGTGGAACTTCCGGAGATGGCGTTCTTGCTGGCAACCGATCTCGCGGTGCTGGATCACTTCCGAGGCACGGTGACCTTGATCGCGAACGCCATCAACTTCGATGCCAGCGACGAGCGGGTCGACGAGGCCTGGCACGAGGCCTGCGCTCGACTCGATTCGATGGAGGCCGACCTGTCCGCTGGGCACGCGACCGCAGTCACCAAGGTGCCGGACGTCGACGAGCCCAGTGTTCAGGCGCACACGAGTCCAGATGAATACCTGCGATCCGTCGCCGCCGCGAAGGATTACATCGCCGCGGGTGATGCCTTCCAAATCGTGTTGTCCCAGCGGTACTCGCTGCCCACGTCCGCCGAGGGCTTGGATGTCTACCGGGTCCTAAGGTCGGCCAACCCCAGCCCCTACATGTACCTGATCCGGATGCCCGCCGCCCCCAGCGGGGACACCACAGTCCAGGAAGTGGGCGATGAGATCGCATTCGAGATCGTCGGCTCTTCACCCGAAGCACTCGTCACGGTGCGTGACCGGCACTGCACGGTGCACCCGATCGCGGGCACCAGGCCGCGAGCAGTTGATCCGGTGAGCGATCAAGCGCTCGCGGATGAATTGCTCGGCGATGACAAGGAGCGGGCTGAGCACGTGATGCTGGTCGACCTGGCACGCAATGACCTTGGTCGTGTCTGTGTGCCGGGAACCGTCGACGTCACCGAGTTCATGCAAATCGAGCGTTACTCCCACGTCATGCACATCGTGTCCACGGTGGTGGGACACCTGCGCGATGGGGCGTCGGCACTCGACGCGCTGCGTGCCACCTTCCCGGCGGGAACGTTGAGCGGTGCGCCGAAGGTTCGCGCGATGGAGATCATCGATGAACTCGAACCGACCCGCCGCGGCCTATACGGGGGTGTAGTCGGCTATGTCGATTTCTCCGGCGATGTCGATGTAGCGATCGCGATCCGGACCGCGGTCATCCAAGGCGGGGTCGCGCATGTGCAAGCTGGGGCGGGGATCGTGGCTGATTCCGACCCCAGCGCCGAAGCGCTCGAATGCGCGAACAAGGCCGGCGCGGTGATCCGCGCCGTCGCGACCGCGGACGCGATGTCGCACGCCATGTCCCGACCAAGTCCGGCCGAGCCAACGCATGGGCGCGCGACCTCGTGAGTGCTCCATCGAGCGTGCGGCGCGAGTACTTCACCGCCGTGGTCGCCGTCGCCGCCGGAGCGCTGATTTCCTGGTGGGCGCTGTCGAGACCGTGGCTGACCGCGACCGAAGCCCTCCTTGGCGCTGGCGATGATGCTGGCCAAGGACTCGAACTCGATTCCACGATCCAAGCGGCGCAGCGCGTTGTCGAGATCAGCGGATCGGGCATGCTTCCGGCCGTCGCTGCGATGCCGGTGCTGCTGTTCGCCGGAATCGCCGCGGTAATCGGCTCGCGCGGTTGGGGACGCCGGATCACCGGTGGGCTCATCACCGTCGCCGCCGCGGTGATCGTGGTCGGCACCTTCGTGGCCTTGGCCGTCGACGGGCTGGGTTCCTTCGCACCGGGCGATGCGCGCGAGGTGAGCACCGACACCTTCGCTGCGCTCCTGGCCATGGTCGGCGGTGTCATCGCCCTGATCGGGGGAATCGTGATCGGTGTGCGCGGACCCACCTGGCCGGGGCTGGGCCGCTCGTACGAACGCCGCACGGGTGCGCCGAGGGACGCCTGGGAGGCCCTCGATCGCGGTATCGATCCCACACTCGAAGCGGGCCCCGAAGCAAGCACCGAAGCAAGCACCGAAGCAAGCACTGATGACCAGGATCGGCCACCGAAGTGATTGGATAGGGGTATGTCCGCACCCGTCACGCCCGAGCACGACGACCACGGATCCACCCCCGCCGCGTGGACCGCCGTCGTCATCATCACCATCGCCTTCGCTGTGGGCACCTTGGCGGTGGTCCTCGGTAACTGGCCGATGTTCTGGGTCGGGGTGGGCCTGGTGGTCCTCGGAGCCGTCGTCGGGAAGGTCATGCAAGCCGCCGGTCTGGGCAAGAAGACCCCTGCCTCGCCGTCGGCCACACCGGACCCGTGAGTGAACGCGGCCTGATCCTCGTCGTCGAAGACGAAAAGCCGATCTCGGATCTGCTTCGGCTCTACCTGCAGCGCGAAGGCTTCGGGGTGCACGCCGAGTTCGACGGTCCAGGCGGCCTGACCGCGGCGCGCACCAAGCACCCATCCGCGGTGGTGTTGGACGTCGGTCTGCCGGGCATCGACGGCACCGAGGTGTGTCGCACCTTGCGGGAAGAGGGCAACTGGGTGCCCATCGTGTTCTGCACGGCGCGCGACGACGAAGTCGATCGCATCCTCGGCCTGGAGATGGGTGCCGACGACTACGTCACCAAGCCGTTCAGCCCCCGCGAAGTAGTGGCCCGAGTGAAGTCGCTGGTGCGCCGCGCCGGTCTGACCGGTTCCGATGATGCCCCCCTGACCGCAGGCCGGCTGTCGTTGGATACCACCCAGCGCCGCGCGTACGTGGCCGGTGAAGAAGTAGCGCTGACCGCCACCGAGTTCGATCTCCTCGCTCGGTTGATGAGCGATCCGGGTCGAGTGCTGAGCCGGGACCAATTGCTGTCCGAAGTGTGGGGCTATGCCTCGGTCGTGGGCACCAGGACCGTCGACGTCCACGTCGCGCAACTGCGCGCCAAGCTCGGCGAGGACAGCCCGATCCGAACCGTCCGGGGAGTCGGCTACTCCTGCGAAGTCGATCGATCATGAACCAGATCGCGCAACGCGGCGATCGCCGTGCTGGTGGCCGGCGTTCGGGGATCGTGCTGCAAACGGTGCTGTTGGCCAGCGCGATCGCGGCGATCGCCGTGCTGGTGGCCGGCGTGGCCGCGGCACCGTTCGTGCGCGCCGCAGCGGAGACCGAAGCGCGTGGTTCCCTTGCCACCTTGGCCGATGTGACCACGACTTTCGTGGATAGCCGGGGCTCGAGCGGCCGCGGCGATCGATTACTGCCACGGGCACTTCGCCAAGTACTGACCCAGGAACAAGTGACCGGCTACATAGTCTCGGCGGATCTGGGTCGTCCGCCGGAGCTATCCGAGCGGGATCTCGCGACTTTGCTCGCGGGGGAACCCATCTCGACAACGGGGCTAGGACCCGAAGGTGAGTCGCTGCTCATCGAGGCCCGGCCGGTTATCGGCGGCAAGGGAGTCGTGTTGGTCCAACCACTTGCGGTGGCCGGGCAGGCCACCGGAGTGTTCTTGGTTCGTATCGTCTTGGCGCTCGCTTTGGGCCTGCTGATCGCCGTGTTCATCGCCTACTTCGCTGCCCGCCGACTCTCGCGACCGTTGCGGGCGGCACGCGAAGTGGCCCATGAGATGTCCCAAGGCCAGCGCGAGCGCACGTTGACCCCCCGCGGCCCCGCGGAAGTCGCGGACATCGCCGAGGCGTTGAACGCGTTGAACGCCGCGCTCGTGGTCTCCGAAGGTCGCCAACGCGATTTCCTGCTGTCGGTCTCGCACGAACTGCGCACACCGCTCACGGCCGTCAAGGGATACGGCGAGGCGCTATCTGAGGACATGGTTGCGCAGCAAGAGATCCCAGCCGTCGGGTCGATCGTGGCCAGCGAAGCGCAACGGCTCGATCGCCTGGTCAACGATCTGCTCGATCTCGCGCGATTGGGTGCGGTGGACTTCCACTTCGACCTCGTCAATGTCGATGCCCGCGAGGTGATGACCGACGCGGCGCTGGTGTGGCAGGACCGCTGCGCACGCGAGCAGGTCGAGTTCCACACTCAACTGCCCGAGGAAGCGATCATGGTGCGCGTCGACGCCTGGCGGCTTCGGCAGATCATCGACAACCTGGCCGAGAACGCACTTCGGGTCTCACCGGAAGGATCCACGATCGTGCTGGCGTTGCACGCGGATACTGCGATCACCGGTGGTCCCTTCGCTGTCGTGGAAGTCCGCGACCAAGGGCCCGGCCTCAGCGATGACGATCGGCGGGTGGCCTTCGAGCCCGGGGCCCTGCACGAGCGCTTTCGCGGGGTGCGTCCGGTGGGGACCGGGCTCGGGCTCGCGCTGGTCGCTCGATTGGCCTCGGGAATGGGTGGTTCGGCGACGGTCACCAGTAATCCGGGCGGAGGAACGAGCTTTTGGGTTCGGGTTCCGCGAGTGCCGGAGGCCGTAGAGTAAATGCGTGCCTGACGAAGCGGACGCCGCGAACGCCCCGGACGCCGTGAACGCGGTTGACGATACGAGTACCGACTTCGTGGTCGATCGTCGTGCGCGTCGGCGTCGGATGCTCCCGGTCGTTGCTACGGCAATCGGCGCGCTCGTCGGTGCCGGGTATCTGCGGGCCGTCGATCCCAACGTCCCCGGGCACTATCCCGGTTGTCCGAGCCAGACGTTCCTCGGTGTCGATTGCCCCGGGTGCGGCGGGATGCGCGGCACCTACGACCTCCTGCACGGCGACATCGCCGGCATGCTCGATGACAACATCCTGCTCATCATCGCGATACCCGCACTGCTGATCGCCTTCGCCGTGTGGGCCTATCGGGCGTGGACGGGTCGTCGCCCCAACCTCACGCCGACGCAACAGGCGCAACGAAGCCGGTTGATGGTCACCGCGTTGATCGTCGTGCTGGCCTTCGGGGTCGTGCGCAACCTGGTGCCCTACTTGGGCTCCGGACCCGGATAGCCGCGCCGGTGCCGCCGTTCCCGGTGCCGAAGATGGCTACCAACGCTGCTCGCGATGGCGGCGGTGCTTAAGGGACCTAGCCGGCGTACTGTGGGCCCGTGACCGTCCTGGAAGACATCGTTGCCGGCGTCCGCGTGGACGTCGCCCGTCGGATGGACCAAACACCCCTCGATACGTTGAAGGAACGTGCTGGGTCGGTGCCGCCGGCCCGCAACGCCCGCTGCATGCTGGCAACCGAGCAAATCTGCGTGATCGCCGAAGTCAAGCGGCAAAGTCCTAGTCGCGGTCCGCTTGCTTCGATCGAGGATCCAGCCGAACTCGCGATGGAGTATGAAGCAGGTGGAGCACATTGCATCAGCGTGCTGACCGAGGAGCGTCGTTTCGGTGGCAGCCTCGCCGATCTCGTTCAGGTACGTGCCGCTGTGGATATCCCGGTGCTTCGCAAGGACTTCATCGTGGGCAGCTACCAACTGTGGGAAGCCAAGGCCTGCGGGGCGGATCTGGTCCTACTGATCGTCGCGGCGCTAGAGCAAGATGCGCTGGTCTCCCTCGTGGAGCGCACCCGCAGCCTGGGAATGACCCCGCTGGTCGAAGTGCATGATGAACGAGAGATCACCCGAGCCCTCGATGCCGGTGCGGACGTCATCGGTGTGAATGCGCGCAACTTGAAGACCCTCGAAGTCGATCGCACGGTGTTCGCCCGCATCGCTCACCTCATCCCCGATACCTGCGTCAAGATCGCCGAGTCGGGCATACGCGAGCCGCACGACCTCATCGCCTACGCCGAGGCGGGCGCCGATGCGGTCCTCGTCGGGGAAGCTCTAGTTACCGGCAAGGATCCACGAGCTGCCGTACACGATCTCGTTACCGCCGGTGCCCATCCGGCGCTGCGACACGGACGCCGGAGTGCGATGTGACAACTACCCACGAACCCACCCAAGAAGCCGCCCAAGAAGCCGCCCTCTCGCGATCGTTAGGCGATTCGCAGCCTGGCCATTTCGGTCCCTACGGCGGACGTTTCGTTCCCGAGGCCCTGATGGCCGCACTCGATGAACTCGAGGCGGCGTTCGACTCCGCGATCGCCGATCCGCAGTTCGCGCGCCAGTTGGCCGACCTCGAACGCGACTACACCGGCCGACCATCACCGCTGACCCGCGCCCACCGCTTCGGTGCCGAATGCGCAGGCGCCCGCGTGTACCTCAAGCGCGAGGACTTGAACCACACCGGATCGCACAAGATCAACAACGTCCTCGGTCAGGCTCTGCTCACCACCCGGATGGGCAAGGAGCGCATCATCGCCGAGACCGGCGCGGGTCAACACGGGGTGGCATCGGCTACCGCCGCGGCGCTGCTCGGCTTGGAGTGCGTGGTCTACATGGGCCGCGAGGACACCGAGCGTCAGGCGCTGAACGTAACGCGGATGGAACTGCTCGGCGCCACCGTCGTGCCCGTCGATACCGGCACCCGCACGCTCAAGGACGCCATCAACGAGGCGATGCGCGATTGGGTCACCAACGTCGACCGCACGCACTACCTGCTGGGCACCGTCACCGGCCCAGCGCCGTTCCCGCGGATCGTGCGTCATTTCCATTCGGTGATCGGCCGGGAGACCCGCGAACAGATCCTGCAGATCGAGGGCCGACTCCCCGATGCGGCCATCGCGTGCGTGGGCGGCGGCTCCAATGCCATGGGCTTGTTCGCGGGGTTCATGGACGATCCGGACGTCATGCTCGTGGGCTACGAAGCCGGCGGCGAGGGAGTCGATTCCGGTCGGCATGCAGCCCGGTTCGCCATGGGTGCCCCCGGGGTACTGCATGGAGCGCGGACCTACGTCATGCAAGACGAATGGGGCCAGACCGTGCCCTCCCACTCGATCAGCGCCGGTTTGGACTACCCGGGGGTGGGCCCCGAGCACGCTTGGCTGCACGACACCGGCCGCGCGCGATACGAGGCGATCACCGACGCCGAGGCCATGGAAGCCTTCGCGCTGCTCTCGCGTACCGAGGGGATCATCCCGGCGATCGAGACCGCACATGCGCTGGCCGGTGCGATTCGGCTCGGTCGCGAGCTCGGAGAGGACTCGGTGATCGTCATCAACCTCTCCGGTCGAGGCGATAAGGACGTCCAGACCGCCGCCCAGTGGTTCGGCATGCAGGTCGACCAGTGAACCCGCGCACCGCCGCGGTCTTCGCCGGTGCCCGCGCCGATGGACGTGCCGCCTTGATCGGCTACCTGCCCGCCGGGTTCCCGACCGTCGACGCCAGCGTCGCTCTGATCGACGAGATGCTCGCCGGTGGTGTGGATCTCGTGGAAGTCGGTCTGCCGTACTCCGATCCGCTGATGGACGGGGTGGCGATCCAAGACGCCGTCCAGATCGCGCTGTCGGAGGGAACCACCACCGACGATGTCCTTTCGATCGTCGAGCGGATCTCGTTGTCGGCGGCCCAAGCGGCGGTCGTGATGAGCTATTGGAACCCCATCGAACGCTTCGGCCTGCAATCCTTCGCCGATCGGCTGGCGGCAGCGGGCGGCAGCGGGGTGATCACCCCGGACCTCACCCCGGAGGAGGCGGAACCGTGGATCGTGGCCACCGATAGCAACGACATCGACCGCACGTTCTTGGTGGCGCCCTCGTCCACCGATACCCGCATCCAGACCGTCGCAGAGGCCTGCACCGGTTTCGTCTACGCGGCATCGACCATGGGCGTGACCGGAGCGCGCGATCAGGTCAGCACGGCCGCGCCCACCTTGGTTGCGCGCCTTCGCGAGCGCACGTCGGCGCCGATCGGGGTCGGACTCGGGGTCTCCAGCGCCGATCAGGCCGCGGGCATAGCCGGGTACGCCGACGGCGTGATCGTCGGCTCGGCTTTCGTGCGGCGCATCCTCGACGCAGGCGATCTCACTGCTGCTCGCGCTTCGGTGCGGGCGTTCGCGCAGGAACTCGCCGAGGGAGTGCGCCGACCGGTGGATCGCATTCCGGTCACCGCGAATTAGTCTGAGTCCTCACTCGGACATCGAGAACGGAGAGTCCATGGCATCGGGAAGCAGGGACCGTCGTGAGCGCGCCGCTGCCGCGCGGGAAGCGGCGCAGGCTGGTGAGAAGCGTCGCGAGCGCACGGTTCGACTGATCGGCGCGGCCGCGGTCGTGGCCGTCGTCGCCGGCATCATCGGCGCGGCGGTGATCGCCCGGAACAGCGAGGGTGGAGGCAGCGCCAGCGGCGTCGAAGTAGTCGAACCCGACCCGAGCGCCCCGGTACCCGAGGGTGCCTACGGCGGCGACAGCGAATGGGCCTACGGCGTTCCCTACGGCACGGGCGGGGCGAACGTCCCGGTGCTGGAGTTGTGGGAGGACTTCCAATGCCCGGCGTGTGCGTCCTTGGAGCAGGCCAACGGTGCCGGCATGGCCGAGTTGGCCGAGACGGGCGTGGTCCAACTGGTGTGGCGACCGACCGGGTTCTTGGACCGCAACCTCGGTAACGACGCCTCCAATCGGGCGATCGGCGCGTGGGGCTGCGCCATGGACGCCGGCTTCACCCGGGAATTCCACGACGCCCTGTATGCCAATGTTCCCCAGGTCGAGGGCGATGGCTGGCCGAATGAGGACTTCATCGCGATCGGCGAGGAGATCGGGATCAGCGGTGCGGCCTTCGACACCTTCGAGCAGTGCGTGACCGATGGCACCTACCGCCCCTGGGCGGCCAACTCCACCCAGGAGTTCTACGACTCCGGGGTCGGTGGAACCCCGTTCGGCACCATCGACGGGCAGGAGGTCGGCAACGCGACCCTCGCCGATCAGGCTGCGTTGCTCGCCGCCATCACCGCAGCCGCAGGCGGGTAAGACGTGCCCAGTCCCGATCAAGCCGTCTGGAACCTGGGGCCGGTTCCACTTCGGGCCTACGCCCTGGCCATCATCTTGGGCATCGTCGTTGCCATCTGGCTCGGCAACAAGCGTTATGTCGCCCGCGGGGGAACGCCCGGGCTGATCACCGATATCGCGTTATGGGCCGTGCCGTTCGGAATCGTCGGGGGCCGGATCTACCACGTGCTGAGCGACTGGCAGATCTACTTCGGCCCCGATGGTCGAGGCTTCGTGGCCGCCTTACGGATCTGGGACGGCGGATTGGGTATCTGGGGTGCCGTTGCCGTCGGTGGCCTAGGCGCCTGGATCGCCGCACGTCGACACCATGTGGCTTTGCCACCGATCGCCGACGCCATCGCACCGGGTATCGCCTTGGCCCAGGCGATCGGCCGCTGGGGCAACTGGTTCAACCAGGAGTTGTTCGGGCGACCCACCGACGTGCCCTGGGCCCTGCAGATCGACGAGGGTAAGCGGCCCGCCGGCTACGAGGAGTTCGCGACCTTCCACCCGACCTTCTTGTACGAGTCCTTGTGGTTGGTCGGGGTCGCCGTCGTAGTCATCTGGGCTGATCGCCGGTTCACGATGGGGCACGGGCGCGTTTTCGCCCTGTATGTGCTGTTGTACGTCACCGGTCGTGGCTGGATCGAGGCCTTGCGTATCGACCCCGTCAATACCGTCGGGGGCCTGCGCTTGAACGTGTGGACGTCCATCCTGGTGGGTATCGGGGCCCTGGTGTACCTGGTGTGGTCGGCTCGCACCCGTCCCGGCCGCGAGGACCTCACCGACGCGCGAGAAGGCCCCGACAACCACACCGACTCCGATACCGACTCCGATACCGACTCC
>CAZJYN010000005.1:44705-63015 GCA_964550285.1 uncultured Rubrivirga sp.
GCGAGAAGGCCCCGACAACCACACCGACTCCGATACCGACTCCGATACCGACTCCGGTACCGACTCCCAAACCGACTCCCACGAGGACAGCAACCCCACCTCCCGGTAGCATTTGTTCTCCCCACGGGCCAACGTCGTCCCGTGCTCGCAACACCGGCTATCTCGCCTGCGCTTCGTGCGCGCGGGCCGATGGCCGCGCAAAGGGCAAAAGTGACGACGACGAAGGGCCTGCTGTGCTGGATCGATACTCCACCGCCCCCGCCGCTCAGGGTCTGTACGACCCTCGCGCGGAGAAGGACGCGTGCGGTGTGGCGTTCGTGGCCACCCTCACCGGCGAGCCGACCCATGATGTCGTCCAGCAGGCGCTGACGGCGCTGGTCAATTTGGAGCATCGCGGCGCTTCGGGCAGCGAACCAGACAGCGGCGATGGCGCGGGGATCTTGCTGCAGGTGCCCGATGCCTTCCTGCGCCGGGTCGGCGGTGTGGATCTACCCGATCCCGGCTACTACGCGACCGGTATCGGGTTCTTGCCGGTAGATCTCACCGAGCGCGCCGAGGTGATGCGGGCGATCAGCGCGCTGGCCGACGACGAAGGGGTCAGCGTCCTAGGTTGGCGGGAGGTCCCGACCGATCCGTCGCTCGTGGGCGCCACCGCCCGCGCCTGCATGCCGGCTTTCTGGCAGGTGTTCTTGGCCGATGCCACCGGCCAGGCGCACGGGATCGATCTCGACCGGCTCATCTACGGGCTGCGCAAGCGCATCGAGCATGAGGTGGGGATGTACTTCGCGTCGTTGTCGGCGCGCACCATGGTCTACAAGGGCATGCTCACCACCGGCCAGCTAGCACCCTTCTACCCCGATCTCGGGGACCCCCAGATCGCTTCGACCTTGGCGATGGTGCACTCGCGCTTTTCCACCAACACCTTCCCGTCCTGGCCGCTGGCGCACCCGTATCGGCTGATCGCGCACAACGGTGAGATCAACACCGTGCAGGGCAACCGGAACTGGATGACCACGCGCGAGGCGATGCTTACCAGCGACGTCATCCCCGGTGACCTCACCCGGCTGTTCCCGATCTGCACGCCGGGCGCCAGTGACTCGGCCAGTTTCGATGAGGTCCTCGAACTGCTGCACCTCGGCGGACGCTCGCTGCCCCAAGCGGTGCTGATGATGATCCCCGAAGCGTGGGAGAACAACCCCGAGATGGATCCGACCCGGCGAGCGTTCTATGAGTTCTACGCCACCTTGATGGAGCCGTGGGACGGGCCGGCCAACGTCTGCTTCACCGATGGCACCCAGATCGGCGCCGTGCTGGACCGCAACGGGCTGCGTCCCGGTCGTTTCTGGGTGACCAACGACGGCCTCGTCGTGCTCGCTTCGGAAGCCGGTGTCCTGGAGATGGATCCCGCCACCGTCGTGCGCAAGGGCCGGCTGCAGCCCGGACGGATGTTCCTAGTCGATACCGCCGAGGGTCGCATCATCGAGGACGACGAGATCAAAGCCGAACTCGCAGCTGAGTTGCCCTACTCCGAATGGCTGGATCAGGGCCTGATCCATCTGGAGGAACTGCCCGAGCGCGAGCATGTGGTGCACACGCACGAATCGGTGGCCCGTCGTCAGCAGACATTCGGCTACACCCAAGAAGAACTGCGCATCATCATGGAGCCGATGGCGCGCGCGGGTGCCGAGCCGATCGGATCGATGGGCACCGACACCCCGATCGCCGTGCTCTCCAGTCGTCCGCGGCTGCTCTTCGATTACTTCAGCCAACTGTTCGCGCAGGTTACGAACCCGCCGCTGGATGCCATTCGCGAGGAGATCGTCACCAGCCTGGCCTCGCTGATCGGACCGGAAGGCAATCTGCTGGACTCCCAGCCGGGCCATTGCCGTCAGGTCGTCCTACCGTTCCCGGTGATCGACAACGACGAACTCGCGAAGATCTTGCACATCAACGCCGACGGAACACTTCCGGAGTTCGCCGCGACCCGCATCAAGGGGCTCTATCCGGTGGCCGGCGGGGGAACGGCGCTGCATAAGCGCCTCGGTGAGATCTTCAGCGAGGTCGATGCCGTCATCCGCCAGGGCAAACGCTTCATCGTGCTCTCCGACCGAGACAGCAACGCCGCACAGGCGCCGATCCCCTCGCTGCTGCTATGCGCCGCGGTCCATCACCACCTCGTGCGCACGAAGGCGCGCAGCCAGATCAGCCTGCTGGTCGAGGCCGGCGATGTCCGCGAGGTGCACCATGTTGCCTTGCTCGTCGGCTACGGCGCTGCGGCCGTCAACCCGTACTTGGCCTTGGAAACGGTCGAGGATCTCGTCCACGGGCACGTCATCGAAGGCGTGTCGGTCGAGAAGGCGGTGCGCAACTACATCAAGGCGATGGGCAAGGGGCTACTGAAGGTGATGTCCAAGATGGGCGTTTCCACCGTAGCCTCTTACCGGGGTGCGCAGATCTTCGAATCGATCGGGCTTTCCCAAGAACTCGTGGATGCCTACTTCACCGGCACCACCACCAAGCTCGGTGGCGTGGACCTCGACGTGTTGGCCGAGGAAGTCGCCAAGCGTCACGCAGTCGCCTACCCGGCATCGGGCATCTCGCCCGCGCACCGGATCCTGGCCGACGGTGGCGAGTACCAGTGGCGGCGAGACGGCGAGCCGCACCTGTTCGACCCGGAGACCGTTTTCCGCTTGCAGCACGCAACCCGTACCAAGCGATACGACATCTTCCGCGAATACACCAGCGAGGTGAACGAACAAGCCGAGCGGCTGATGACCCTGCGCGGGTTGTTCGCGCTGAAGGAAGGGGTGCGAGAGCCGGTTCCGATCGAGGAAGTCGAATCCGTGGAATCGATCGTGGCCCGCTTTTCCACCGGTGCCATGTCCTACGGATCGATCTCCGCCGAGGCGCATGAGACCTTGGCGATCGCGATGAACCGCCTCGGCGGAAAGTCCAATACCGGAGAGGGTGGCGAGGACCCGGAGCGCTACCTGCCGATGGAGAACGGCGATTCCAAGCGCTCGGCGATCAAGCAGGTCGCCTCGGGTCGCTTCGGGGTCACCAGCGAGTACCTCGTCAACAGCGACGATATCCAGATAAAGATGGCCCAGGGAGCCAAGCCCGGGGAGGGTGGACAGCTGCCCGGGCACAAGGTGTACCCCTGGATCGCGAAGACCCGGCATTCCACTCCGGGCGTCGGGTTGATCTCACCGCCCCCGCACCACGACATCTATTCGATCGAGGATCTCGCGCAGTTGATCCACGATCTAAAGAACGCCAATCCTCGGGCGCGCGTGCATGTCAAGTTGGTCGCCGAGGTCGGTGTCGGAACGGTGGCGGCCGGGGTGTCCAAGGCACACGCCGACGTCGTGCTCATCTCGGGCCACGACGGCGGCACCGGCGCGTCCCCGCTCACCTCCCTTAAGCACGCGGGCGGGCCGTGGGAGTTGGGACTTGCCGAGACGCAGCAAACGCTGCTGCTCAATGGCCTGCGCGATCGGGTGGTGGTGCAAACCGACGGGCAGTTGAAGACCGGGCGCGATGTCCTGATCGCCGCACTCCTCGGCGCCGAGGAATACGGCTTCGCCACCGCGCCGCTGGTGGTCATGGGTTGCGTGATGATGCGCGTGTGCCATCTAGATACCTGCCCGGTAGGTATCGCCACGCAGAATCCGGTGCTGCGTGAACGGTTCCGTGGCACACCGGACTTCGTGGTGAACTTCTTTGAGTTCATCGCCGAAGAGGTGCGCGAGTACCTGGCGCAACTGGGCTTTCGCAGCCTCGATGAGGCCATAGGGCACACCGAGGTGCTCGATACCCGTCGGGCGGTCGATCATTGGAAGGCAGACGGCCTAGATCTCACCCCGGTGCTGCACATGCCCGAGATCGGCGAGGACGAAGCGCGGCATCGCACAGTGGCCCAGGACCATGGTCTGGATCGCGCGCTCGATGTGGAACTCATCGAGTTGTGCGCGTCGGCTATCGAACGCAAGGAGCCGGTTCGCGCGCAACTCGCGATCCGCAATGTCAATCGCACGGTGGGCACCATGCTCGGCTCGGAAGTGACCCGCGCGCACGGCGGTGAAGGGCTACCGGACGAAACGATCGACCTCACTTTCCAAGGGTCCGCGGGACAGTCCTTCGGGGCGTTCGTCCCAGCGGGAATCACCCTCCGGCTCGAAGGGGACGCCAACGACTACGTCGCCAAGGGTCTATCGGGCGGGCGCGTGGTCGTTCGTCCCGATCGGGTGGCACCTTTCGTAGCGCAGGACAACATCATCGCCGGGAACGTCATCGCCTACGGCGCCACCAGCGGCGAGGTCTTCATCCGCGGGCAGGTCGGCGAGCGGTTCTGCGTGCGCAACTCCGGGGTCCACGCTGTCGTGGAAGGCGTCGGCGATCACGCCTTGGAATACATGACCGGAGGCATTGCGGTGATCTTGGGTCCGGTCGGGCGCAACCTAGGTGCGGGTATGTCCGGTGGCATCGCCTATGTGCTGGACCTCGCCCTGAGCCGGGTCAACCCGGAGATGGTCGATCTCGATTCGCTCGATGCCGATGATCTCGATCAACTGCATGCGCTGATCACGCGACACGTCGAGGAAACCGACTCGCAAGTGGGCGCGCAACTGCTGGCGGATTGGTCGAACCAACAGGCTCGCTTCACCAAGGTGATGCCCAAGGACTTCAAGCGCGTGCTTCGGCTGCGCGAGGAAGCACTGGCCAAGGGCGAAGACCCGATCCTGGCGGTCATGGGAGGTAACAATGGCTGATCCACGAGGTTTCTTGACCACCGAGCGGGAACTGCCCAAGCGACGTCCGGTCGATGTGCGTATCCAGGATTGGTCGGAGGTCTACCAGGAGTTCGATGCCCGCTCCCTGGAAAAGCAGGCTGGGCGTTGCATGGATTGCGGAATCCCGTTTTGCCACCAGGGCTGCCCGCTGGGCAACCTCATCCCCGAGTGGAACGACCTCATCTACGACCGTGACTGGGGTCAGGCGATCGAGCGGTTGCATGCCACGAACAACTTCCCGGAGTTCACCGGTCGGTTGTGCCCGGCCCCCTGCGAGGCGGCGTGCGTGCTGGGCATCAACGCCGAACCGGTCACCATCAAACAGGTCGAGGTGGCGATCGTGGATCGCGCTTGGCAATCGGGTTGGATCACACCCCAGCCACCCGAGTCGCTCAGCGGTAAGACAGTCGCCGTCATCGGTTCGGGCCCGGCCGGACTCGCCGCGGCGCAGCAGCTCGCGCGCGCCGGTCACACAGTGGCTGTCTACGAACGCGGTGACCGCATCGGCGGGTTGTTGCGATACGGCATCCCGGAATTCAAGATGGAAAAGCGTCACCTCGACCAACGGCTGGAGCAAATGGAGGCCGAGGGCGTGAAATTCCGGCCCAACGTCGAGGTCGGGGTTGACGTCACCGTCTCGGATCTGCGGCGGCGCTATGACGCCATCGTGATCGCCACGGGCGCAACGGCGTGGCGCGACCTGCCGATCCCCGGGCGCGAGCTCACCGGCGTCTATCAGGCGATGGAGTTCTTGCCGTGGTCCAACAAGGTCCAAGAGGGTGATCTCGAGGAGTCCCCGCTCGATGTGGAGGGCCAGCACGTTGTGATCATCGGCGGCGGAGATACCGGTGCCGACTGCCTAGGCACGGCGCACCGGCAAGGGGCAGCGAGCGTCACCCAGTTGGAGATCATGCCGCGCCCTCCCGAGGAGCGACCCTCCAGCCAGCCGTGGCCGACCTTCCCGATGACCTACCGGGTATCCAGCGCTCATGAGGAGGGCGGCGAACGCATGTTCGCGGTCTCCACCGAGCACTTCGAGGGCGATGCCGATGGACACGTGCGCGCCTTGCACCTCGTCGACGTCGAATTCGTCGATGGTTCCTTCCAACCGGTCGCAGGTAGCAAGCGCAGCATCCCGGCTGACACCGTGCTGCTGGCCATGGGCTTCACCGGTCCAGAGCAAGGGCCGTTGATCGAGCAGTTCGGTCTGGGCCTGACCGAGCGCGGCGCGATCGTGCGCGATGATGAGTACGCGACCGATGTCGAGGGTGTTTTCGTCGCCGGCGATGCCGGCCGCGGCCAATCGCTGATCGTGTGGGCGATCGCGGAGGGGCGCGCAGCAGCAGCGAGCGTCGATCGGTACCTGATGGGTGAGACCAACCTGCCCTCGCCCATCCGGGCATCGGCGCGGCCACTGATGGTGTAACCGTTTACGGGTAGACTGCTGCCATGCGTCGAGCCAAGATCGTGGCCACGTTGGGCCCGTCGGTAGCAACCCCCCAGCAGATCCGGGAACTAGTCGATGCCGGGATGGACGTCGCCCGGTTGAACCTTTCGCATGGCACCCACGAGGTGCACCGGCAGTCCTACCTAGCCGTGCGGCAGGCCAGCGACGCCAGCGGTCGCGGGGTCGGCGTCCTAGTCGACCTGCAAGGTCCGAAGATCCGGTTGGGCACCTTCGCCGAGGGTCCGGTCCTGCTCGAACCGGGCGCGGAGTTCATCGTCACCACCGAGGACGTGCCCGGCGATCGACACATGGTCTCCACCACCCACACCGGCCTGCCAAGCGACGTCACGCCCGGTGATCTCGTCTTGGTCGACGATGGCCGGATCGAATTGCAGGTAACGAAGGTGGACGGCCCCCGCGTGCACACGACCGTGGTCGAGGGCGGACGGGTCTCCGACCACAAGGGCTTCAACCTGCCGGGCGTCCCGGTCAGCGTGCCGGCTCTGTCGGACAAGGACATCGAGGATCTGCGTTGGGCCCTGCGGATGGGCGCGGACATGGTGGCGCTGTCCTTCGTGCGATCGGCCGCCGACGCCAAGGAAGTCCACGCCATCATGGACAACGAGGGGATCAGCGTTCCGGTGCTCGCGAAGGTCGAGAAGCCGCAGGCGATCGACAACCTCGAAGAGATCGTCCAGGCCTTCGACGGCATCATGGTCGCGCGCGGCGACCTCGGTGTCGAACTGCCCCTGGAGCAGGTTCCGCTCGTGCAAAAGCGTGCGATCCAAAAGTGCCGTGAGGCCGGTAAGCCGGTCATCGTGGCGACGCAGATGCTCGATTCGATGATCAGTGCCAGTCGCCCGACCCGCGCGGAGGCCAGCGACGTCGCCAATGCGGTGCTCGACGGTGCCGATGCACTCATGCTTTCCGGCGAAACCAGCGTCGGTCACAACCCGGCTCTCGTGGTGCACACGATGTCCACGATCATCGAGCACGTCGAGGCCGAGGCCCTCGATCGGCTGCCACCGCTGCAAGAAGAGGTGCACGGATCCACCGCGCGCGCGATGACGCGGGCCGCGGTCGATGTCGCGCAGTACGTCTCGGGTACCCACCTGATCGCCTTCACCGAGACCGGTCGCTCGGCTCGGCTGATCGCCCGTTGGCGCTGCGACACCCCTCTTTTGGCGTTTACCCCGAATCCGCGGGTGCGCAGCCAGCTCGCGTTGGTCTGGGGGGTGGAGACGTTCCTGGTGCCGCAGGTACGGCACACCGACGACATGGTCCAGCAGGTCGACAAGGCGCTGCTGGAGATCGGTCGGGCGAGCGTGGGGGAGCGCGTGGTCATCGTCGCCGGCGTGCCGCCGGGTATCCCGGGGACCACCAACGGGATGCGCGTGCACAAGATCGGCAGCGCCGGCCCCGGCGGTGGGGTGTAGGTTTGAGCC
This sequence comes from uncultured Rubrivirga sp., assembly GCA_964550285.1. Taxonomy (GTDB): domain Bacteria; phylum Actinomycetota; class Actinomycetes; order S36-B12; family S36-B12; genus S36-B12. The sequence continues at coordinate 52,391 of CAZJYN010000005.1, forward strand.
CGGTCCTTTAAGCCCGTCCCGAGAGGCGGGGAAGGGGAAGGTGATCGGTGCCTGAGCGCACAGTGCTCGACGCGTCGGATGTCCGACGCGCGGTGCGACGCATGTCCCACGAGATCCTGGAATCTGCCAAGGGCGTCGACGATCTGGTGATCTTGGGAATCCCCACCCGGGGCGTCTACCTCGCCCGGCGCATCGCAGCGGCGATTCAAGAGATCGAAGAGATCGATGCGATCGACACGATCGACGGTCAGGGCGTTCCCTGCGGCTCCTTGGACATCACCTTGTATCGCGACGACCTGCGACTTCGCGAAGTGCGCGCACTGGAACCTACGAACATTCCCCCCGAAGGCATCGACGGACGGGTGGTGGTGCTCGTCGACGATGTCTTGTACTCCGGCCGAACCATCAGAGCAGCCCTCGATGCCCTCGCCGATGTCGGACGTCCCGCCGCCGTCAGGCTCGCCGTGCTCGTCGATCGCGGCCACCGCGAACTCCCGATCCGCCCGGACTTCATCGGCAAGAACCTGCCCACCTCGCAAAGTGAGACGGTGCACGTGCACCTCACCGAGTGCGACGACGACGATTCGGTGACCATCGCGCAGGCGGGCCAGTGATCGGTCGCCATCTGCTCTCGGCGCAGGATCTGACGTCGGCCGATGCCGTTCGCATCCTGGACACCGCGGGGGAATTGGCGAGCGTCACCGATCGATCGGTCAAGAAGCTACCCACACTGCGTGGGCGCACGGTGGTCACGTTGTTCTTCGAGGACTCCACGCGCACGCGCATCTCCTTCGAACTCGCGGCCAAGCGGCTATCGGCCGACGTGATCAACTTCGCGGCGAAGGGATCCTCGCTGTCCAAAGGAGAGAGCTTGAAGGACACCGCCTTGACACTGGAGGCGATGGGAGCCGATGCCGTCATCATCCGGCACGGCGCTTCGGGTGCGCCCTACCGCTTGGCGAACGCCGGCTGGATCCAAGGAGCGGTGATCAACGCCGGCGATGGAACCCACGAGCACCCCACTCAAGCGCTGCTCGATGCCTACACGTTGCGCAACCACCTGCGATCTGGCCAAGGTGACCTAGATGGCGCTCGCGTGGCGATCGTCGGAGACATCCTGCACAGCCGGGTGGCGCGCTCGAATGTGGCACTGCTGCGCACACTGGGCGCGCACGTCACGGTGGTGGCGCCTCCGACCTTGCTGCCCTACGGCGTGCAGGCTTGGCCGTGCGATGTCAGCTACGACATCGACGATGTCCTTCCGCACGTCGATGCGGTGATGATGTTGCGGGTGCAAGCAGAACGGATGGCCGGTTCGTATTTTCCCAACGAATTGGAGTACTCGCGGCGCTACGGACTCGATTCCCGGCGCATGGCATTGATGCCATCAGAGGCGATCGTCTTGCACCCGGGACCGATGAACCGGGGGGTGGAGATCTCCGCCGAGGTGGCCGATTCCCCGCAGGCTGTCGTGGTCGAACAGGTAACCAACGGCGTGCACGTTCGAATGGCGGTGCTGTACCTGTTGCTCGGCGGTCGCCCCGAGGAACTCGACCTAGAAGGAGCCGATCGATGAACGATTCGATCCTGGTGCGCGCCGGGCAGCCCTACGGCCAGGAGCCGGTGGACATCGTGATCGAGGGCGATCGGATCACTGCGATCGCTCCGGTCGGAACCGCCACGGCGGATCGGGTGCTCGATGCGCACGGTTGCGTGGTGCTGCCCGGGCTGGTGGACCTGCACACTCACCTGCGCGAACCCGGCAGGGAGCATGCCGAGACCATCGAATCGGGGTCCAAGGCCGCAGCGCTGGGTGGCTTCACCTGCGTGCATGCGATGGCGAACACATCGCCGGTCGCCGATACCGCCGGGGTGGTCGAGCAGGTGTGGCGCCGAGGGATCGAGTGCGGGCTCGTCGATGTTCGCCCCGTCGGTGCGGTGACCGTCGGACTCGAAGGCCGACAGATGGCCGAACTCGGGGCCATGGCCGGTAGTGCGGCTGCCGTTCGAGTGTTCAGCGACGACGGCCTATGCGTTCATGATCCGCTGTTGATGCGCCGGGCCCTGGAGTATGTGAAGGCCTTCGATGGGGTGGTCGCCCAGCACGCGCAGGATCCGCGCCTGACAGAGGGCGCGCAGATGAACGAGAGCGAACTGTCCGGGCGCTTGGGCCTGGCCGGGTGGCCGGCCGTGGCGGAGGAATCCATCATCGCCCGCGACGTGCTGCTTGCCGAGCACACCGGCTCCCGCTTGCATGTTTGCCATGTATCCACCGCCGGCTCGGTCGAGGTCATCCGCTGGGCGAAGTCTCGCGGGATGCCGGTAACGGCCGAGGCGACCCCGCACCACCTGCTGCTCACCGAGGAGTTGGTGAGCACCTTCGATCCGGTGTACAAGGTCAACCCGCCGCTGCGGCGGCGCGGGGATGTCCAAGCGCTGCGCGCTGCGGTGCTCGACGGCACCATCGACATCATCGCCACCGACCACGCGCCGCATCCCCGCGAAGACAAGGACTGCGAGTGGGCAGCGGCCGCGATGGGCATGCTCGGACTGGAAACCGCCTTGGGTATCGCCGCGCAGGTGGTGACCCGCGGTGCGAACACCGATAGCGCTGGCGAGGGCACGGATTCAAACGACTCAACCGACTGGCAGGCGATCGCTCAGTTGATGTCCGTTGCACCAGCGCGCATCGGACGGGTGGCCGACCAAGGTCAGCCGATCGAGCCGGGGTCCATCGCAAACCTCGCGATCTGGGATCCGTCCGTTGAAACGGTTGTCAGCGGCGAACGGCTGGCTTCGCGCAGCGGCAACACCCCCTACACCGGATACACGCTGCCCGGCGCGGTGCGCCACGTGCTCTTTCGTGGCCGCCCGAGCGTGGTGGACGGCGGGATCGCATGATGGTCACCGTGATGGAGATTTCGCTGACCACGATCTCGCTGACCACGAACTCGCTGAAGTTCATTCCGGGCGCGCTGCAAGCAGATGAGTTCGTCGAGCAGGCGCAGGTGACGAACTGGCCCGCGCGCCTTGCGTGGACGGCTTTGGTGCTCGGCGTGATCGCCCTGGTGCTATGGGCGATGCGCCGCGGTTGGCAAGCGCGCGTCCGGCGCCAAGCCGACGTACCCGCACCCCAGATGCCCGACACCGAGCCCGCGAAGGATGCACTTCCCGGCCTGTACCTGGGCACGTCCGTCAGCGGGGACTGGCTCGATCGCATCGCCGCCCACGGGCTCGGCGTGCGAAGCCGCGCATCCGTGGACTGGTCCGATTCCGGCATCGCGATCCATCGGCAAGGAGCGCCGTCGTTGGTCATCCCGGCCGCGGATCTGCTCGGCGTCCGCGCGGACAGTGGAGTGGCCGCGACCGTGCGATCCAAGGACAGCGTCGTCGTCGTCACCTGGCAGTTGGGAGAGCGGGTGGTCGACACCGGCTTCCGGGCGGATGACTCCCAGGCTCACCGCACTGTGTTGGATGGGCTCATGGCCACCTTCCCGCGTGAGGCGCGAGCATGAGCCACGCCACGAAGGACAAGGGCCAGCAGGTTCCAGCCGTCCTGGTCCTCGAGGACGGCACCACGATGCCGGGACGGGCCTACGGAGCGATCGGTGAGACCTTCGGCGAGGCCGTCTTCTCCACCGGGATGACCGGCTACCAGGAGACACTCACCGATCCGTCCTACCACCGGCAGGTGGTGATCATGACCGCGCCGCATATCGGCAATACCGGGGTCAACGACGACGACCTTGAATCCCGACGCATCTGGGTCGCCGGCTACGTGGTGCGCGATCCCGCGCGGATCGCCTCCAACTGGCGCGCCCAGCGCAGCTTGGACGACGAACTGCGCAGCTACGGCATCGTGGGCATCAGCGGCATCGACACCCGTGCACTGACCCGGCGGCTGCGCGATGCCGGTGCGATGCGCGTGGGCATCTTCAGTGGCCCGGCGGCGAGCCGGACTCCCGCCGAGTTACTCGATGCCGTGCGTGCGAGCCCGCCGATGGAAGGCGCGGATCTCACCGACGACGTCACGACGGATGTCGCCTACACCATCGAACCGATCAGCGAACATCGGTTCACCGTCGTCGCGGTGGACCTTGGGCTGAAGTCCATGACCCCCCACCGCATGGCCGAACGTGGCATGCGCGTCCACGTGGTGCCGGCGTCGTACACCTGGGAGCAGATAGCGGCGCTGGAACCCGACGGCGTGTTCTTCTCCAACGGACCGGGGGATCCCGCCACGGCCGATCATGCGGTCGAGGTGATGCAAGCAGCGCTGCGCGCCCGGATCCCGGTGTTCGGGATCTGTTTCGGCAACCAGATCCTCGGCCGGGCGCTCGGCTTGGGCACCTACAAGTTGCGCTTCGGTCATCGCGGCATCAACCAGCCGGTCATGGATCTGGCCACCGAGAAGGTCGAGGTCACCGCGCACAATCACGGTTTCGCGGTCCTGGCTCCGATCGGGGAGGAATTCGCCACGCCCTTCGGACCCGGGCGGGTCAGCCACGTGTGTCTGAACGACGACGTCGTGGAGGGCTTGGAGCTACTCGATGCTCCCGCGTTCAGTGTGCAGTACCACCCCGAGGCGGCTGCCGGTCCGCACGATGCCGCCTATTTGTTCGACCGGTTCGCCGCCCTTATGCAGCAGCATCGATCGACAGTGGAGGCCTGATGTCACGACGGGCGGATATCGAATCGGTGCTGGTGATCGGATCCGGTCCGATCGTCATCGGTCAAGCCTGCGAGTTCGACTATTCCGGTACCCAGGCCTGCCGGGTGCTCAAGGCCGAGGGGCTGCGCGTCATCTTGGTCAACTCCAACCCAGCCACGATCATGACCGACCCGGAGTTCGCCGATGCCACGTACGTCGAACCCATCACCGCGCAGTACGTGGAGCGGATCATCGCCAAGGAGCGCCCCGATGCACTCCTGCCCACCCTAGGTGGGCAAACAGCCCTGAACACGGCCATCGCCTTGCACGAATCCGGGGTCTTGGCCAAGTACGACGTCGAGTTGATCGGCGCCGACGTCGACGCGATCGAACGCGGCGAGAACCGCGAGAAGTTCCGCGAGATCGTCGAGACGATCGGTGGGTCGAGCGCTCGATCGATCATCTGCCACAGCCTCGAGGAGTGCTCTTCCGCCACTGAGGAGCTCGGTTACCCGGTGGTGGTTCGTCCGTCGTTCACGATGGGTGGAGCCGGTTCGGGGATCGCCTACGACCAAGACGATCTGGCGCGCATCGCCGGCGCGGGTCTGCAGGCCAGCCCCACCACCGAGGTGCTGCTCGAGGAATCCATCATCGGATGGAAGGAGTACGAACTGGAGTTGATGCGCGATCGCAATGACAACGTTGTGGTCGTGTGCTCGATCGAGAATCTCGACCCGATGGGCGTGCATACCGGGGACTCCATCACCGTCGCCCCGGCGCTGACCCTCACCGACCGCGAATACCAGCACATGCGTGATGTCGGTATCGCGATCATCCGCGCAGTCGGAGTCGATACCGGCGGCTGCAATATCCAGTTCGCGATCAATCCCGACGACGGTCGGATGATCGTGATCGAGATGAACCCGCGGGTGTCGCGATCTTCGGCACTGGCATCGAAGGCCACCGGTTTCCCGATCGCCAAGATCGCCGCGCGCCTGGCCATCGGTTACACCCTCGATGAGATTCCCAACGACATCACCCAGGAGACTCCCGCCTCCTTCGAGCCCACTCTCGACTACATCGTGGTCAAGGTTCCACGCTTCGCCTTCGAGAAGTTCCCGGGTGCGGACACCACGCTCACGACGACGATGAAGAGCGTGGGGGAGGCGATGGCCATTGGCCGTAACTTCCCCGAGGCGCTGCAAAAAGCGCTGCGATCCATGGAGCGGCCATCGGCCATCTTCGACTGGCCCGCGGAACCAGCCGGCATCGATGTCGCAGGCGCACTTGAACAGATGCGCCGCCCGCACGACGGCCGGCTCTCCCTGGTGCAGCAGGCACTGTGGCAGGGCGCGGGAATCGACGCGGTCTATGAGGCGACCGGTATCGATCCATGGTTCTTGGACCAGATCGAGCAGATCAACGAGTGCGCCGATGCCCTGCGCGCGATGGACGCCCTGGACCGAGAAGCCCTCTTCGAGGCCAAGCGCTTGGGCTTCAGTGACCTGCAAATCGCTCGCTTGCGGGCGCTGGGCGAAGACGAAGTCCGCGAACTGCGCCACGAATGGGGGATCCGTCCGGTCTACAAGACGGTCGACACCTGCGCCGCGGAGTTCGAAGCCAAGACCCCGTACCACTACTCCGCCTACGACCACGAGGACGAATCCGACCCCTCCGATCGGTCGAAGGTGATCATCTTGGGATCGGGGCCCAATCGCATCGGTCAAGGGATCGAATTCGACTACTCGTGCGTGCACGCCGCGCTCTCGTTGAGCGATGCCGGCTTCGAGACCGTCATGGTCAACTGCAACCCCGAGACGGTCTCCACCGACTACGACACCTCCGATCGCCTGTACTTCGAACCGCTCACCTGCGAAGACGTCCTTGAGGTGGTGCACGCCGAGAGCAGGCGCGGAACGGTCGCCGGGGTCATCGTGCAACTAGGCGGCCAAACACCACTGGGCCTCGCGCAGCGGCTGGCCGATGCCGGCGTCCCGATCGTTGGGACGAGTCCTGAGGCGATCCACTTAGCCGAGGAGCGCGGTGCATTCGGGCAGGTGCTCGCCGATGCCGGGTTGCCGGCACCCGATCACGGCACGGCCCGTTCCTTCGAAGATGCCCAAGCGATCGCGGCCCGGGTGGGCTATCCGGTCCTCGTTCGACCCAGCTACGTCCTCGGGGGGCGCGGCATGGAGATCGTCTACGACGACGCCATGTTGGAGGACTACCTGCGTCGCTCGACCGACGTCACCGCCGAGCATCCGGTCCTAGTGGACAGGTTCCTCGACGACGCCATCGAGATAGACGTCGATGCCCTCTTCGACGGAGAACAGATGTACCTCGCGGGCGTCATGGAGCACATCGAGGAGGCCGGTATCCATTCCGGTGACTCGGCGTGCGCACTGCCGCCGATCACCCTCGGCGCCGCCGACATCGAGCGCATCCGCGAGTCGACCGAGGCGATCGCTCGCGGAGTGGGGGTGCGTGGGTTGCTGAACGTGCAGTTCGCCCTCGCGCAAGACACTTTGTTCGTCCTCGAGGCCAACCCACGAGCCTCGCGCACGGTTCCGTTCGTGTCGAAGGCGACCGGAGTGCCCGTCGCCAAGGCGGCGGCGCGCGTCATGCTCGGTGCCGGCATCGGGCAATTGCGCGCGGAGGGGCTCTTGCCTGCGCACGGAGATGGTGGTGACATTCCCGTCGGAAGTGCGATCGCAGTGAAGGAAGCGGTGCTGCCCTTCGGACGCTTCCACGGCGTCGATGCGGTTCTCGGTCCGGAGATGCGCTCTACCGGCGAGGTCATGGGAATCGACGATTCCTTCGGGGTCGCCTTCGCGAAATCGCAACAGGCCGCGTACACCGGCGGGCTGCCCCTGCATGGCAACGCGTTCGTATCGCTGGCCAATCGAGATAAGAGGGCCGCGATTTTCCCGATCAAGCGGTTGGCCGATCTGGGCTTTGCCATCTACGCGACCGCCGGCACCGCCGATGTGTTGCGTCGCAACGGGGTCGATGCTCGGGTGCTGCGCAAGCAGCATGAAGGCCCTGGTGCTGACGGCACCCCGACCACCGTCGACGCCATCCTCGCCGGCGATATCGATCTGATCGTCAATACGCCATACGGCGTGGGACCACGCGTCGATGGGTACGAGATCCGGGCTGCGGCGGTGATGAAGGGCATCCCGTGCGTCACGACTGTTCAAGGATTGAGTGCAGCGGTTCAAGGCATCGACGCACTTGCCGAGACCGAGCCAGGGGTGCGCTCTTTGCAAGAGCACGCAGCCGAGATGTTGCGGATGAGGCGCGGCGGTTCGCCGGAGTGGGAAGAGGCGATGCCCTGATGGCCGAGCAAGTCAAGTCCGAGATCTTGGACAACCGTCGCGCCGGTGACTACCACGTGTTGTCCTTGACGGCGCCCGGTATCGCCGAGGTGGCCAGGCCCGGACACTTCATCACTTTGTCGATGGGCGGTGATGAGACGAGCATGGTGCTGCGTCGTGCGTTCGCGATCCACCAAGTGCAATCGCGTGGTGTCTACGGCGGCACCTTGGATATCGCGGTGTCCGTGCAAGGCCGCGGCACGCATTGGCTCGCCGGTCGCCGTCGCCATGATGTAGTCGATCTCGTCGGTCCCCTTGGCAAGCCGTTCTCACTGCCCAAGCAGGGGGTCTCCTGCGTCCTAGTCGGCGGCGGGTATGGCAGCGCGCCTTTGTTCATGTTGGCCCAGGAATTGCGCGACCGCGGTTGCCGGGTCGACATGGTCATCGGTGCGGCCACCGAGTCGCGATTGTTCGGGGTGCTGGAGTTGAAAAGGCTTGCCTCCGCCTTGACCATCACCACCGACGATGGCTCCGCTGGAGTCCAAGGCCGGGTGACCGATGTCCTCGACGATGCATTGGATCGGGCCGGCGCGGATGTCGTCTACGCGTGCGGTCCCATGCCCATGCTCTCCGAGGTAGCCAGGATCGCCACCAAGCGCCGGGTCTTTAGCCAATGCGCTGTCGAGGAGGCGATGGCGTGCGGCATCGGTGTGTGTATGACCTGCGTGCTCCCGGTGATCGGAGACGACGGCGTCACGCGGATGGTGCGCTCGTGCGTCGAGGGCCCGGTGTTCCGGGGAGATCGGGTGCGCTGGGCCGACGTGCACACCATCCCCTCCGATGCGTGGGGTGCACCGGGAAACGATGATCGGGGAGTGGGTCGATGAGTCGAGCGTTGATCGCGCAAGGACCCCGCGGTTCCGATGGGGATAGCCCCGGTGCGCGGGTGGATATGGGGGTCGATCTTGCCGGGGTCGGGCTGCCTAGTCCGATCCTGACCGCGTCCGGATGTGCCGCTGCGGGGCGGGAGTTGGACACCTTCGTCGACATCACCACCCTCGGGGCGGTGGTCACCAAGAGCATCATGATGCGCCCGCGCGCCGGTCGGGCGACACCTCGGATGTCCGAGACGCCGAGCGGCATGCTCAACTCGATCGGGCTGCAAGGACCGGGCGTGGAGTCCTTCATCGAGAACGACCTTTCCTGGCTGGTGGGGCGCGGGGCGCGCACCATCGTCTCGATCGCGGGGGAGAGCGTGGAGGAGTACGCCAAGCTCGCCGCGAAGCTCAAGCGAGTGGAGGGGATCTCCGCCATCGAGGTGAACATCTCCTGCCCGAACGTCGCCGACCGCGGACAGGTCTTCGCCTGTCGTCCGGAATCGGCGGCGCAAGTAGTCCAGGCGGTTCGACGCGGCAGCGATTCGCGGACGCCGATCTTCGCCAAGTTGTCCCCGGATGTCACCGACATCGTCGAGATCGCGGACTCGGTGATCAAGGCAGGTGCGACGGGTCTGTCCCTGATCAACACGCTGCTGGGCATGGTCATCGACACCACCACGATGCGTCCCGCGCTCGCCGGCGTGACCGGCGGGTTGTCGGGTCCGGCCATCCGCCCGGTCGCGGTGCGGTGCGTGTGGCAGGTGCGCGCTGCCTTTCCGAAGGTGCCGATCATCGGCATGGGTGGCATCCGCAGCGGTGCGGATGCGATGGAGTTCATGCTCGCCGGAGCCGATGCCGTCTCGGTCGGCACCTCGGTCTTCAACGATCCCAGCGCCCCGGCACGCATCCACCGCGAACTCGCCGACCTCGTTGCCGGTGGCGGGTTCACCCGGCTAGCGGACATCGTGGGTCGCGCCCACCGCGAGCCCGAGCCCATCGTGCTCGACGAGCCCACCGAACTCGATGACTGGGACTTCATCACCGAGGAACGCCCGTGACCTCAGGCGTGAGACGCGATTCGGGTTTCGCTCCGATAGCGGTCGCCCTCGATGCGCCCGATGAATCCACGTTCGATGAATGGGTGCGCGCGGTCTCGCCGAGCGTGCGTTGCCTGAAGGTCGGGTTGGAGGTGTTCTGCCGCCAAGGCCCGCAAGCGTTGGAACGCGCCCGCGAGCTAGCTGCCAGCGTCGGGCGCCATGACATCGAGGTGTTCTGCGATCTGAAGTTGCACGACATCCCCGCCACTGTCGGCAAAGCCGCCACCGCATTGGCGCCGCTGGCACCCACTTACCTGACCGTGCACGCGGCCGGCGGCCCGGAGATGGTCGCCGCCGCCGCCCGGGCCCTGCCGAACACCCGCGTCACCGCTGTCACCGTGTTGACGAGTTTGGATGCCGACCAAATCCAAGCGCTCGGCATCGCCGGCTCACCTGAGGAGATCGTGTTGCGCTGGGCGCAATCCGCGGTCGAGGCCGGCGCGCTGGCGCTGGTGTGCTCCCCACAGGAAGTCGCCATCGTGCGAGCGCATGTTCCGGCGGACATCACCTTGATCACTCCCGGTGTCCGGCCGGCGGCTTCGGCAGCCGATGATCAGCGCCGTACCGCCACCCCCGAACGCGCCCTCGCCGACGGCGCCGACCTGCTGGTAATCGGGCGGCCCATCACCGGCCAAGACGACCCCGCAGCGGCGGCCCGCGCCCTGGCAACGTCCCTGGCAAC
>CAZJYN010000006.1:0-24614 GCA_964550285.1 uncultured Rubrivirga sp.
CGGCTGGGCCCGCGCACATGGAGGACACCCCGGAGACCCCGACCATCGAGACCTTGGTGGCGGTCTCGAACGAGCGGTCGGAGTTGGCCAGGGCCGACGGCAGCGAATGGACCGCAGCCGACACGTTGAAGAACGTGATCGTGATGCGGGTGGATATCGATGGCGGCGAACGCCCATTGGCGATCGGTGTGCCCGGTGACCGGGAAGTGGACGAACGACGCCTGGAAGCCGCGGTGCACCCGGCACAGATCCGGGCGTTCGAGGAAAAGGACTTCGAGGCCAATCCCGCGCTAGTGAAGGGCTACATCGGTCCGGGCACCCTGGGTAGTTCCGGCGCATCGGGGATCGAGTACCTGCTCGATCCGCGGATCGCGCGCGGGTCAGCGTGGATTACCGGCGCGAACGAGCCCGGCCGGCACGTCTACGACCTCGTCTACGGGCGTGACTTCGAAGCCGACGGCGTGATCGATGTCGCCGAGGTGCGCGCCGGGGACACCTGCCCGTCGTGCGGAGCCGAAGTGCAGATCGCACGGGGCATCGAGATCGGCCATATCTTCCAGCTCGGACGTAAGTACGCGCAGGCGCTGGGCTTGCAAGTGCAAGACGAATCCGGGGAACTGGTGACCGTGACCATGGGCTCCTACGGCATCGGGGTCTCCCGCGCGGTCGCCGCGATCGCCGAGCAGCACCACGACGATAAAGGCTTGATCTGGCCGCGCGAGATCGCGCCAGCCGACCTGCACCTCATCGCCACCGGCAAGGACGACGCGGTGTTCACCTTCGCCGAGGAATTGGTGGCGTCGTTGTCGTCCTCGGGTGTGCGGGTGCTCTTCGATGACCGACGCGGAGTGTCCCCGGGTGTGAAGTTCAACGACTCGGAATTGATCGGAGTGCCGACCATCGTGGTCGTCGGCCGCGGACTGGCAGACGGCGTGATCGAAGTCAAGGATCGGGCCAGTGGCGAGCGCAGCGACGTCCCCGTCGAGGAAGCGCTCGCACACTTGGTTTCACTCGTTCGGTCCTAGGGAGTGGTCGATCTCGACATCCTGGTGTGGCTGGCGCTCGCAGCGCTGGTCGCCGGGTGGGTGGATGCGGTAGCCGGCGGCGGTGGCCTGCTGCAGGTGCCAGCGCTGCTGTTGGGTCTGCCCGGGCCGGGTGTGCAAGCGCTTGGGACGAACAAGGTGGCCAGCGTGTTCGGTACTGCCGCGGCAACCGGTACCTACTTGCGCAAAGTGCGCCCGGACCTGCGGGCAGCGCTGCCAATGGCCGCAATGGCGTTCGTGGGGTCGTTGGCGGGTGCAGCGACAGCGTCGTCGTTGCCCGAAGAGGTGTTCCGTCCGGTAATCGTGACTTTGCTGGTCGTGGCTTGGGTTTGGGTGGCGGTCAGTCCGACCATGGGGTCGGTCGATCGACTGCGCTACTCCGGTCGCCGGCACGTGCTTATCGCCGGTGCGGCCGGCGCGCTGATCGGCTTCTACGACGGCCTGCTGGGCCCGGGCACCGGTTCGTTCCTGTTGATCGTGCTCGTGGGCTTGTTGGGCTATTCGTTCCTGTCGGCATCGGTGACCGCCAAGATCGTGAACCTAGGAACCAACATCGCGGCCATCATCATCTTCGGATTCGGCGGCTACATCTGGTGGCAGGTCGGTTTGGTGATGGCCGCCTTCAATGTGATCGGCGCCGTTGTGGGGGCGCGGATGGCGCTGCGCCGCGGTAGCGGTTTCGTGCGCGTGGTGTTCTTGGCGGTGGTGGCGGTCTTGATCGTGCGGTTGGTGCTCGGCGGGTAGGACGGTGTCGGTGCAGCGGTCTTGCTGGGACTACTCGCCGGTGGGGAAGGCCTGCGATGCGGCGCCCCATTGCACGGCGGTGCGTGCGCTGCTTTGCGCGCCGGCCACGGCGAACGCGCGATCGGCTCCTTCGGTGCTGGCGGCCATGTCCGCATAGACGCCGACGAGTGCGTTGTTCAACTGCGCGAGGGAAGCGCGAGCGCTGCGCGCACTGTCGATCGCGATGGGTGGGCTGAACGCCGGTGGCGTAGTGGGCACGTCGTCTTCTTGGATCAAAGCGGCGAGTACTTGAATGCGTTGTTGGTGTTCGGCGATCTGAGCGACAGCGCGGCGGCGTCCACCACCTTTGAGTTCGGCGCCGGCGATCCCGCAGGCGTAGACGTAGTTCTGCTCGGAGCGGATCGCGTTTTGAATCGTGGAGACCACGGCCGGGTCGGTATAGGTCATGATCGGCCCTGCACCCCGCGCCGCACGTCACGCAGTTCGGGAACGTGCGAAGCCTCCGAAGCGGCGATGAACGTCAAGGCACGCACCGACTCGCCCGTCTCGGCGGCAAGTGCGGATTCGGCGCGCAAGTCAGCCGCGGAACGTTCGCGTTTGATCAGTTCGGTCACCGCCGGGCGGACATTGGCTGCGCTGGGGGGAATGGGTGTGATCGCAGTGAGGTCGGCCTCGGTGGCGCCGAGTTCGCGAGCATGTGCGCGGTGCTGGTCGGCGATAGTGGTGAGCGTGCCGCGCAGTTCGGGGAAAGCCTCGATGGCGCCGACATAGGCCCCGATGAGCGCTAGTTCGTCTAGCAGGTTCGGATCCGGCGGCGGGGGAGTGGTCGGCTCGATCTCGATGGCGTCGGGCTGCTCGCTGGAGCTCGAGCACCCCACGATGAGAGTCGCGCCAGCGGCGAATCCGCCGAGCAGAACGACACGTCGGGTGGGGGGTAGCACGGCGTAAGGATCCCATGGGCAGTCGCCGCAGCGTTACAATCGCCGCCACAACCAGGTTTCGACAACAGGATCCAGCCCGAAGGGCGGTGGCATCATGGGTATTTCGTCAGCGGATGTCCAAACTCTCGCCGCGCCGCTGGTCGCCGCGGCGCAGATGGATCTTGAAGATGTCACGGTCGAGAAAGTCGGCAGGCGCGAGAAACTCAGCGTGGTGGTGGATGCCGACGGTGGTGTCGACCTCGATGCAGTCGCCGAATTGTCCCGGGAACTCTCAGCTGTCTTGGACAACGATCCATCGATAGGGGATACGCCGTACGTGCTGGAAGTCACCAGCCCCGGTGTCGATCGCCCCTTGCAACTTCCCCGGCACTGGCGAAGGGCGCACGACCGTCTGGTTGCGGTGGAACTCGCCGACGGTGAATCGGTGACCGGTCGGCTTCTTGGCAGCGATGACACCAGCGCCGAATTGGAGATCGACGGTGCCCCCCGGTCGGTGCCCTTCGCCGATGTGACCCGCGCGATCGTTCAAGTCGAGTTCGATCGGAAGGATTCGTAATGGATATCGATGTCGCGGCACTCAAAGGCCTCGTCCGGGAGAAGGACCTGTCCTTGGACCTCGTTGTCGAGAGCATCGAGGCGGCGCTGCTAGTCGCCTATCAACGAACCGAAGGCTCGCAGGAGAGCGCGCGGGTCCAGGTGGATCGCAAGAGCGGGCACGTAACGGTGTGGGCCAGGGAACTCGACGAGGAAGGCGAGGTGGTCGGGGAGTTCGACGACACCCCCGAGGGCTTCGGCCGGATCGCCGCCACGACCGCCCGTCAGGTGCTGCTGGGGCGGCTACGCGAAGCCGAAGGCGATGCCACCATGAACGAGTTCACCGGCAAGGAAGGTGACCTGGTCTCCGGTGTGATCCAGCAATCGCACAATCCCCGCATGGTTCGGGTGGACCTGGGCAAGGTCGAAGCGAATCTGCCGCCCGAGGAGCAAGTTCCAGGGGAGAGCTACGAGCACGGGGAGCGCATCAAGGCCCTGGTTACGTCCGTGCGCCGGGGCTTCAAGGGCCCGATGGTCACCATTTCGCGCACCCACCCGAACTTGGTGCGCGAACTGTTCGCCCTCGAAGTGCCCGAGATCGCCGATGGCACCGTCGACATCACGGCCATCGCCCGCGAAGCCGGACACCGCACCAAGATCGCCGTTCGCTCCAATACGCCCGGGGTGAACGCCAAGGGTTCGTGCATCGGCCCGCAAGGCCAACGGGTGCGTCATGTGATGAGCGAACTCGGTGGGGAAAGCGAGAAGATCGACATCGTCGATCACAGCGACGACCCCGCCGAGATGATCGCCCACGCGCTGTCCCCAGCTCGGGTGACCTCGGTTGAGATCGTCGACGCGAACGCCAAGGCGGCCCGGGTGCTGGTGCCGGACTACCAACTATCGCTGGCGATCGGACGCGAGGGGCAAAACGCCCGCCTTGCCGCGCGGCTCACCGGCTGGCGCATCGACATCCGTGCCGATGGTGGCCCAGCGAGCCCAGCGAGCCCAGCGAGCCCGGCGGGCCCAACGAGCCCAGCGAGCCCGGCGGGCCCGGCGGGCCCGGCCGCATCGTCCGGAGCGTCCGGAGCGTCCGGACTAGATCCGGCGGGCGGGTAGACTTGGGGGCCGGCTCCTCGGGTGAGCCCATCCGGACGTGCATCGGGTGTCGAGCCCGAGAACCGAAATCGACCCTGGTCCGCATCGTGGCCGACTCCACCGCCCCCGGTGGATGCGCGGTGGATGCGAATCATGATCGGCCCGGGCGTGGAGCACATATCCACCCGCGAGCCGAGTGCGTGGAGCAGGCGCAGCGACGTCGGGCCCTAGCCCGGGCGCTGCGGGTCTCCGCGGGCGGGATCGACATCGAGCAGGTGCATTCGCTCATCCTCGCCACGAGGTTGTAGCGTGCGCACCGTCGGGGCCGATGCAAGTCGTCGGAATCGGCGACACCAGGAGATGACCACGAAGGAGTGGCTCGGAGATGAACACCACATGAGCACGCGAGCATGAACATGCAGCGTTCGTTCTAGCCGTCCGGGCACCGCCCGGACCCAGACAGGAGAGTTGTGTCAAAGGTTCGGGTCTACGAGCTCGCTAGAGAGCTCGGAGTCGAGAGCAAGGTAGTCCTTGCGAAATTGCAGGATATGGGCGAATTCGTCCGATCCGCGTCGTCCACCATCGAGCCGCCGGTAGCCCGGCGCCTAGTCGAGGCGATGCCCAAGGCGGAGGCACCGGCTGGCAAGCCGGCGAAGAAGACCGCCAAGAAGACCACGAAGAAGGCCGCGGCGCCTACGGAGGCATCCGGTGCGTCCGAGACCGTGGCCGAGCAGGCGCCGGCGCAACCGGAGGCACCGGCGCAACCGGAGGCACCAACTGCGCCGCCGGCGCAGCCGCAGGCCCCCGCTGCCGGGCCGGCGCAGACTCCGGCGCCATCCCCGACGCCATCCCCGGCCCCATCCCCGACGCCCCAGCCGGCACCCAAGCCAGCTCCGCGCCCGGGCAATAACCCCTTCGGTAGTGGCGGTGGAAGTGCAGGACCGCGCCCCGCGCCGCGCCCGGGCAACAACCCCTTCGGTGGTTCGGGCATGGGTCGCCCGAGCGGTGTGCCCGGTGCACCACGTCCCAACCCAGGCTCGATGCCGCAGCGTCCGGCGCGTCCGGGCGGTCCCGGTGGACCCGGTGGTCGTGGCCCGGGTGGACCCGGAGGACCCGGAGGACCCGGTGGTCCCAGGGGCCGAGGTGGGCCAGGTGGGCCCGGTGGCCCGGGTACTGGGACGCGCCCCGGTGGACCCGGTGGTCGTGGTCCCGGCGGTCCGGGTGGACCGGGTGGACCCGGCGGTGCCGGTGGTCCGGGCGGTGCCGGTGGTCCAGGTGGTCCCGGCGGTCCCGGAGGTGGCCGCGGTGGCGGTCGCGGCGGTTTCAACCGCACCGGTGGTCGCGGGAACGCTGCGGGTGCTTTCGGCAAGCCCGGTGGTCGTCCGTCTCGAGGCCGCAAGTCCAAGCGGGCTAAGCGCCAAGAATTCGACAACATGGAAGCGCCAACCCTCGGTGGCGTCCGGCTGCCCCGCGGCGGCGGCGAGACCGTGCGGTTACCGCGCGGGGCGTCGCTGACGGATTTCGCGGAGAAGATCGACGCGGCACCGGCTGACCTGGTGAAGGTGCTGATCGGTCTGGGCGAGATGGTGACCGCTACCCAATCCATCGACGACGAGACACTGACGTTGCTGGGCACGGAGTTGAACTTCGATGTCCAGGTGGTCTCGCCCGAGGACGAGGATCGCGAGTTGCTGGAGTCCTTCGATCTGGACTTCGGTGAGGACGAAGGCGATTCAGCGGACCTGATGCCGCGTCCGCCGGTGGTGACCGTGATGGGTCACGTCGATCACGGCAAGACCAAATTGCTCGATGCGATCCGCAAGACCAACGTGGTCAGCGGGGAGGCCGGTGGCATCACCCAGCACATCGGTGCCTATCAAGCCATCGCGCACGCCCCTGATGGCGATCGCACCCTCACGATCATCGACACCCCCGGTCACGAGGCGTTCACCGCTATGCGTGCGCGCGGTGCCGAGGTGACCGACATTGCCATCTTGGTCGTGGCCGCCGACGACGGTGTCAAGCCGCAGACCATCGAGGCGCTGAACCACGCGCAGGCCGCGCAGGTGCCGATCGTGGTCGCGGTCAACAAGGTCGATAAGGAAGGCGCGGACCCGGTGAAGGTGCGCAGCCAATTGACCGAATACGGACTCGTGGCCGAGGACTTCGGCGGCGACACCATGTTCGTGGATGTCTCGGCATTGCAGTCGATGGGTATCGAGGAGCTCCTCGAGGCCGTGCTGCTGACTGCGGATGCGGCCCTGGAATTGCAGGCCAATCCGAGTCAGGACGCTCAGGGTGTTGCTATCGAGGCGCACCTCGATCGTGGTCGGGGCCCGGTGGCAACTGTCCTAGTCCAGCGCGGAACGCTGCGCCAAGGCGATTCGATCGTCGCCGGTGATGCCTTCGGTCGCGTGCGCGCGATGCTGGACGACAACGGTCTGGCAGTCGAGGAAGCCGGTCCGTCTACTCCAGTGCAGGTGCTGGGCCTGACGTCGGTACCCGGCGCGGGCGACACCTTCTTGGTGGTGGAGGAGGACCGCACCGCACGACACATCGCGCAAACACGGCAGGCTCGCGAGCGCAACGCGCTGCTGGCCAAGAACCGCGTGAAGCGTTCGCTGGAGGACTTCTTGGAGTCCTTGGAGAAGGGCGAGGTGCAAGAGCTCACCTTGATCATCAAGGGCGACGTCTCCGGTTCGGTGGAGGCACTCGAAGACGCACTTACCAAGATCGATGTTGGCGATGACGTCAACCTGCGGGTCATCCACCGCGGGGTCGGCGCGATCACCAAGAACGATGTCACCTTGGCCAGCGCCTCGAAGGCGATCATCCTGGGCTTCAACGTCCGACCAGAGGGCAAGGTCGCCGAGTTCGCCGTCTCCGAGGGCGTCGATGTGCGCTACTACAGCGTGATCTACCAGGCGATCGACGAGATCGAGTCGGCGCTGAAGGGCATGCTCAAGCCGGAGTACGAGGAAGTGCAGCTCGGGACCGCCGAGGTGCGCGAGGTCTTCAAGTCCTCGAAGTTCGGCACCATCGCCGGCTGCCTGGTGCAGACCGGCGAGGTCAAGCGCAACGCCAAGGCTCGCTTGGTTCGCGACGGCGCCGTCGTGGCCGACAACGTGTCGATCGCCACGCTGCGCCGATTCAAGGACGACGTCACCGAAGTCCGTGAGGGCTTCGAGTGCGGCATCAACCTCGGCTCCTACCAGGACGTCAAGGTCGACGACATCATCGAGACCTTCGAGATGCGCGAGAAGCCGCGGGCGTCCTGAGAGCGCAGTCGAAGCAGGACTCACTTCCAGCAAGGAGCAAGCGATGGCGAACGTCGCCCGGCAGCGCCGGTTGGCCGACCGGATCCAGCAGATCGTGGCCGAGATGCTCGAGTTGCGGATCAAGGATCCGCGCCTGGGCTTCATCACGGTCACCGATGTGCGGGTAACCCCGGACCTGCGTGATGCGTCGGTGTTCTACACCGTCTACGGAGATGCCGAGGAACAGGCCGCTACTGCAGCGGCACTGTCCTCGGCCACCGGCGTGATCCGCAGCGAGGTCGGCAAGCAGACCGGCATCAAATTCACCCCGACCATCACGTTCATCCCGGATGCGGTGCCGGAGAACGCGCGCCATGTCGAGGAGTTGCTGGCCCAGGCGGCGCAGGCCGATGCCGCGGTGCACGAACAGGCCGCGAAGGCGCAATTCGCCGGCGATGCCGATCCGTACCGCCACAGTGACGATGAAGCCGATTACGAAAGCGACGAAGCCGCCGAGCGATGAGGCGCAAGGATGATCCGTCCATCGTCGGTGCGCTGCTGATCGACAAGCCCGCGGGATTCACCTCGCACGATGTGGTGGCGAAGGTACGCCGGGCACTGGGTGTGCGCCGGGTCGGCCATGCCGGCACGCTCGATCCGATGGCAACCGGCGTGCTGGTCATCGGTGTGGGTCCGATCACCCGACTGCTGGGCATCGTGGGGGCACACGAGAAGGAATACACCGCCACGATCCGCCTGGGCGCCTCGACCACGACTGACGACCGCGAAGGCGATGTCTTGGTCGCATGCAGCCCCGATGCGCTCGCGGCCGTGCAGGATGCGGCGATCGAAGCGGCGGTGTCCGGCTTCACGGGAAGGATCTCCCAGCGGCCCAGCGCGGTCAGCGCCGTGAAGGTCGACGGCAAGCGCGCTTACCAGCGAGTGCGCGAGGGCGAGGATGTGCAACTGCCCGAGCGGGAGGTGACCGTCTCGGTGTTCGAGGTCCTCGGTATCGAGCGCGGGGCCGATTTCGTGGACGTGCGGGTGCGTGTGGAATGTTCGGCTGGCACCTACATCCGTGCGCTGGCTCGGGACCTCGGCGAGGCGCTTAGTGTGGGCGGACACCTCACCGCGCTACGGCGAACCCGATCGGGGGGAGTGCGGGTCGAAGAATGCTGCTCGATCGATGATGTCGCCCGCGATGCGCTCGTGACCCCGGCGGATTTCGCGAGGCGGGAGTTGCCGACCGTCGAGATCGATGAGAGCGCGGCCCAGCGTGCACGAAACGGTTCGGCTGTGCAGTTAACCGCGCCGGATACTCCGGTCGCCGCACTCGTGGGACCAGGGGAGGACCTGGTGTGCGTCGGTGAAGTCAGCGGGGGCTCGATTCGCTATCTGGCGGTGTTCCCACGAGTGGTCGATCGGGTAGCCGACGCGTGAGCGGTAGGCCGATGAGGCCGATCACGAACACGATGCCCAAACCGGCGCGCAGCGATTGCAGTTTGCTTTGCGCGTAGTCATCGACGATCACCGTGATGTCCTGCTGCGGGACCCCGGCCTCGGTCAGTAGCTGTTCGGCCTGCTCGAGGGTGATGACCTGCACGCCGGATTCCGCCGCTTCGATCACGCCCTGCTGGACGGCGGAGTCGATTTGATCGTTGGAGGCGACCGAGGACGTGAAAGTGGTCGCGAGCCCGATGAACAGCGCGGTGCCCGCGAGCGCGACACCGAGGGAAGAGCCGAGGTTCTGCGCCGTGCCCTGCAGCCCACCGATTTCATTGCTGCGCGATTCGTCGGCGGAGGACAAATTCACGTTGCCGATCTGGGAGATCGCCAGGCCGATACCGATTCCGATGACGGCCATGGCGAGGGCGAACAACGTGCCTCGGGCCTCGGGGGTGATCGCGCCGATGAGCAGTAGCAATCCCAGGCACGCGGTGACCAGGCCCCAGCGGATGAGTTGCTTGGGGGAGAAACGAAGCGCGAGCCGGGATCCGGCGAGGGCCATCACGAACAGTGCAACGGACATCGGCAGCATGCGGATGCCGGACTGCAGCGCATCGAGGTCCAAAACCGTTTGCAAGTACAGCGGCAGGATGAAGAACGTGCCGGCGATGATGAAGTAGAGCACCAGTTGCGAAGCCAGGCCCGAGCGCAGCGAGGGGATCCCCAGTAGATCGATTCCCAGCAGTGGGTCGTGTCCGCGGTCCCGGAGTCTTCTTTCCCACTCCACGAACAGCCAGCCGATCCCCAGGCCTGCCAGGACGACCGGGATAGTGGGGGAGAAGCCGGCGATAGTGAACGGCGGGTTCAGTGGTTCGAGGAAACCCCAGGTGCTCGCCGAGACCAGCGCCAACACGACCGTGCCCATAGCTGCGGCCGAGAGCACCACTCCGGCGAAGTCGAAGCGGCCCTTGCCCGCTGGCACGGGCAGGTCCTTGATGGTGCCGGTCAGCGGCAAGATCACCGCGACGATCAGCAAAGTCTCGGCGGCGAATACCCAGCGCCAGGAGAACTCGCTGGTGACCCACCCACCGATCAACGGCCCGGCCGCGGCCGCGGCGCCCGCGATACCGCCGAGCATCGCGTAGGCGATCGCTCGATCCTTACCCGAATAGTTGACCGCAGCGAGGGCCGCGATGGCGGGGATCACCAATGCCGCGCCGATGCCCTCCACGATGGACCAGCCGATGAACAACACACCGAAGCCAGGCGCCAGCGCGGTGGTCAGTGAGCCGATGGCGTAGATGATCGAACCGATCACGAAGGTACGGCGCCGCCCGATGCGAGAACCGATGCCCGCCCCGGCGAGCATCAGCGCTGCCATGGTCAAGGTGAAGGTGGCGATCGCCAGCTGCATCGAACTCACGGAGGTGTCCAGATCGGCGACCACCGTCGTGATCGAGACGTTCATCACCGTGCCGTCGATCACCATGACGAATTGCCCGAGGCCCAGCACGAGGATGGGCAGCCACTTGCGCACGATCGGAGCCTAGGGCGCGCACGGGACCTCCCTGGGTTTTCCTGACCTGTTCACCGGCTAAGCCGTGCCAGCACGCACCCGTAGGCTTTCGGGTCGTGAGCGAGGACGTAGCGATCATCGGGGTGTTCGATGGGGTGCATCGCGGGCACCAGGCCGTGATCGCCCAGGCCCGGGCGCTGGCCGGCGATGGGGACGTCGTGGCCATCACCTTCGACCCACATCCGCGTCGGGTGCTTTCCCCGCAAGATGCCCCGTCGATGCTGATCTCCCTCGAGGAGCGCATCGACGCCTTGCGCGATGCCGGCGTGGATGACGTCGTCGTCGTTCCCTTCACCCGCGAACTCAGCGCCATGAGTCCCCGCGAATTCGTGGAGGACTTCATCGTGCGGCGCGCCGGTACCCAGGTCGTGGTGGTCGGGGAGAACTTCCGCTTCGGGCACCGCGCTAGCGGCGATGTCGACACACTGCGCGAACTCGGGGTGGAACTGGGATTCACCGTGCATGGCCTGCAGGTGCGCGGGGACAGCGATCGGTTCTCCTCCACGCGGGTTCGCGAGGCGCTGGCCGGCGGTGATCTAAGCCAGGTGACTCTCATCCTCGGTCGGCCATTCACCTACCGCGGGGAGGTCGTGCACGGCGATCACCGCGGACGAACCCTCGGTGTGCCCACCGCCAACCTCGAGGTGCCGACCGACCGTGCGGTGCCCGCAGATGGGGTCTACGCCGGCTGGGTGCGGGTCCTCGATGGCGCGTGTCCGCGGATGCCGGCGGCGATATCGGTCGGGGAGAACCCGCAATACGGCGGTGTCCAGCGACGCATCGAGGCGCACGTGCTCGATCGCGACGACCTGGACTTGTACGGCGCGGTGGTCGAGGTCGGGTTCACTGCTCGGTTGCGCGGCCAGCAGGTCTTCGATTCCGAAGAGGCGTTCATCGACCAGATGCACGCGGACGTCGACCAGGCGCGGGCGCTGGCAAGCAGGAGCGCTCCGGCCACCTGATAGCCTGCGCTTCGACGGTCGCCGAGCGGGCGCTCAGCGATTCGTGACCAGGCTGCACCGTGCAGCCATCGCCGGATGATCGGCGCGCCCGAGAGGAATACGAATGTCACTGGCAACAATGTCCAAGTCCGAGATCATCGCCGAATACGCGGTCAAGCCCGGCGATACCGGAAGCCCCGAAGTTCAGATCGCGTTGTTGACCAAGCGGATCACCGAACTGACCGAGCACTTGAAGTCCCATCCGCACGACCACCACAGTCGCCGGGGGCTGCTCAGCCTCGTCGGCCAGCGTCGCCGGTTGCTGAAGTACCTGACCAAGACCGACATCAACCGCTATCGCGCGATCATCGAGCGTGTCGGTATCCGTCGCTAGGTCCACTTCGACACACTTCGTACTGACAGTTCGTACTGACAGTTCGTACTGACAACCGAATAGAGAAAACCAAACCGCAAGGATCCGGGGCGCTACGGTGCGCCGTCGTCGGTCCTCGGTAGTGGCCCTCGAAGGGATTGGCGCATAGCGCGAGAACCCGGGGGCCTCGATCGAAGACCGCCACTGGACGACTGCCGTGGTTGCCCCTGCTTGCATACCAAGGAAACAGGAGGCACCCGTGGAGGGTTCCCAGATCGCGACGGCCGAGGCCGTCATCGACAACGGCGCGTTCGGAACGCGCACCATCACCTTCGAGACCGGGCGATTGGCCCGGCAGGCCGCCGGATCGGTAGCCGTGTATCTCGACGGTGGCACCATGCTGCTCAGCGCGACCACCGCGGGCAAGCACCCGAAAGAGCAATTCGACTTCTTCCCGCTGACGGTCGATGTCGAGGAGCGGATGTACTCCGTGGGACGCATCCCAGGCTCGTTCTTCCGCCGCGAAGGCCGGCCCACC
The DNA here is from genome assembly GCA_964550285.1 of uncultured Rubrivirga sp. Classification (GTDB taxonomy): domain Bacteria; phylum Actinomycetota; class Actinomycetes; order S36-B12; family S36-B12; genus S36-B12. Next base: position 12,492 of record CAZJYN010000006.1, read on the forward strand.
GAAGACGCCATCCTCACCTGCCGGCTCATCGACCGCCCGCTGCGCCCGACCTTCAAGAAGGGTCTGCGTAACGAGGTGCAGGTCGTGGAGACCGTGCTGTCGTTGAATCCGAACGACCTCTACGACGTCATCGCCATCAACGCCGCATCGGCCTCGACCCAGTTGTCGGGCCTGCCCTTCAGCGGTCCGGTGGGTGCCGTGCGCATCGCCCTGATCGACGGGCAGTGGGTGGCCTTTCCCACCCACGAGCAACTCGAGCGCGCGGTCTTCGACATGGTGGTCGCCGGTCGGGTCGCCGGAGATGACGTCGCCATCATGATGGTCGAGGCCGAGGCCACCGACCAAACGGTGGAGTTGGTCGCCGGCGGAGCCCAAGCTCCCACCGAGGAGATCGTCGGGGCCGGACTCGAAGCCGCCAAGCCCTTCATCCGCGCTCTGTGCGTGGCGCAGTCCGATCTCGCGGGTGCAGCGGCCAAGGAAGTGCAGGACTTCCCGGTCTTCCTGGAGTTCCAAGATGACGCCTACGACGCCGTCGAGCGCTTAGCGCTGGTCGATGTCCGTGATGCGCTCGCGATCGTGGAGAAGGCTCCGCGCGAGGCCCGGCTCGATGACATCAAGATGACCGTGACCGCGGAGTTGGCGGTGGAATTCGAGGGCCGGGAGAAGGAACTGTCGGCCGCTTTCCGTGCGGTGACCAAGCAGGCGGTTCGCGATCGGGTGCTGCGCGACAAGGTGCGTATCGATGGCCGCGGCCTTGCCGACATCCGTGCGCTGACCGCGGAGGTGGACATCCTGCCGCGTACGCACGGTTCGGCACTGTTCGAGCGCGGTGAGACGCAGATCCTGGGCGTGACCACCTTGAACATGCTGCGCATGGAGCAGATGCTGGACACCTTGAACCCGGACAACCGCAAGCGGTACATGCACAACTACAACTTCCCGCCCTACAGCACCGGTGAGACCGGTCGGGTGGGTTCGCCCAAGCGTCGGGAGATCGGACACGGTGCACTCGCCGAGCGAGCGTTGCTTCCGGTGCTGCCCACGCGCGAGGAATTCCCCTACGCGATCCGGCAGGTGTCCGAAGCGCTCGGATCCAATGGCTCGACGTCCATGGGTTCGGTGTGTGCGTCCACGATGTCGCTGCTGAACGCCGGTGTGCCGCTGAAGGCTCCGGTGGCCGGTATCGCCATGGGCTTGATCTCCGGTGAGGTCGACGGCAAGACCGAGTACGTCACCTTGACCGACATCCTCGGCGCCGAGGATGCCTACGGCGACATGGACTTCAAGGTTGCCGGAACCAAGGAATTCGTCACCGCACTGCAACTGGACACCAAACTCGACGGCATCCCCGCCGATGTCCTCGCCGGCGCGCTAACCCAGGCTCGTGATGCCCGGTTGACGATCCTGGAGGTCATGAACGAGGCCATCGATGCTCCCGATGAGATGGCAGCAACCGCGCCACGGGTGATCTCGGTGAAGGTGCCGGTGGACAAGATCGGCGAGGTGATCGGGCCGAAGGGCAAGATCATCAACCAGATCCAAGAGGACACCGGAGCCGACATCACCATCGAGGACGACGGCACCATCTACATCGGTGCCACCGACGGTCCGTCCGCGGAGGCCGCACGCACTGCGATCAACAACATCGCGAATCCGACCATGCCCGAGGTGGGCGAGCGTTACCTGGGCACCGTGGTCAAGACGACCAACTTCGGTGCCTTCGTCTCGCTGGTTCCCGGCAAGGACGGCCTGCTGCATATCTCGGAGGTCAAGAAGCTGACCGACAAGAAGCGCATCGAGACCGTCGAAGAGGTCCTCAACGTCGGAGACAAGGTGCAGGTCGAGATCAAGGAGATCGACCAGCGCGGCAAGCTCTCACTGGCCCCGGTCCTCGAAGGTTCGGGTAACAGCGGCGAGTCCGACTAGTCGTGCCCGCCCGCGCCCAGACCTCGACCCTCGTAAGCGGCGCCGATGGCGGCGTGGTCAAACGGACCACGCTGCCCGGCGGCCTGCGGGTGATCACCGAGTATGTGCCCGGGGTGCGCTCGGCCGCGCTCGGTATCTGGGTGGCAGCGGGCTCGCGCGACGAGCCGCCCTCGCAGATGGGTAGCGCGCATTTCCTCGAACACCTGTTGTTCAAGGGCACCACGAGTCGAGATGCCATGACGATCTCCTCGCAGATCGAATCGGTGGGTGGGGATCTGAACGCGTTCACCACCAAGGAGCACACGTGCTATCACGCCCGGGTGCTCGATGAGCACTTACCGCTGGCCTTGGACGTGGTCGGGGATGTCGTGCTCAACGCAACGCTGCGCGATCACGACATCGAAGCCGAGCGCGGGGTGATCTTCGAGGAGATCGCGATGTACGACGACGAACCCGGCGAGCTCGTCCATGATGAATTCGCGGTCGCGATGTTCGGCGATTCACCGTTGGGCAGGCCGATCCTCGGCACGGTGGAAACCATCGGCGCATTGCCGCGCGCGGCGATTCGTCGTTTCTATCGAGGCGCGTACACCCCGGATCGGATGGTCGTGGCGGTCGCGGGCAATGTCGAGCACGCGGCTGTCGTGCGGCACGTCCGCCGCATGTTCGCCGACCGGCTCGACGCCGGAGTCGATCCCGCGCCGGCGCGTGCTGCCAAGGCCCGCCGATGGAAGGGATCACCGGTTCGGATCATCTCGCGTCCCACCGAACAAGCGCATTTGATGCTCGGTGCTCCGGGGTTCATCCGTGGTGATGACCGTCGATACGCGGCCGCAGTCTTGAGCACTGCACTGGGCGGGGGCATGAGTTCGCGCCTGTTCCAGGAGATCCGCGAGAAGCGCGGCCTGGCCTATTCGGTCTTCACCTACGCCCAGGCGTTCGCCGATGCCGGTGTGTTCGGCCTGTACGCCGGCTGCCTGCCCAGCAAGGCCGACACCGTGCTCGACGTCTCGCTTAGCGAGTTGGAATCGGTCGCCCGATCGGGGCTCAGTGCCGATGAACTGAATCGGGCCAAGGGTCAGGTGAAGGGCGCGATGGTGCTCGGCCAGGAGGATCCCGGTTCGCGGATGTCACGGATCGCGAAGTCGGAGTTGCACGATGAGCCGGTGGAGGACATGGACACCGTCCTCGCGCGGGTCGAAGCGGTCGATGCCGCGGCGGTCCATGATGTCGCCCGCGAACTGCTGGTGGGACCGTTCACCCTCGCGGCGATCGGTCCGTTCGATGAGACGCACACCTTCAACGCCGTGGGTTGAGTGCCTCTAGGGTGGCCGGCATGACTTCGCAAGCCCCGATCAAGGTGGGTGTGATCGGTGCGCGCGGCAAGATGGGTGCCGCGGTCGTGCAGGCGGTTAGCGACGCGCCCGATCTCGACCTCGTCGCGGCGATCGATCTGGGAGATTCGCTCGAAGGGCTCGTGACCGCACAGGCGCAGGTCATCGTCGATTTCTCGACGCCCGATGCGGTGATGGACAACCTGGAATTCGCGATCGCGCGCGGGGTGCACTGCGTGGTGGGTACCACGGGATTCGACCACTCCCGCCTCGAGCGGGTGCGCCAGTGGTGTGCGGCCGCGCCGGGTGTAGGCGTGCTGATCGCCCCGAACTTCAGCATCGGAGCGGTGTTGATGATGCACCTGTCCGCGCTAGCGGCGGGCTACTTCGAGTCCGTGGAGATCATCGAACTGCACCACCCGGACAAGGTCGATGCCCCTTCGGGAACCGCCGGGCACACGGCGGCGGCGATCGCGGCTGCGCGGTCGGGGATGTCGGCGGCGCCAGATGCCACCGCCGGCGGCCTGCCCGGTGCCCGCGGTGCGGCTGTAGAGGGCGTACCTGTGCACTCGGTACGGCTGCGCGGACTCATCGCCCACCAGGAGGTGCTGCTCGGCGGACCGGGGGAGACCCTGACCATCCGGCACGACTCGTTGGATCGTTCATGCTTCATGCCCGGGGTGCTGCTGGCGGTGCGCGCCGTTGGTGAACGACCCGGAGTGGTGGTCGGCCTCGCCGAGTACCTCGATCTGTCGTGAACCAGCGGGCTGTTTGGGCGCTCACCGCCGCGATGGTGGTAGCCAGCGCCGGCTATGCGGTGTTGGCGTTGGGTCGATCGTGGGTGCTGCTGACCTCCGGGGACCTCCTGCAGATCGTCTTCGCGGTGGCCATCGTGGTGGTTCCGGTACTTGGGATGGCGATGATCTTGCGGGAGGTGTGGTTCGGCTGGCGCACTCGGCAGATGGGGCAGATCCTGGCCGCCGAAGGTGGACTGCCCGAATACCGCGGCGAACTGACGCCCTCCGGGCGCCCGACCAAGACCGACGCCGATGAGAATTTCGAACGCTACGCGCGCGAGGCAGAAGAAGCGGGCGAGGACTGGCGGGTGTGGTTCCGACTAGCGGTGGCCTACGACGATTCCCGGGATCGCAAGCGCGCTCGGGCCGCGATGCGTCATGCCGCCTCCCTTTTCGCCGAAAGGGCAGTCTGACAGCGCCGAAAGGGCAGTTCGTGATCGTCGAGTGGGCAGCGCGAAGCGCTTTTGCCCACTCGACGCTCGTTGACTGCCCTTTCGGCGGTCTGAAACTGCCCTTTCGGCGAAAAGGGCGGGCTGCGGGGGAGGGGAGGGGGGTGGGTTAGGTCGCGAGACCGGTGGCGCGTAGCACGGCAGCGGTGATCGCGGCGACGATCACCACGACCAGGAACGGTGCACGTAGGAAGAGCGCCACGATCGCCGCGGCGAGTCCGGCGATGCGGGCATCGACCTGCAACTGCGTGCCCGTGGAGAAGGTCTGCACCGCCACCAGGGCGGCGAGCAAGGCGACCGGAAGCAACGCTGTCAAGCGCCGCAGCCGCTGACTTTCCAGCACCCGCTCGGGTATGACGTAACCGGAGAGCTTGAGTAGATAGGCACCCAGCGAACCGATGATGACTGCCGGCCAGATCATGGCGCCCTCCGCGCGAGCAGTCGCTCTGCAACGAGCGCGACCAGTGCGGCGGATAGCACCGGCAGACCCGGCTGCAAGAAGGGCACCAGCGCCATCGCCACGGCCGCGCTGACGAGCGCCAGGGCGATAGTGCTGCGATCACGCAGCCGCGGCCACAGCAGCGCGATGAATCCGGCCGGGACTGCGGCATCGAGACCCAGGGTGCGCGGATCCTCGAGCGCGGCGGCGCCCAGTGCCCCGATCAGCGTGCCGAGATTCCACAGCACGAAGATCGCGATCCCGGTGGCCCAGAAGGCATGGCGTGCTTGACGCGAACCTTCCGGGTACCGGATGGCCATCGCGGTGGATTCGTCGATCGTGATCTGGGCGCGAAGTAGTAGTTGCCACCACGGTGTCGACGCGCTGGATGCCAGGAACGGCCGCAGGCTCAGTGCGTACAGCGAATTGCGGGCACCGAGCAGCAAGGCGGTCAGCACCGCGACAAGGGCACCACCACCGGCGCCGAGTACGCCAACGAGTGCGAACTGCGAGGCGCCGGTGAACATGCCCAGGCTCAGGGCCTGGGTCTGCCACACGTCCAAGCCGCTGGCCCCGGCGATCGCCCCGAAGGACAAGCCGTAGGCCCCGGTGGCGACACCGATGCCGATGGCGTTGACGGTTATCGGTCGAAGCGAATCCTTTGGGCCGCCGGAATCGTTATCGCTCAGCGTGCACCCGCAGGGGCGGAGCCTGCGTGGCTGTTTTCGTGTCGTGCCTGGCGTGCCTCAAGCACCTCGAGTACTTCGTCGACGGCGGCGCGTGCGGCGGGAAGGTCGGCATCGACCGCATCCAACCGCAGGCGACGTTCGATGACGTCGTCGGCGTCCTTGGCGCCTTCATGAAGTAGCGCGTGGGCGATGTCCACGCGCGCTACGGATGTGTGGGCGGCTACCGGTTCCAGCGCCCATTGCGGATCGGCGAACGAGTCCGCGAGGGCGCGAACCCGCTCGGCTTCGGCGCCGTAGCGCATCTGCAGAGGATCGGTGGCGAAAAATCCCGGTGCGCGCTGGGGCAGATCGGGTGCGGCTCCTAGGGCAGCGACCTTGGTGGTGGTGCAGGCGGTGTCGGTGATCATGTTGACCGCATCTTGAGCCATGCGGCGATAGGTCGTGAGTTTGCCGCCGGTGATGGTGATGTGGCCCTGCGGTGCGCGCGAGACCAGGTGCTTGCGCGAGATGTCGGAGGTGTTCGACGGCTCGGCGTCTTCGGCAGATCCCATGGTGACCAGTGGCCGCAATCCGGTGAATGCTCCTAGGACATCGGAGCGGTCGAGAGGAGTGGCGAGGACCCGGCCCACCTGCGCGATGATCCACTCGATGTCCGATTCGGGTGGGGGCGGCACGGCATCGATGTGATCGACGCCGACATCGGTGATCCCGGCCAGCACCGTGCCGTCGGGCCGAGGCAGCAGGAAGCAGTAGCGACCGGACATCTCCGGTACCGGGATGGTCAACGCTGCCAACGGGTTACCGAGGCGGGCCGCGTCGAGGACCACATGCGTGCCCCGCGAGGGATGCACCGTCACCCGCTCGTCGAGTTCCCCGGCCCATACGCCGGTCGCGGCGATGACGTTGCGTGCTGGCAGCGAGAAGCTTTCGTCGGTGGTGGTGTCGCGAACCTCCACGCCGGTACCGCTGATCGTGGTGGCCTCGGCCCGGGTGAGGATGCGGGCCCCGAAGGCCGCGGCGGTGCGGGCGATGGCGACGACCAAGCGGGCGTCGTCGACGAGTTGTCCATCCCAAGCCATGATGCCGCCGCGCATCCGCGTGGTGTCGATGGCCGGGGCGAGGTCGCTTACCTTCGAGGCATTAATCCAGTGGGCCGGGGGCAACGTGGTGCTCGGCGTGCGGGCCCCGATGCGGAGGGCATCGCCCGCGGCGAAGCCTGCGCGGGTCAAAAGCGCTGAGCCCACTGAGGTGTCGTCCATCACTGGAACCACCTGCGGCAAGGCGCGCACCAGATGCGGAGCGATCGTGGTCATCAGGTGGCCGCGTTCCAACGCCGATTCCCACGCGACATCGACATGACCGGTGGCCAGGTAGCGCAATCCCCCGTGGACGAGTTTGCTGGACCAACGCGACGTACCGAAGGCAAGATCGTCGCGTTCGAGCAAGACCACGTTCAAGCCCCGGGTGGCGGCATCGAGTGCGACACCCGCGCCGGTGATGCCACCACCGACCACCACCAGGTCGATCGGGGGCTGGCTTGATCCTGCGGCGAGATCTTGTAGATCGCGGGTGCGGCGTTGCCAGGAAAGGTCGGCGGCCGGATCGCCGATGGTCGGGTACCTCACAGACACCTAGTGCTCCCCATTTTCCGTGCACTTCGCGGATGTGAACGGTATCCAATGCAGGTGAACGGCGCATGGCAGGCTGATGGCCGTGCAGGCTGACACACCGATCGGTCGTTGGGGTGTAGGCGGTGGCGGGCTCGATGCCCGCACCCGCGCCTTCGCCGAAGCCGTGCTGGGCCCACCTGAACCCGCGCCGGCGCCGATGCTGCGCGAGCTGTGCGCGGCCCGGGTCCCGCAGTGTGGGTGGGCACGTATCGCCCCCGAGGTGCGCATCGAAACCGATGATGTGGTCCGTGCTCGGCACTCGCGCGGGATGTCCTATTTGGACTTGCTGGCCTGGCGTTCGGACGATGGCCCGTTACCGGCCGTGGACGCGGTCGCCTTCCCGACCGATCACGATCAGGCACTGGCACTGGTCCAAGGTTGCGCGCGCGAAGGCGTCGTCGTCGTTCCCGTCGGGGGAGGCACGTCGGTAACCGGGGGTATCGACGCGAGCCCCCGGGAGCGTGGGCGCCTCGACCAGCGCCCGGTGCTAGCGGTGTCCATGGCTTGCATGGATGCGCTGGTGGACGTCGATCGGGATTCACGCATCGCGACCGTCCAGGCTGGGATCACCGGACCGCAACTCGAGCAGGGGCTCGATGGCTTCACCCTCGGTCACTTCCCGCAGTCCTGGGAGCGCGCATCGATCGGCGGTTACATTGCAGCGCGATCATCCGGGCAGGCCTCGGGTGGTTACGGCCGGATAGAGGACATGCTCATCGCGGCAACTCTGGCCACCCCCGCGGGGACCTGGGAGGTGGGCGGCTATCCGGCGGCTTCCATCGGGCCGGATCTGCGTCATGTGGTGCTCGGTAGTGAAGGCACGCTCGGCGTGATCACCTCCGCGCAGTTGCGCGTGCGCCCGGAGCCGACGGTGAAGGAATACGCAGCCGCGCTCGTGCCGTTGCGTGAAGTGGATGGGGATTTCGCGCCGGCTAGTGGCATCGCATGCGAACTGACGCGATCACCGCTGCGACCCACCGTGCTTCGGGTCTCGGATGCGGCGGAGACCAGTGCCTTGCTGTCCATGAGCGCACCATCGGGCATCGCGGGCTCGCTGTTCGATGCCTACGTGCGGGCTCGGCGCGCGCTGCCCGGTGCGCTGGTGATCCTCGGGTGGGAGGGCAACGACCCAGGGACCGTCGCGGCCGCTCGAGCCTTCGCGCGTTCGGTGGTGGGTGATGCCGGCGGAGTGTGGCTCGGTGGCAAACCGGGCCGGTCGTGGCAGCGCGGACGCTTCGCAGGTCCGTTCTTGCGCGATGAATTGATGGACGCCGGCTATTTGGTTGAGACGTTCGAGACCGTGGTGCGCTGGTCCGAGCTGCCTGGCCTGCACGCGACGCTGCGCGAAACCGCACGACGCGCCCTCGGGGAACACAGTTACGTGATGGCGCACATCTCGCACACCTACGAGACCGGTGCCTCGGTGTACTTCACGGTGCTGGCCGGTGGTTGGTCGAAGCCGCAGGAAGCGGCCGAGCGCTGGGGTGCGGCGAAGGCGAGCATCACCACGGAACTGATCGGTGCCGGGGGAGCCTTGAGCCACCACCATGGCATCGGGCGTGATCACGCACCGTGGTTGGCTGAGCAGATCGGGCCCGTTGGCTTGGCAGTCCTCGAGGGCATCCGCGCGGCCGTGGATCCCGGCGGCGTGATGAATCCGGCCGTGCTTCGGGCGGCTCCATGAGTGTCGAGACGAGCAAGGAAGCAAGCATCCTGCGCGGACTCGCGCTATTTGGTGCCACCTGGCAGTTGTTGTGGTTGATCAGCGAGTCCGGACTGCGCACCTTCGTAGGTGAGCGTCCAACAAGTTGGCCGGTGCTGCTGGTGGGTATCTCCGCCGTGGCCTGGCTGGCGTTGTGGCCATCGATGTTCGGAAGGTGGAGCAGCGATAGGCGGTTGGGCATCGCGCACCGAGTAATCATCGCGAGCTTGTTCGCCGCCGGTTTGGGCTTCATGGTCAATCCAACGGCGGTGGGTGCCGATGGCTGGTTCGTCGGAGCCTCGGTCGTGAACTTGGCGGCTGGGCTCGCCGGCCTGTACTTGCCCCGGTATTCGGGTGTCGTGGTGGTGGTCGCGATCGTGGTGAGCGAGGCGGCGGCCGTCGTCGTCGTGCACCAAAGTGGGCTGGATGCCGAACCCCTCTCGGTGGATCTGATCTACCCGTTGTACGCCTTGGCACTGGGTCTGGCCAGTGTTGCCAGCCGGCATGCGTTGGTGACCTCAGCGCGGATCGAAGACGCCTCGAGCAGCACCTTGGAACGTGAACAACAAGCCCGATTCAGTGTCGAACAGGTCGATGCATCGGTAAGCGTGGCGGAGACACGACTGCACGAGAGCGTGCTGAACACCCTGACCGCGATCGTGCGTGGTGGACTGCGCAATGACCAGCGCACGACGAGCCGGTTGCGGGAGCGGGCAGCGGAATCCGCCGAGGTTCTGCGACGGCTAGCCCTAGGTGCCGATGTCTCCGGCGAGTGGAGTGGCGACATCACCATCGACGCTCGATCCGTGATCGATGACCTCAGCTCCACCGGAGTTCATGTGGAAGTCGCAGGGGTACTAGCGCCGCAGGTCGATCCCTCGGATCCGGGCTACCGGGCCATGGGGTGGGCGGTGCGCGAGGTGCTGTCCAATATCGCTCGGCACTCCCGAGCGGCCTTCGTTCGAATCGAAGGAGATGTGATCGACGGAGCCTTGCTCGACGGGAACGCAGGAGGGACCTGGCGCGTTCAAGTGACCGACGACGGGCAGGGATTCGACGACTCCGAGCTGGGATTCGGTCTTCGGTCGGTGGTGCTCGACGGGCTGGAGCGGGCAGGAGGGCGAGCGCGGATCGCCAGCACCCCTGGTGCAGGTACCGAGGTGCTGCTCGAGTTGCCAGTGCAGGCACCGAGTGATCGGCCCGTAGTCCGTGAAGCCCAACAGTCCATAGGGCCGTTCCCGGCTATCGGCTTGCCGATGCTCGTTGCCTTCGGTGCCTTCACGGTGTTCGTGGTCGGAGCTACCTGGCAATTCGTGCAGGTGCCGGCGGCGAACCTCGCGGCACTGGCGGTCCTCGCGGTGCTCGCCGCTGTCTTGCTGGTCACGCTGACGTCGCGCCGCTATGCGTTCGCACCCTGGTGGATCGGGGTGGTCGTACTGGTCGGGGTGCCGTTGATGGCCCGAATAGAGATTCTCGCCGAGGCCACCAGCAGTCCGGCCGGCGATTGGTCCTCCGAAGTGGGCGTTGCGTTCTTGTTCATAGTGGTCGCTACCGGCGCGTGGTGGGTCGCACCGCTGGCCATCGTCTCTTGGGTGGTGGCCCAAGAGGGTGCCCTCGGGGAACTCACTCAGCCGGGAACCATCGTGATCGTCGTGGCGGCCATCTTGGGCTGGTCGCTGCGACGGACCGATGCGCGCACGAGGCGCTTGCAGGACGATGCCGAGCGCGAGCGACAAGCGCTCACCGCCAGTCGCCAACGGTTGGCCGAAGCCGGCCATCGATATGCGGCAGTGGATTCCGCTGCGTTGATCGATCTACTGCGTGGGATCGCCCGCGCAGACGTCGACCCGACCGAGCCCAGCGTGCGAGCCGAGTGCGCGCGACAAGAGCGGATGATTCGATCACTCATGCCGCTGCACCCCGAGCGGATCGCCCTGCATCGAGACCTCGTACACATCGCCGTGGCCGCGCGTGAGGGTGACATCGATCTGTCGATCAATGTAGGCAGCGACGTACCCGTAGAAAACGCCCTACGGGGGCTCGATGACGCGCTGGCGTTGATGTCGCTTGGTCGCGCCGGTACCAGTGCGCGCGCAAGCACTGTGCGATCGGGCGAACATTGCATCTTCCGCCTCGTGGTCGCCGTCTCGCCGCAGGATGCCGGCCGGCTGCCGGCATCGACGGAGGTACTCGATGAAGAGGCCGGACTAGTCGCGTACGAGGAAGTGTGCACCAGTGAGTACGACAAGCACACCCCCGCGAGCGCGCAGCCGTCTACTCTTGACCTCCATGGCAGCCAGCCCGACGCCGCAACGGGAGTCTGAGACCAGCGCAGACTCGGCCGTGCTGCGCGTTGGAATCATCGACGATCACGAGTTGGTTCGTCAGGGCTTGCGCTCCCTCCTCGTCGACTCCGAGGCCGCGCCCATCCGTGTCGTGTATTCCGGTCAGGAACCGCGCGAGTGCGCCGCAATCGGCGTCGACGTTGCCTTGCTCGATGTGGACCTAGGCCCCGGCTCAGCCGGTGTGGATGCCTCCGTTGCCGTGCTGGTCGAGACCGGCGCCGCCGTGCTACTGATCAGCGCGTTCGAAGATGCCCGTGCGATCCGACAGGGCCTGGCCGCCGGAGCCTTGGGCTTCGTACCCAAACGGGTGTCTTTCGAGACCTTGCAGGAGGCACTGGGCACCGTGGCCCGCCAAGAGTTGTACTTGTCGGTGGATCTGGCGGCGATCCTGGCCGCCGCCGTCGAAACCCCCGATCTGAGCCCACGTGAACTCGACGCCCTGCGGCTGTACGCCTCGGGCCTGTCGATGACGGCGGTTGGGCGCAAGATGCAGATCTCACCGCACACCGCGAAGGAATACCTCGACCGGGTCCGAGCCAAGTACGCGGCGGTCGGTCGCACGGCCCGGACCCGAACCGAGCTTTACGCCGTCGCGCGATCCGATGGCCTGCTGCCCGATACCTGAGCCCGCATGCCCCGCCGCCCTGCTGCGGCGTTGCTGACCCGGCGCGGAACCGATGTCCCCCCATTTGGGGACGCAGGAGGCTTTCGATCGTTCCGGATAACGGAAAGCATGGGCTCTACCGGCGGCCGCGGGGGAGTCGCCGGTTTT
>CAZJYN010000006.1:24714-36610 GCA_964550285.1 uncultured Rubrivirga sp.
GCGGTGACCAGCCGCACCTGGCGCATCCGCACATCGCTGGCTGCCCAGCCTTCGGCCAAGGCGATCTCGCGATGGGCGCCATCGGCCGCGAAGCCGGCCTGGTCGACCAAGGTGCGTCGTGCTTCGTCGTCGGGAGCCACCCAGACCACCAGCGTGTGCGCGCCCACCGAGCGGGCGTGATCGGCGAGCGCTGCAAGCAACCGGGAGCCGTGTCCGGCGCGGCGATGCGCAGGGGTGACTTCCCAAGCCACGATCTCGGCTTCGCCTGCTTCGGCGTCGGGGTCGGTGCTCGGCGCGAGCGCTGCGAAGCCGACCACCGCATCGGCGTCGGTGGCCACCAGGACCCGGTAGCCCGGACCCGGTGGGGCTATCACCGCACGAGCCCACTGCATTTGCAGATCGTGCTCGGCAAGTGAATCGAACAACTCCGGTGGCCAGGTAGTGGCGTAGTCGGCTCGCCAGCACTGCGTTTGCACCTTCGCGATCTGCTCGGAATCGGCTGCTGTGGCATCGCGGACGAATCCCGTGGATGGTTCCAACACTCGGCCATTGTGCGCGGGCGCGATGTGGCGTCGTCGGTAGGGTTCCGTGGTGGCTGGAAATCAGGAGATCTCGTTTCGAAGCGATGTCACCGTCGAGTTGGTGCGATCCAGCGCCCAGGACGCCGATGTCGTCTTCGCCGCTCGAGTGTCCACCGTGGGGGAGTCCAGCGTCGAGGACGTCGACGCCGATGCCGAACGCTCCCGCGGACTGATCCGCTACTTGATGCGCGAACGGCACGGCAGTCCGTTCGAACACAATTCCATGACCTTCTTCGTGCAGGCCCCGATCTTCGTGTGGCGCGAGCACATGCGCCATCGCATCGCGAGCTACAACGAGGAGTCCGGCCGCTACCGGGAACTGCAACCGGTGTTCTACGTGCCCGATTCCAGCCGCTCGGTGGTGCAGCAGGGCAAACCGGGCGCGTATGAATTCCACCCCGGCACACCCGAGCAGTACGAGGTGATCGATTCGGCTGTCCGGGAGGCTTGCACGGTCGCCTACGGCGAATACCAGCGGATGCTCGATGCCGGCATCGCCCGCGAAGTGGCGCGGATGGTCCTGCCGGTCACCATCTATTCCAGCGCCTACGTCACGATGAACGCGCGGGCCTTGATGAACTTCCTGTCCCTGCGCCGCAAGAGCGACGACGCCACCTACCCCTCCTACCCGCAACGGGAGATCGAGATGGTGGCAGAGGCCTACGAGGAGCAATTCGCCTTGTTGATGCCGATCACCTACGAGGCGTTCGTGGCAGCCGGACGCGTAGCACCGTGAGAGCGCTAGCCTGATCGCCATGCCCGACGCACCATCAACCTCGGCCCACTCGGCCCCCTTTGACTCCGTTCGCGCCACGCCGTTCGGTGTGATGCTCACCGCGATGGTCACACCGTTCCACTCAGACGGGTCGCAAGACCTCGATGGTGCGCAAGCGTTGGCGACCTACCTGGTCGATGAGTTGCGACATGACGGCCTCGTCGTCAACGGCACCACCGGTGAATCGGCGACCAAGACCGATGCCGAGGACCGTGACCTCGTCGCCGCTGTCGTGGAAGCGGTAGGGGATCGCGCATGGGTGATCGCGGGGGTAGGCACCAACGACACCGCGCACTCCATCACCAGCGCGCGTGCCGCACAGGGTGCCGGTGCGCACGGCTTGATGGCCGTCGCCCCCTACTACAACCGGCCACCGCAAACGGGACTGGTGGCGCACTTCCATGCGATCGCCGATGCCACCGAGTTACCCCTGCTCACCTACGACATCCCCAAGCGCACCGGAGTCGCGATCGAAACCGAGACCTTGGTGCGCATCGCCGAGCACCCGCGGATCGTGGCGAACAAGGACGCCAAAGGTGATCTCGATGCCACCCAGTGGGCGTTGGCGCGAACCGACATCGGTTGGTACTGCGGTGATGACATCTTGAATCTGCCGATGTCGGCTCTCGGAGCATCCGGGATGATCTCGGTGGTGGGGCATGTCGTGGGCGATCGCCTCAAGCAGATGGCCCAAGCGGTGGCGGCCGGTGATCTGGCCACCGCCCGCGCGATCAACACCGAACTGCTCCCGGTCTATACCGGCATGTTCCGCACCCAGGGCGTGATCTTGACCAAGGCTGCGCTGCGTATGCAAGGACTGCCGTCCGGTCCCTTGCGGCTGCCGCTGGTCGAAGCGACCGAAGAGCAGCAGGACTACCTCCGCGTGGATCTCGCCGCCGGTGGAGTCCGTGGCTTCGGCGGCGCTGCCTAGTGCATCACGACAACATCCCAGCGCCCGCCGCACTCGCCCCCGGTGCGCTGCGCATCTTGCCGATCGGCGGTCTCGGCGAGATCGGCCGCAATATGGCCGTCTTCGAATTCGACGGCTCGCTGCTGATCGTGGACTGCGGGGTGCTGTTCCCGGAGGAATCCCAGCCCGGAGTCGATCTGATCCTGCCGGATTTCTCCCCGATCGCCGACCGCCTCGACGATGTTGCCGCGATCGTCTTGACGCACGGCCATGAGGATCACATCGGGGCTGTGCCCTACCTGCTGCGGATACGTCCACAGATCCCGGTGTATGGATCCAAGCTCACCTTGGCCTTCCTACGGGCCAAGCTCACCGAGCACCGCATCTCCTCCGAACTGCGTGAAGTCGTGGACCGGGAGAAGGTGGAGGTGGGGCCATTTGGCATCGAGTTCCTCGCGGTGAACCACTCCATCCCCGACGCCATGGCCGTTGCCATCACCACACCGGCCGGCCGGGTGCTGCACACCGGCGATTTCAAGGTCGATCAGCTCCCGCTCGATGGGCGCGTGACGGACTTGAACTCCTTCGCCCGGCTCGGCGACGAAGGCATCGACATCTTGATGGTCGACAGCACCAACGCCGAGGTCCCCGGATTCATCCCCAGCGAGACCGACATCATGCCCGTACTGGACTCGGTCTTCGCCAAAGCGCGCGGCCGGGTGATCGTGGCGTCCTTCGCCTCGCACGTGCACCGCATCCAGCAGATCATCGACATGGCCGTCGAGCACAAGCGCAAGATCGCCTTCGTCGGTCGATCCATGGTGCGCAACATGACCATCGCGCGCGACCTCGGCTTCCTACGCATCCCCGAAGGAACCTTGGTCTCCTCCGATGATCTCGCCGACCTGCCCGATGATCGGGCCGTATTGATCTGTACCGGATCCCAAGGCGAGCCGATGGCGGTGCTCTCGCGCATCGCGAACCGCGACCATGCGATCTCGGTGGGTCCCTCCGACACCGTCGTGCTGGCGTCGTCGTTGATCCCTGGGAATGAGACCGCGGTCAACCGGGTGATCAACGGACTTACCCGCCTGGGAGCGAACGTCGTCCATAAGGGAAACGCACTGGTGCATGTCTCCGGGCACGCATCTGCGGGGGAGTTGCGCTTCGTCTACAACATCACCAAGCCCCGGTACGTGCTGCCGGTGCACGGGGAATGGCGGCACCTGCTGGCCAATGCGCGGGTGGCCGAGAGCGTTGGAATCCCCGACAAGCGAATCCTGCTCATCGACGACGGTGTCAGCGTCGACCTCGACCAAGAGCGGGCGGTCGTCAGCGGCTACACCCCGGTGGGCTTCGTATACGTCGACGGCTCGAGCATCGGCGATCTGACCGAGGCGGCACTGAAGGACCGGCGGGTGCTCGGTGAGGAAGGCTTCATCTCGATCATCGCGGTGGTCGACACCGTGGCCGGCACGGTGGTCGCCGGACCAGAGATCCATGAGCGGGGCTTCGGACCCGAGGTACTCGCCGATGGCGTGGAAGAGGTCGCCGCCGCGGCGCGGGAGGCCCTCGAGGCCGCGCTGGCCGATGGCATCGAGGATGTCCACGACCTCCAGCAGCGCATCCGTCGGGTCGTGGGCCGGTGGGTCAACGCCACGCACCGCCGCCGGCCGATGATCGTCCCCGTCGTCGTCGAAGCCTGATCAGCGGCTCTCGGCCCCTCCCTCCCTCCCTCCCCCGTTGCGGCGTCACTCGTCGGGGGTTCTCGTCGGCGTGTCGGCCCGACGAGTGCCGCCGCAACGGGGGAGGGGTGTGGGGAGGAGTGTCGAGAGCATGGGGTGCGTGTTGCGCGTGTGACTACCGGGATTCCTGGGGCGAGCCCGCTAGCCTTCCCGCCATGGCGTCTCGTACGTCCGCTTCCCCACGTACGTCCCGTGCGCGCTCGGCAAGCGGCTCAACTCGTCCTTCCGCGCGCGGTTCGCGCGCCACCGGTTCCACGCGCGCTCGACCCCCGGCTCGCAAAGCCACCGGCCGCCCGGCGAAGAAGGCGAAGCCGACCAAGAGGGCGAAGCCGACGAGCAAGTCGAAGCGGCCCACGCGCCGGCCTGCCGCAAGGCGGGGGCTCGTCGCCCGGGCCTTCACCGCGCTCGGTCGGGGAATCGCGGCACTGTGGGCATCGGTGGCCTTGCTACTTGGCACCATCGCCCGGGGAATTGGCAAGGGCGCGCGTGACCTCGAGCCCGAGCACCGCCGCGACGGACTAGGCCTGGGCTTGATCGCCGGGGCGGTAATCGTCGCGGCTGCCACCTGGTTCAGCGTGGACGGCTGGTTCATCGCCTGGTCGGACGGCTTGGCCACCGCCATCTTCGGTGCACTCGCCTGGATCGCCCCGCTGTGCTTACTGGCGCTGGCGTGGCGCTATTTGCGCCACCCGGACCAAAACGCCACGACCGGACGCCTGGTGATCGGTGCCGCCGCGATCATCGTGGGCGTCGTCGGTATCTGGCATTTGACCCGTGGATCGGCAACTCCCTCGGACGGCGCCGTGGCCATGAACGCCGGCGGCGGTGTCATCGGGTGGATCGCGACGGCGCCGATCGTCGCTGCGGTCGGCCCGATCGTGTCCGGCATCGTGCTTGGCATCTTGCTGGTGTTCGGGGTGCTCGTGGTCACCGGTACCTCCGTGCAGGCGCTTCGCGGCTACGTGGTGTCGTGGTGGCAGGGCATGCGCGGGGCTGCTGCGCTCCTGGTTCCACCGGATCCCCGCGATCTCGAACGCGAGGATTCCGAAGGCGCGCAGGGCAGGGACGACAAGTCAGGCGACGACGAAAACAACGACGACGAAACACCGCTGGAGCTTCCCGGCCATGGGCAGGACCTGATGGACGACGCCGGCGCCCTTGTGGACCTGCGCGATGCCGAGGTGCTGCGCGATACCCCGGAGATCCCGCTCGCTGGCGATGAACCCTTCGTCACCCCGATCGGCTACGACGATGAGCGACCCGCGGCAGGGCTGCTGCTGCCCGGTGACAGCGATGCCACGAACGAGGTAAATCCTGTCGTGGACCCGGGCGCCGATACCGACATCATCGCCGCGGTCATCGGCCCCGACGACGACACCACGACCCTGGCACCCGTAGTCGACGAGGCCGCTGCGGTGTCGGTAGATCCGGGTGAGGACACAGCGGCGCTGGAGCCCGTTGCCGATGCAAGGCAGGAGCCGATCATCGACCCGGCGCCGGAGGGTTCACCCACCCAGCTTCCGGTCGTAGCCTCCGGTCGGTACCGGTTGCCGAAGGCCGAATTGCTCAAGGCAGGTGCCGGCCATCGCAAGTCGACCCCGGCAAACGATCAAGTGGTCAAGGCGCTCCGCGAAGTGCTCGAGCAGTTCAACATCGACGCCGATGTCTCCGGTTTCCTGCGCGGACCGACCGTCACCCGGTACGAGATCGAACTAGGACCGTCGGTGAAGGTCGAGCGGGTCACCGCTTTGAGCAAGAACATCGCCTACGCGGTGGCCAGCGCGGACGTGCGGATACTCAGTCCGATCCCCGGCAAGAAGGCGATCGGCATCGAGATCCCGAACACCGACCGTGAACTGGTGGCGGTGGGTGATGTGTTGCGTAGTTCGTCGGCGGCCGCCGACCAACATCCCATGGTCGTCGCACTCGGCAAGGACGTAGAGGGCGAGTTCGTCGTCGCCAACTTGGCGAAGATGCCGCACATCCTGGTCGCCGGTGCCACCGGCGCCGGAAAGTCCAGCTGCATCAATTCGCTGATCACCTCGATCCTGATGCGATCGACACCAGATGAGGTGCGAATGATCCTGGTCGATCCCAAGCGCGTGGAACTGAGTGTGTACGAGGGCGTCCCGCATTTGATCACCCCGATCATCACGAACCCCAAGAAGGCAGCGGACGCCCTGCAGTGGGTCGTGGCGGAGATGGACAGGCGCTACGACGACCTCGCGCATTTCGGTTTCCGGCACGTAGACGACTTCAACGCAGCCGTGCGGGCTGGGAAGGTCAAGCCACCCGCCGGCAGCCAACGGGTGCTGCGCCCCTACCCGTACCTGTTGGTGATCGTCGATGAGTTGGCCGATTTGATGATGGTGGCGCCTCGTGATGTCGAGGACGCGATCGTGCGCATCACCCAGTTGGCGCGTGCTGCTGGTATCCATCTCGTGCTTGCCACGCAGCGTCCGAGTGTGGATGTGGTGACCGGATTGATCAAGGCCAATGTGCCCTCGCGATTGGCCTTCGCCACTTCCTCACTAGCCGATAGCCGCGTGATCTTGGACCAACCCGGAGCCGAGAAGCTCGTAGGCCAAGGCGATGGCCTGTTCTTGCCGATGGGTGCGAACAAGGCCGTCCGCCTGCAAGGGGCTTTCGTTGCGGAGAAGGAAATCCGCACCATCGTGGATCATTGCAAGGAGCAGGTGGATGCCCGGTACCTGCCGGAGGTCACCAGCCCCGTGGCGACGAAGAAGGAGATCGACGAGGACATCGGCGATGATCTCGACGTATTGCTGCAAGCGATCGAACTCGTCGTCAGCACCCAGTTCGGCTCGACTTCCATGCTGCAGCGCAAGTTACGGGTGGGTTTCGCGAAGGCCGGACGGCTCATGGACTTGATGGAATCGCGCGGCGTCGTTGGCCCGAGCGAGGGCTCCAAGGCCCGCGAGGTCCTCGTCAAGCCCGACGATCTGCCCGGGGTCCTCGCGAGCATCCGGGGCGCTTAGGCAAACGATCCATCAGCATCGCTTCACGGTGCCTGCGCGGCAGGCCTTGTGATCGACATCGCGAAGTGACAGCATGTCCGCAGGACAAAGACGCGTTGTTAAAGGCGTTCCCACGGTGGAGCGGAGGTGACTGTGGTCGGACAGCGCCTTGCCAGCGCCCGCCGGGCGCATCGGCTCAGCGTCGAGGATGTCGCGATGCGCACCAAACTGCGGCCAATGATCATCGAGGCCATCGAATCCGGTGATTTCCAGCTCTCCGGTGGCGATGCCTACATCGTGGGCCATCTACGGATGATCGCCACGGTCGTGGGCGAGGATCCCGAGGAGATCGTTGCGGACTATCGCCGCGGCTCCGGCTAGGCGCGGCTTCACATAGGCGCGGCTTTGCATAGGCGCTGGGCAGCAGTCCGTAGGCTGACCCGGTGCCCGGCCAGTCAACATCGCAGCAACGACGGGTGGCGATCCTCACCTTGGGGTGTGCCCGCAACGAAGTCGACTCCGAGGAACTAGCCGGTCGGCTCGCCGACGAAGGCTGGCTGCTCGTTGCCGACACCGAGGACGCAGACGCCGTCCTGGTGAACACCTGCGGTTTCATCGACGCCGCGAAGAAGGAATCCATCGACACTGTGCTAGCTGCCCGCGCATCGGCCGATCAGCAGGGCAATCGGCAAGCGGTGGTCGCGGTGGGCTGCCTCGCCGAGCGATACGGGAACGTGTTGGCCGGTGAGCTACCGGAGGCCGACGCCGTCTTGGGCTTCGATGACTATCCGGCGATCGCCGCGCGCTTGACGTCGGTCCTGGACGGAGACATCCCGCAGGCCCACGAACCTGTCGATCGCCGCACGCTGCTGCCGATCAGCCCGGTCGAGCGTCAAGAGCAGCGCGAGCGTGCGCGCGAAGGTTGGACACCGCCGGTTCCTCGGATCCGCCTGGGGTCAGGGCCCGTTGCCAGCGTCAAACTCGCAACAGGATGCGACCGGCGTTGCACGTTTTGTGCGATCCCGGCCTTTCGCGGGTCGTTTGTCTCCCGCACACCACCGGAGGTCACCGCGGAGATCGGCGAGATGGTCGGTCATGGGGTGCAGGAGGTGATCTTGGTTTCGGAGAACACCACGTCCTACGGCAAGGATCTCGGCGATATGCGGTTGCTGGAGTCGGTTCTGCCGCAGTTCGCCAGCGGCACGGGTGTGTCACGGATCCGACTGTCGTACTTGCAGCCGGCGGAAATGCGACCGGGACTGATCGCGGCGATCTCCGGCACGACCGGGGTAGCCGACTACTTCGATCTGTCCTTCCAGCACGCCAGCCCCAAAGTGCTGCGCGCCATGCGCCGGTTCGGCGGCACCGAGGATTTCCTGGAACTCATCGCGGCGATCCGCGAACTGGCACCGGCCGCCGGCCTGCGCAGCAATGTGATCGTGGGCTTCCCCGGCGAACAAGACGAAGATGTCGATGAACTCGCCACTTTCTTGGAGGCAGCCCGGCTCGACGCCGTCGGTGTCTTCGCCTACTCCGACGAAGACGGCACGGCGGCTGCGTCCCTCCCGGACAAGAACGACGACGCCGTCATCGAATCACGGCGGGCTCGGATCGCGGATCTGGTCGAGGAGTTGATGACCCAGCGCGCAGCCGAGCGCATCGGTGAATCGGTCGAAGTCCTCATCGAAGGGATCGACGACGACGGCAGGGCTTTCGGGCGGGCCGCTCATCAAGGCCCCGATGACGGTGCTTGCCTGATCGAGGGCCTGATCGAAGACGACTCCGCGGTGCCTGGGTTCGAAGTCGGTGCCTGGGTAAGTGGCAGCGTCGTCGATGCCCAAGGTGTCGACTTGACGGTGCGCCCCGAGCGATGACGCGCTCCGATGCCGGAGTGTTGACCTGGCCCAATGCACTGACGGCGGTGCGGTTGGCCTGTGTGCCGATCGTCGGCCTACTGCTGTGGCGAGATGATCCGACGAGCCGCGACGTAGCGGCGATCGTGTTCGTCCTGGCAGCCATCACCGATCTCGTCGATGGAGCTCTCGCGCGGCGCACCGGCACCGAGTCCGCGTTCGGGGCCTTCGCCGATCCCGTTGCGGACAAGGCGCTGACCGGTGTTGCGCTGATCGGGCTGTCCTGGCTCGGGGATCTACCGTGGTGGATCACGATCGTGATCATCGTGCGTGAAGTACTCGTCACGATCGTGCGCCTTGTCGTGGTGCGCCACGGGGTGATTCCTGCTTCGCCTGGTGGCAAGGCGAAAACGGTATTGCAGATCGTTGCGATCGCGATGTACTTGGCCGTCGGTCCTAGTTGGTGGGTGGAGATCGCGGAGGTCATCATGCTGGTGGCCGTTGCGTTCACCGTGGTGACGGGTGTGGACTACCTGCGCCGGGCGCGGAATCTGCGCCGGTCGTCGGATGCGACCGGCTCGACAAGATCGGGGGAGAGTCAATGAGGGATGTGGAAACGATCATCGCCGAGGCGATCGAGCGCGAATGGGCGATCGCTTGCGGTGAGTCCCTGACCGGCGGTCTGGTCTGCGCGCAGTTGGCCTCGGTGCCTGGATGCTCGGCCGTGCTGCGCGGGGCGATCGTGGCCTACCAGGTCGAGGTCAAGGAGCGAGCCCTTGGCGTGACCCCCGATGTCCTGGCACAGGGGCTGGTGAGCGAGCCGGTGGCCATCGCACTAGCGACCGGTGCGCGGGCTGCGCTGGGCGCCGAGATCGGGATCGGTACCACCGGCGCGGCGGGACCCGAACCGCACGACGGCGCCGAGCCGGGCAGTGCGTGGATCGCGGTCTCCGTGCCCGGTGCGCAGCCGTGGACGCAAGAGCTCTGGATCGACGGCGACCGCGATCAGGTCCGCGCCGAGGTGGCGAAAGCGGCCCTGGCCCTCACCGCCCGCGCCCTGACCGCCTGACCCCCCTCCCCGTTGCGGCGTCAGTCGTCGGGCACGCCCGTCGGCGTGTCGCACCGACGAGTGACGCCGCAACGGGGAGGGGGCCGGGCGGGTGGGAATAGATCCGGGCTGGGCGGTGTTCTCCCCTGTGTCAGGGCTACGAGCAGCCGTCGTGGGCGTCTGCGGTTATGGTGGTAGCGAAGGGAGGTACGGCTCGTGATCGTTATGCGCGAAGTGATCGGTGACGAACTGCGCCGACTCCGGCAAGACCAGGGGCGCACCCTGCGTGAGGTCTCCGGAGCCGCGGCAGTATCACTGGGGTACCTCTCGGAGGTCGAGCGCGGCCACAAGGAGGCCTCCTCGGAATTGCTGGCTGCCATCTGCGAGGCGCTGGATGTCTCGCTATCGGACCTGCTGGCATCGGTGAGCACCCAGATGGCCCAAGCCGAGTTGCAGCACACCGCACCCACCACGCGGCTGCCGGACATGGTCATCGCCGGGGCTTCGACGGCGGCTGCGCGCTCGCTGTCCTAGGCCCGCGCGTCCGGCTGGCACGACGGGCACCACATCACCCGCTGTTCGTTCGACGCACCTGCGTCGCGTCCCTGGCTTTGCACCGCTCGCACCGCGATGCGGGTTCCGCAGCGCAGGCACGAGCGCCCGGCGCGGCCGTAGACGTAGTGCGCGCGCCGTTCGTCCCCGGTGGTCGACTGCGAAGCCCGATCCCGGTTGCCCATCATGAGTCGGCGGGCGATCGCGAGCACCGAGCGCCGATCGGTCTGCGGGACCTGGGCAACGGGAAGCCACGGGTAGATGCCGGCGAGGAAGAGAGATTCGCAGCGGTAGATATTCCCGATCCCGGCGAGGATCCGTTGATCGGTCAACGCGGCGGCGATGCTCGGGGCGCGTTGATCACCGGCCTGGTCGAGTCGCTCGAGTGCTGCTTCGAGGTGCCAGTCATCGTCCAAGATGTCCGGCCCGAGGTGACCGATCAACTCCTCTTCCCGATCGGTGGGAAGTAGTGCGACGTCGTGGAGTCGGTAGCCCACGGCCACCGCATGTTCGGTCGTCAACACGATCCTGATCTGATGCCCCGGGCCACCGCGCCAGCGTTCGCCCGACCGATACAGGTGCCAGGTTCCATCCATGCGGAAATGGGTGTGCAGCGTCCAAGAGTTGTCGAATCGAAAGAGCAGGTGCTTGCCGTAGGCCCGCACCTGCTCGATCCGCTCGCCGGTCATCGTGGCGGTGGCAAGGGCGGGGATCCGAAAGTCCGAGGAGGTCAGGGCGCGTCCACCGAAGGCTGCGTCGAGTCGTTTGGCGGCCAAGTAGACGGTGTCGCCTTCAGGCATGGGTGGGCCACCGCCAACCGCGCGGAGTCGGGGTGAAACCGGCCGCGGGCACCGCTACGTTCCAGCGCACCGCCCCATCGGCGCTGATCGCGGCGCCGTCGAGCAGTGAGATGCCATCGATCGCGGTGAGTAGTGCCCGGGGGCGGGTGGACATCTCCTCGCGTGCTGATGCGAGGTCACGCAGCAAGGCGGTGGCGTCGTCGTCGGATACGACACCCCAGGTGGCTAGCGAGGAGCCCGACGGCTCGACGAATGCGCGCAGCGAAGCCCCATCGAGCAAGACCAGCGCCCCGGCGCGGCGAGCTGGTCGTGGGCCGGGCGCTTGGGCGGTGGGCTCGGGCGCGGGCCAGGACAGCAGCGTGCCGAAGGGGTTGGCCGGGTCGACCGCTAAGAGGGCGTACCGACCGGGGTGCAGATCGTCGGTGGACTCGCGCAGCGCATCGACTGCCCCGGTGACCGCGAATTGCGCCCCGCCTGCACCGTCGACGGCGTAGACCCGCTGGCAGGTTCCGGCTTCGGCGAGCGCGGAGAGCACCCGGTACTGACCGGCGAATCCGCCCACGGGTTGTTCCGCGGCGAGCGTGACCCGTGAGGCCACGGCCCAGCGCTCCAACACGATGCCCGCGTATTCGATGGCTGCGTTTTCGGTGATCG
>CAZJYN010000006.1:36710-62032 GCA_964550285.1 uncultured Rubrivirga sp.
CGGTGATCGCGTTCTCGTTGATCGGGCCGGAAGCGCTCGAGGGACGGCGGGCGCCGGCAGCCAGCGACCAGCGGGGACCGGCCGAGCGCGCCGCCATCCGGGTACGCCGCAAGGAGCGCGACCGCGCTCGAGCACGTCCCGAAGTGCTGTTGGGGGTGAACCGCGCACTCGAGCGGCGCCGGCCACCGACCCGTGCGTGCAACGCGCTCCAGGAATCGCACGTCACCCATCCGCGGGCAGCCAGCTCCCACAAGGTCACCTCGAGGGTTTCCAGGGAGACCACCGTGCCGGCTCGCACCACGCCGGCGTGGATGGCATCGACATCGAAGGCGCCGCCACCGCTGAGGGCTTCGATCACGGCCACAGCGGTCGGATCGAGTTCGGCCAGGGGGGTCGGCTCACCGCCCTTGAGCATCGAACGCACTTCGGCGGCGATCGCGCTCGGCGCCCACGCGATCGTCATGTCCTTCGACCCCAGTGAGCCGTGGCCCCACCAGGTCAGCGCTCCGGAGGTCAACAGCGAATCGATGTCGCCTAGCCCGGCGTGCGGAACCCGGGCCCGCAGCAGGGCGAGCGTGCTCGATGCGGGGACGATGAAGCCGCTGAGCCTGTCCAAGGCGGCAGCGGTGTCCTCGATACTCGAGGTGGAGCCCACTTCGAGGCTATCGACGCTGCGGATGCCGCTCCATTGCAGTACGAAGCGGGCGTAGTCGCTCATGTCGACCGGTTCGATCTCCTCGCGTAGCTTCGCCACGGTGCTGCGGCGGATGCGCCGCAGCACGTCGCGATCGCAATATTCCGTTTGCCTTCCCCCGGGCCGGAACTCCCCGCGCAGCAGCGCCCCGGAAGTCACCATGGCCTGCAACATCGGCAGGACCGCGCCGATCGGCAGGCCGAAGTGCGTGGCGATGTCCTCGATCGTGAACGGTCCGTGGGTTCGGGCGTAACGCGACAGCAGATCGCCCATCGGATCGACGACGGATGCCAGGTGCGCATCGGGGATACCGGGCGGCAACACCACGCCTAGACCATCGCGCAGGCGAGCGGCGTCCTCGATGGCAGCGGTGCAGTCCGCTCCGGCCACCCGCACGGTGATCGCCCGACCGGCGGAGGTGAGTTCTGCCAGCCAACCTGGCTCGATGCCACTGGCGGCGGCCCGCTGTGCGTCCAGTGGGCCGAGGATGCGCAGCAAATCGGCGGCGTCTTCGACATCGCGTGCGCGCGTACGCTGGCTGCGATGGGCGAGATCGTCCTCGACTTCGGCGAGGGCGTCGGCATCGAGCAACGTGCGCAGTTCGGCCGTGCCCAGTAGGTCCGCCAGCAATTCCATGTCCACCGACAGGGCTTGTGCTCGGCGTTCGGCCAAGGGAGCGTCGCCTTCGTACATGTACGTGGCGACGTACCCGAACATCAGCGAGCGTGCGAACGGACTCGGGTGCGAGGTGACCGTGGCGAGGACGCGCACATCGCCGCTGCGCAAGTCGGTTAGCAGCGACGTCAAGGCCGGAAGGTCGTAGGCATCTTGGACGCACTCGCGCATCGTCTCCAGCACGATGGGAAAGTCCGGGAAGTCGGCGGCCACTTCGAGTAGATGCTGCGCACGGCGGCGTTGCTGCCAAAGGGGCGTGCGGCGGTCGGGTCGCCGGCGCGGCAAGAGCAGTGAGCGTGCCGCGCATTCTCGGAAGCGGGACGCGAACAGCGCCGAACCCGTCACCTCGCGGTGCACCAGGTGCTCGATGTCCTCCGGTTCGATCGACAGTGCCTCGATGATCTCGCCGGTCAAGAACTCCGCGGCCGATTCACCACTGCGGCTCTCGTCGACCTCGAAGTCCGGAAGCCGCAGCACGATGCCGTCGTCGGCGTGCATGACCTGCGGCTCGATGGCTAGTCGCTGGGCGAGGATCGTGCGAAGCGCCAGGGCCCAAGGCGCATGCACGCGCGCGCCGTAGGGGGAGTGGATCACAACCCGCCAGTCGCCGATCTCGTCACGGAAGGCCTCGACCAGCAAGGTGCGATCATCGGGAAGCACTGCGGTCGCTTGGCGTTGGGCGTCCAGATAGGCCGCGAGGGCGGGTAGCGGTGCATCGGGGGCGCGAAGTACCGCCCCGATCGCAGGAGCGATCTGCGCCGGGCGGCCAAGGGCGTCGCCGTGCCAAAAGGGCATCCGTCCCGAGGCACCGGGCGCCGGGGTGACGAGCACTCGATCGTGGGTGATCTCCTCCACCCGCCAACTACTCGCACCCAAGGTGATCACCTCACCGGCGCGCGTCTCGTAGACCATTTCCTCGTCGAGCTCGCCCACTCGGGGCATACCTTCGGTCGCCACGTGCACGCCGAACAATCCACGATCGGGGATGGTTCCGGCGTTGGTGACGGCCAGACGCTGGGCGCCGGGGCGAGCGGTGACGGTGTCGGTGTCGCGATTCCACACCAGGCGCGGGCGTAGCTCGGCGAACCGATCGGAGGGGTAGCTACCGGACAGCATCGACAGCACCGAGTCCAAGAGCGCCTCGGTCACGTTGGTGAACGACGCCGCACGACGCACTAGGTCGAGCAGGTCGTTGCGCGTGTATTCGTCCATCGCACACATCGCCACCAGCTGCTGCGCGAGGACGTCCAGTGGCAAGGACGGGACGTGGACGTCCTCGATGCGTCGTTCGATCATCTGCGTGCCCACGGTGTGGGCGATCAACAGATCGTGTGCATGCGTGGCGATGACATGGCCCACGCTGGTCTCGCCGACTCCGTGTCCGGCCCGGCCGACGCGTTGTAGACCGCTGGAAACGGAAGTGGGGGATTGGATCTGGACGACGACATCCACCTCGCCCATGTCGATACCCAGTTCCATGCTGCTGGTGGCCACGACGGTACGCAGCCGGCCCTGCTTCAAGTCGTCCTCGATCGCGCGGCGGACGTCCTTGGCGACCGATCCGTGATGCGCCCGCGCCAGGGGTTCCTCGGTTGTAGACAGTTCCCGTTCTTCGGCGCGTTCGTTGATACGCGCGGTCAGTCGTTCGGCTAGGCGCCGGGAATTGACGAACACGATGCTCGAACGGTGGGCGGCGACGATGTCCACGACCCGCTCGGCCACCGACGGCCATACCGATTCGCGTTCGGCGTCCTTGGCTGCGCTCCCGGAGACGACGTCGTTGCCGTCGTCGTCGACGACCACCTCGCCGATGCGATCGAAATCCGCCACCGTGGACTCCACCTCCACGACGATCTGCTTGTCGATCGGTGGTGCGATGACCGCCACCGAATCCGGGTCGACCGCCCTGACATACCGGGCGACCTCGCTAACGGGTTGCACGGTCGCCGATAGTGCGATGCGCTGCACCCTCCTACCGGTCAGCTGTTCGAGCCGTTCCACGCTAAGCGCCAAGTGCGCACCACGTTTGGTGCCGATGAGCGCGTGCACTTCGTCGATGATGATGGTGTCGACATCTGCCAACGCCGCCCGTGCCTGCGAGGTCAACAACAAGTACAGCGATTCGGGAGTGGTGATCCACACATCAGGTGGGTTCTTGGCCTGCTTGGTGCGTTCGCTCTGGGGGGTGTCCCCAGTGCGCACCGCTACACGGATCGGGGCGATCTCGCCGGTTCCTACGTGTGCACCTGCACGTTGCGCGATCTGCTGCAGTCCGACCAGCGGGCTGCGCAGGTTGCGCTCGATATCGAAGGCCAGTGCCTTCAACGGTGAGACGTACAGCACTCGGTTTCGTTCGGCGCTCGGCGTGTGTTGCAGTCGGTCGAGTGCGGCCAGGAATGCCGCGAGGGTCTTACCCGATCCAGTGGGGGCGACCAGGACGGCGTCTTGACGATCGGCGAGCACCGGCCAGGCCTCGGCTTGCACGGCAGTCGGGGAGCCGAGCGCCTCGTCCACCCAGGTGCGGGCCCAGGAACTGAGCCCTCCGGCACCCTCGTTGCGCGACACGGTGGAGGATATCCCGCATGC
Organism: uncultured Rubrivirga sp.; assembly: GCA_964550285.1. Lineage (GTDB taxonomy): Bacteria > Actinomycetota > Actinomycetes > S36-B12 > S36-B12 > S36-B12. Next base: position 40,666 of record CAZJYN010000006.1, read on the forward strand.
GGCGCAGTGACTTCTGGGAGCGGCTGGACGCCATATTGGGCGACGCCTACGCGGCATCCTGGTCGCGGGATGTGGTGATCCCGGCGCTCGGTTCGACCGTGCAGCAGGCCTTCGATGCCGGAACCGACACCCGTGAGGTGTGGGAGGCGGTGTGCGAGGTCATCGAGGTGCCCGCGTTCTTGCGCTAGGCGAACTACCGCCATCACCGGTCGACAGTCGTAGGCTGCGTCGGTGCCGGACCTGCGCTTTTTGACGATCGTCACCTTCGGGCGATCGGGCAGTACCGCTTTGCAGGCGGCGCTCAATGCGCACCCGGGCACCACCATCCGAGGCGAGAACTACGCCGCCCTGCGCGGCATCGAGGACTACCTCGCGGCGATCTCCGCCGCCGCCGATCGCCACCACTCCGGCAAGGCGCACCATCCGTGGTTCGGCACCGCCCGCCTGGATGCAAATGCCATCCTCGCCGATCAGCGGCGGCACGTCGTGGAGTACTTACTGCGGCCCAAGCCCGGTACCCGGTGGTGCGGTTTCAAGGAGGTGCGTTACGAGGTCGGTCACATCGCCGATCCCGATGCCTTGGCCGGGCACCTGTTGTTCTTGAACACCTTGCTGCCGGACATGCGCTACCTCGTCAACGTGCGAGACCCGCAGGCTGCAGCGCGAAGCGGCTGGTGGCGCGAACACCCCGATGCGGTGGCGGCATTGGAGAGCACGGTCGCCAACCTGTGCGAAGCGACCGAGATCCTCAGCGACGTCCTCGGGCCCGGCCGCGCGGCACTGATCGACCACGATCGCTGGTCGCTCGATCCGCAGATCGTGATCGACGCGCTCGCCGAGATCGGGTACCCGGTTGATGCGGCCATCGCGCGCACGACACTCGCCGAGCACCTATCGCACGGGAAAGCTGGCCAATTGTGAGCGCATCGCTCGAGGCGAACGTCGATCCGCTGGATTCGACCGAGGTCCATTCGGTGCAACGCCGCAGCGTGGCCACCTTGGCCACCAGCCAGGTGCTCGGTGGGGTAGCGGTGGCCGGCTCGCTGCCCGCAGGAGCACTGATCGCCGCTTCGCTGGGCGGAAGCGAGGCGGCGGCGGGATTGGCCCAGACCTTCGGAGTCCTGGGCGCGGCCCTGCTCGCACTGCCCCTGGCCCGGATCGCACTGACCCGTGGGCGCCGGGCGGCGCTGTCGTTGGGCTACCTCCTCGGTGGGATCGGCGCGATCGTGGTGGTCGTGAGCACGGCCGGGCGCTCACTGCTCGGTGTCTACCTCGGTTGCCTGCTGGTGGGAGTGGCCTCGGCTGCTGGATTGCAGGCCCGCTATGCAGCCACCGATCTCGCCGCGCCCCGACTGCGCGCGCGCAGTTTGTCCCTGGTGGTGTGGGGGGCGACCATCGGGGCGGTCGCCGGACCGAACCTGCTGGACATCAGCGGGTCCTGGGCGATGGCCTGGGGATTGCCGCAACTGACCGGGCCCTATCTGGTCGCTGCCGTAGTGGCACTCGGAGCCGTCGTCGTCCTCGTTGTGTTCTTGCGCCCGGATCCGTATCGCGAATCGCTGCGATTGCGCGGCGCAGCTGGAGCCGACATCACCCATCCGCGGTTGCGCGATGGCATCGAGCATCTACGCAGCAGGCCGAGAGCGATTTTCGCGATCACGGCGATCGCTATCGGTCACGTAGCGATGGTCATGGTGATGGTTATGACGCCGGTGCACATGGCGCACGTGGACGTGCGATTGCAACTGATCGGGTTGGTGATCAGCGTGCACGTTGCCGGCATGTACGCCCTCTCCCCGCTCGTGGGCATGGCCGTGGATCGGTTCGGTCGAATGCAGGTCATCGCCGCTGGCATCGTGATCTTGCTGGTCTCGATGGTGATCAGTGGCCTGTCCGCGGGCGACGACGTCCTGCTTTTGGGGATCGGCTTGTTCCTGCTCGGCTTGGGCTGGTCGTGCACGCTGATCGCCGGTTCGACGCTGGTGACCGATGAGGTCGCACCGCGAGAAAGGCCCTCGGTGCAGGGCCTGTCGGATCTGACGATGAACGTGGCCGGCGCCATCGGCGGCGTGGTCGCCGGGGTGGTGGTCTGGGTCTCTTCCTACGCGGTCCTCAACGCGGTGGCGGCGATCCCGGTGCTCGCCTTGGCCGGTGCGGCGATGCTGCCGGCGTGTCGGAAGCCTTCGAACACCCGTTCGATGTAGTTTCTGACGCGACGGACACCCGCATCGCGAGCCGAGCCAGTGGATCACCGGGTCTTTTCCACAGCGGCCGGATCGAGGTGTGAACGCCATCCCCAGGTCGAGTCAGGGGCTGGCGGGCAACAGGTGGATGTCACAGGGTGGGCCTAGTTTCGCCAGGAACGACGCCCCCACAGATGTTCGTGAACATCCCGACCGCGAGGAGAGCCCCATGGCCGCCAGGAGCAGCAAGTCCACTGAGAAGTCCAGCAAGCCGACCGTGTCCGATGACCGGGAGAAGGCGTTGCAAACTGCGCTGGAGCAGGTCGAGCGGCAGTTCGGCAAGGGCTCGGTCATGCGCCTTGGGGACGAAGGCCGCGCGCCGATCGAGGTGATCCCCACCGGTTCCATCGCCCTAGACGTGGCCTTGGGCATCGGCGGATTGCCGCGCGGGCGCATCATCGAGGTGTACGGGCCGGAATCCTCGGGTAAGACCACCGTCGCGCTGCACGCGATCGCGCAGGTGCAGGCGGCCGGTGGATTGGCGGCTTTCATCGACGCCGAGCACGCGCTCGATCCGGAATACGCGCAGGCACTGGGCGTGGACCTAGACAACCTCTACGTCTCCCAACCCGACACCGGTGAGCAGGCGCTGGAGATCGCCGACACCTTGGTGCGCTCGGGTGCGTTGGATCTGATCGTGATCGACTCGGTTGCGGCGTTGGTGCCACGCGCGGAGATCGAAGGCGAGATGGGGGATTCGCACGTGGGCCTGCAAGCCCGGCTGATGAGCCAGGCGCTGCGCAAGATGGCCGGTGCGTTGAGCAGCACCCAGACCTCCGCGATCTTCATCAACCAATTGCGCGAGAAGATCGGCGTGATGTTCGGCTCCCCGGAGACCACCACCGGCGGGAAGGCGCTGAAGTTCTACTCCTCGGTGCGCTTGGACGTCCGACGTATCGAGACCTTGAAGGGTGGAACCGAGGCGGTCGGAAACCGCACCCGGGTGAAGGTCGTGAAGAACAAGGTCGCCCCGCCGTTCAAGCTGGCGGAGTTCGACATCTTGTACGGCGAGGGAATCTCCCGCGAGGGATCGTTGATCGACCTCGGCGTCGAGGCGGGTCTGGTGAAGAAGTCCGGTGCTTGGTACACCTACGAAGGCGATCAACTCGGGCAAGGCAAGGAGAACGCCCGGGTGTTCTTGAAGGACAACCCGGATCTCTCCGATGAGATCGAAAAGCGCCTCAAGGAATCCCTGGGCATCGGACCGCGCGCGGATGCCCCTGCCGCAACCGATACCCCGGTCGAGGCGCTGGAAGATCCTGCGGATGTCGCGCCGCCGGCGTGAGCCACCAGCGGATCGGGCCGTGCCAGAGGCCGATCCCGAGTCGGTCGTCCGGTCGATCCTGCTTCGCCGGCTAAGCGCAGCCCCGCGCACTCGAGGTGAACTCGAAACCGATTTGCTGCAGCGCGGAGCCGACCCGCATGTCTCGGCTGCGGTGTTGGACCGATTCGAGGAAGTCGGCTTGATCGACGATGAAGCCTTCGCATCGATGTGGGTGGAGTCCCGGCACCGTGGAAAGGCACTGGCTCGGTCCGTCCTGCGTCAGGAATTGCGGCGGCGGGGAGTCGATGCGGAGACGATCGACGCTGCCGTTGAACAGATCGACGACGACGACGAGTGGTCACGCGCCCGCGAATTCGCACGCACCAAGGTGCGCATCAAGCCGGGGGAGGATCCGCGCAAGGCGCTGCAGCGGTTGGCCGGTCAGCTTGCGCGCAAGGGCTATCCCGGCGGTATGTGCTTTTCGGTTGCTCGCGAAGCGTTAGGTGCTGCGCTCGAGCAGCGGAATGAGGACCTTGTCGATGAGTCGGGCGCAGGATTGGTCGTCGATGACCTCGCCGTTGATGAGGAGTCGGTGTAGCACCACGGCATCGGGTATCTCGAAGATGAAGGGGTCGATGGGCTTGGTGGGTATGTCACCTCGTGCCATCGCACGTTGCAAGACCGCGACGAGTTCCGCGGCCATCGGCTCAGCCATCCGGGTGCGGAACTCATCGACCAAGTCCGGATCGTGCGTTGATTCGCTGATCAATTCGCGCAGCACGGTTTGCATGGGCCCGCGCAGGATGTCGGTGAAGGAATGCATGGAGGCAAGCAAATCCGCGCGCAGCGAGCCGGTGTCCGGGTAGGAGTGCGGCACCGCTTGGCTCATCGTGGTCAAGAAGACGTCGAGCCCGAGTGCGCGCACATTGGGCCAGCGGCGGTATAGGGCGGCCTTGCCGGTGCCGGCCCGACGGGCGATCCGGTCCATGGACGCGCCGCGCAGGCCGTTGTCGGTGATCTCCTCGAAAGCCGCGGTGTGGACCGCGGCCACGAGCTCGTCACCGGTGCGGCGCGAGGAGGTCTGGGGAACCTCCGGTGCAGCGGTCATGGACGTAGCCTAGATCACAGTGAACGGTCACGTTCCTGTATTACCTGATTTGTGAACAGTCACGTTCCTTGCTAGCGTTCGCGCACCACTGGTTAAGGGGAGTTACATGCCTGGTTTGTCCACGTGGGCGGTTCGCCGTCCCGTCGCCGCGCTCGTCGCCTGGTTTATCACGCTGATCGTCCTCGTGGGCCTGGGCACCGGTCTCGGTGGCAGCTACAACGACGCCTTCGAACTCCCCGACACCGAGTCCAAAGTCGCCACCGACCTACTGACCGAATCGGGCACTGATACCAGCAACGTCGACGGCGGGGCCACCCTCGTGTGGTCGCCGGCTACCGGACCGGCGGTCAGCGAAGAGACCGGGGCGCAGGTCGTGCCGTTACTGCAGGAGATTGCGAGCCTGGACTCGGTAACGTGCGTGAGCAATCCGTTCGATCCCAGTGGCGCAGGCCTGGGCCGTGAGTGCGGCAGCGGAGGCCTCGATCTCGGAGCAGCTGCCCAAGCCCTGACCCCCGAGGAGCTGCAGACCCTGGCGGCGACTTTCTCACCCGTAAGTCCCGACGGCACCGTCGCCTTCTCCACCATCAACTTCGTCACCGACGCCGAAGGCGCGCCCACGGTGACCGGTGCGGACGCCGAGAGCATCTACGCGGCAATCGACCAAGTACGCAGCGATTCGTTGACCATCGGTGTCCAAGGACAGATCCTGGAATTCGCCGGCGCAGCACCCCCGGTCGTGGGTGAGATCGTCGGGGTAAGCGTCGCGATCGTCATCTTGCTGATCGCCTTCGGCTCGATCGTCGCCGCCGGATTGCCCATCATCACCGCCTTGGTCGGACTGGTCGGCGGACTGTCCTTCGTGACCTTCGCCGCGAACTTCTTGGACGTAGCCACCTTCGCGCCAACCCTCGCCGCGATGATCGGTCTGGGCGTTGGCATCGACTACGCACTGTTCGTCATCAACCGGTACCGGCAGGCATTGCTCGTGGGCCACGAGCCGAAGAAGGCGGCGATCGAAGCCGTCGAGACTGCCGGACGGGCCGTTGTATTCGCCGGTTCGGCCGTGGTCATCGGGCTGCTTGGGCTGCTGGTGCTGGGCATCGGGTTCTTCACCGGTCTGGCCATCGGGGCGACCGTCACGGTGATCATGGTCATGCTCTCGGCCGTGTGGTTCCTGCCCGCGGTACTGAGCCTGCTCGGCACCAAGACGCTCGCGCTGCGGCTGCCGTGGGGCAAGAAGCCCGGAGCCGGCCAGGCCGAAGGCCGTGGTTGGGCCCGCTACGGTCGCGGACTGCAACGGATGCCGTGGTTGACCAGTGCGCTCGCACTCGGCTTCGTCATCATCCTGGCGATACCGGCACTCAGCTTGCGCCAGGGCTTCGCGGACGATTCGGGCAAGCCCGCCGGCTCGGACTCCCGCATCGCCTACGACCTGCGAGCCGAGGGCTTCGGGCCGGGATACAACGGTCCCTTCCTGGTCGTCGCCGATCTCGAGGGGGTCACCGATCCGCAGGCGTACGGCACTATCGTCGCCGGACTCGCTGCCGCCCCCGGAGTGGCCGGGACCTCGCCTTCGGTGGAAGCCCTACCCGTCCTAGGCAAGCTCGCCGAACTGCAAGCCCAAAGCGGGGAAGCGCCCGATCAACAGCTGGTCCAAGCGATCGCCGTCTATCCCGATAGCGCGCCGCAGGACGCCGAGACGACCGATTTGCTCAATGAGTTGCGCGATGAAGTGAACCCTGCCCTCGAGGCGGCCACCGGCGCTGCTTTGTACGTGGGTGGATCGCAGGCCATCACCCAGGACTTCACCACGGTGCTGTCCGAGGCTTTGCCGATCTTCCTTGCGGTCGTGGTCGGACTCGGATTCATCGCGCTGGTGATCTTGTTCCACTCGATCCTCGTGCCCCTCACCGGTGCGCTCACTTCACTACTGAGCCTGGCCGCTGCGATGGGTATCACCGTTGCGGTGTTCCAGTGGGGATGGTTCGCCGACCTGCTGGGTGTCTCGGGCACCGGGCCGATTTTCCCGTTCGTACCGATCATGGTGTTCGCGATCTTGTTCGGCCTGTCGATGGATTACCAGGTGTTCTTGGTCTCGCGCATGCAAGAGGAGTGGCTGCGCACCCGCGACAACCTGGTCAGCATCCGGCGCGGTCTCGCCGGATCCGGCCGAGTGGTCGTGATCGCCGCACTGATCTTGTCGAGTGTGTTCATGGCCTTCATTCCGAGCACCGACGCCATCATCAAACTCTTCGGTGTGGCGCTGGCCTCGGCGGTGCTGATCGATGCCTTCGTCGTTCGCTTGGTCCTGGTACCGAGCCTGATGAGCATGTTCGGCAAAGCCAACTGGTGGCTACCGGGCTGGCTCGAGCGCATCTTGCCGACAGTCAAGGTCGAGCCAGGCGAAGACGAGGTGGCCGACGACACCGACCCGCAGCGGGAGTCGGTGTCCGTCTAGGTCACCGGCCACCGGCGCGGCCGGCCTAGCATGGGACGGTGAGCACGCGCACGTATCAGGTACGCACCTACGGGTGCCAGATGAACGTGCACGATTCCGAGCGGCTGACCGGACTGCTCGAGGATTCCGGTTTGGTCCCGGCGGCCGAAGGTGAGCAGGCTGACGTAGTCGTCTTCAACACCTGCGCGGTGCGGGAGAACGCCGACAACAGGCTCTACGGCAACCTGTCCCACCTCGCGCCGATCAAGCGCGAAAACCCGAACATGCAGATCGCGGTCGGCGGGTGCCTAGCCCAGAAGGATCGCGGCACCATCGTGCAGAAGGCGCCGTGGGTGGACGTGGTGTTCGGTACCCACAACATCGGCAAACTGCCGGTGCTGTTGGAGCGCGCACGCATCGAGCGCGAAGCCCAAGTGGAGATCGCCGAGGCGCTCGAGGAATTCCCGTCGGTGCTGCCGACCAAGCGCGATTCCGCCTACTCGGCGTGGGTATCGATCAGCGTGGGCTGCAACAACACCTGCACGTTTTGCATCGTGCCCTCGTTGCGCGGCAAGGAGAAGGATCGACGTCCCGGCGACATCCTCGCCGAGATCGAGGCGCTGGTGTCCGATGGTGTCGTCGAGGTGACCCTGCTCGGTCAAAACGTCAACGCCTACGGCGTGGAGTTCGGTGATCGCGGTGCCTTCGCCGATCTGCTCCGCGCGTGCGGTGACATCGATGGCTTGGAGCGGGTGCGCTTCACCAGTCCTCATCCGCGGGACTTCACCGACGACGTCATCGACGCGATGGCCAGTACGCCGAACGTCATGCCGCAACTGCATATGCCACTGCAATCGGGCTCGGATCGGATTTTGCAGGCAATGCGTCGCTCGTATCGAAGCGAGCGTTACCTGGGAATCATCGATCGGGTGCGCGAGCGTATCCCCGATGCGGCGATCACGACCGACATCATCGTCGGCTTCCCGGGGGAAAGCGAAGACGACTTCTTGGCCACGCTCGATGTAGTCCAGCAGGCTCGTTTCGCGAGCGCCTTCACATTCCAGTACTCCAAGCGTCCGGGAACCCCCGCGGCGCAGTTGCCAGATCAGATCGATCCCGTAATCGTCCAGGAACGCTACGAGCGTTTGGTGGCCTCGGTGAACGAGATCGCCTGGGCGCAGAACAAGTCCCTGGAAGGCACCGAAGTGGAGGTCCTGGTCGCCGCGGGCGAAGGGCGCAAGGATGCGTCCACTGCTCGGATCAGTGGGCGCGCCCGCGATAACCGACTCGTGCACGTGGACGTGGGCGATGCTCGGGTGCCGCTGCCGGGGGACCTCGTGCAGGCCCGGGTCACCTACGCCGCTCCGCACCACTTGGTCGCCGACGAACTCCTCGATGTTCACTACCGGGCCACAGCGCAGGGAGATCTCCCCGCGGGGGTGTCCCTGGGCATGCCCGGCATTTATCGCCCTGCTCCATGACGGGTGTCCTTGCCATCGTGGGGCCAACGGCCTCGGGCAAGAGCGCGTTGGCCGTCTTGGTCGCCAAGCAGGTGGGCGGTGAAGTAGTCGGGACCGACTCCATGCAGGCCTACCGCGGCATGGACATCGGAACGGCCACTCCCACCGCGATCGAACAAGACGGCGTGCCGCATCACATGCTCGATGTCTGGGGAATCGAGCATCCGGTGACGGTCGTGGAGTTCCGCGACACCGCCCGGGCAGCCATCGACGGAATCCATCGACGAGACCGCGTTCCCATCGTGGTCGGTGGCAGCGGCCTGTACGTGCGCGCCGTGCTCGAGGAACTCGATTTTCCCGGGACCGATTCGAGCATTCGCGCCTATTGGGAAGGTCAGTTAGCGCAATTGGGTGCCCCGGCGCTGCACGCGATCCTGGCCGACCGGGATCCGCCGGCCGCGGCCGCCATCGAGATCAACAACGGCCGACGGATCGTTCGAGCGCTCGAAGTCAACGAACTCACCGGTGAACCGTTCGTAGCTCGCTTGCCCGAGCCCGAGGATCACTACCCCACGGTGCGCGTTGGATTGCGCATCCCTCGCGCGGAACTCGACGCGAGGATCGAGGCCCGTGTTGACGCGATGTGGCAGGCCGGGTTCGTCGAGGAGGTACGCCGGTTGGAAGGGCGCGGCTTGGCTGCGGCGCCTACGGCGAGCGCAGCGCTCGGGTACGCCCCGATCCTTCGCTACCTCGCCGGTGAGATCGAGGAGGCGACGGCACGCGATCTCACTATCGAGGACACCCGGAAATTCGCTCGCCGGCAACAACGCTGGTTCGCCAAGGACTCACGTATTCATTGGTGGGACTACGACGCCCCCGGGCTAGACGTCGAGGTGGCAAGGCTGGTTACTTCCACGTAGTACTCCGCGGCGAGCAAAGCCCGTGCAATCGGGCCCGGGAGGCCATTGAGGACCTGCAGGGTTCGCACCCCCGAATCCGTGCTGGCCTGCGATGCATGGGCTGCCAGGGCGGCTCGCTTCGCCGGAAACTGCGCTCGCACGTTCACCCGGTGGGTGATGTGCGCGCGAGGTGTCCAGGCCTGGTCGAACTCGCGGGGGTCGAAGTCGCGGGGCGTCAGGCGCAGGCGCGCGGCGGTACGTACTGCCCACGCGATCGGTTCGCGAGGCAAGGTCGCCTCGAACAATCGCGCGGCGGTGCCTTCGACGCCAGCGCGGACGACCCGGTGCAGGTGGATGTGGTCGCGATGTCCGTATCCGCCGCTTGGGTCGTAGCCGACGACGATGTCCGCATCCTCCGCCACGACTACGGCACGGACCCGCGCCGCTACCGCGTCAACTTCGGTGGCGGCGAAGGCGTCGGGGGTATCGCCAACCAGGCCGGAGTCGGTGTAGCCGAGGAACTCGATGCGATGCACTCCCAGGATCCGCGCGGAGACCTCCAACTCCCGACGACGGACCGCAACCAGGTCCTCGATGCGCGAACTTGCCAGTCCGGCGGCGCCGTCGGTGGCGACCACCAAGATCACCCGATGACCGGCCGCCGCGGCCTTGGCCATGGTGCCGGCGGTGAGGAGGGCTTCGTCATCGGGATGGGCGTGACAAAACACCAGGGTGTGCATCGTCACATTGTGGTGGCGCACCGGACGGGCGGGAACGTGTCGTAGCGTCCCGGCGTGCGCATAGCCCACATCACCGATTGCTTCGCGCCCCGCACCGGTGGCATCGAGACCCAAGTGCAAGGACTCGCGAGTCGACAGGCAGCCGCCGGGCATACCGTCCGGATCATCACCGCCACCCCCGGGGACGAGCCGTTTCGTACGGGGCTCGATGAGGTGCACGGGTTGCCGGTCGTCCGGATCGCCGCACGGATGCCCTTCCACCTACCCGTCCACCCGTCGGTGCGGGCGTCCGTCCTTCGCGAATTGCGTCGAGAGCCGGTCGATGTGGTGCACGTCCACGCGGGGGTCGCCTCCCCGTTCGCCTGGGGTGGGCTGCGTGCTTGCCGTCAGGCGCGCTGCGCGGCCGTGGTGACGGTGCACAGCATGTGGGATCCGGTGGCACGAGGCGGGGTGCGCGTCCTGGATCGCACGGCGTGGGGTTTGTCCTCAGGTGTTGTCCTCACAGCGGTGGGTGCGGCGGCGGCGACGCGGGTGCAGTCTGCACTCGGTGTGCCGGTGCGGGTATTGCCGAACGGCATCGACCCCTCCGCGTGGCAGGTCGAGCACATCGCAGCCGCCGACAACCAGGATGCAGCCTTGCGGGTGGTCAGTGTCTTGCGGCTGGCACCCCGCAAGCGGGCGCTACCCCTGATGCAGATCATCCGGCAAGCTCACGAGGCCACGGGTGGACGCATCCAAGCGACCATCATCGGTGATGGTCCCGATGCCGGCAGGGTCGAGCGCTTCATCGATCGCCACGATTTGCGTGGAGTCATCACCCTCACCGGTCGCCTGTCGCACCCACAGATCAGAGCGCATTTCGCGAGAGCGGATGCTTTCGTGCAAGCCTCCGTGCGGGAATCCTTCGGTATCGCCGCCCTCGAGGCTCGCACAGCGGGCCTACCGATCCTCGCCCGTGACCGGACGGGAACCTCGGAGTTCGTGCGCGACAAGGTGGAAGGAATACTCGCGACAGATGATCTGGGGCTGGTGGCCGCACTCGTCGAACTCCAAGCGGACAGGCACTTGCGCCGCGAGATCCGCGAGCACAACACCGCTATCGCGCCGAAGCAGGATTGGTCGAACGTGCTCGCGGATGTCGAGGCTGCCTATCGGTCGGCACTCGTGCGCCGAACGAGAAGCCACCAACGCGCATTAGGCTGAACCGATGGCGCGCGTCCTTGACGTCCCCTTCGTCAAGGGGCACGGAACCGAGAACGATTTCGTGCTGCTTCCCGATCTCGAAGGCACCTTGGAGCTGACCGCCGAGCGCGTGCGGTGGCTGTGCGACCGGCGCCGGGGCATCGGAGCCGACGGCGTGCTGCGGGTAGTGCGCTGCGCCCGAGACCTGGAGTTCTCCGGATACGCAGATGTCGCTGAGTTCTTCATGGACCATCGCAACGCCGATGGTTCACTCGCCGAGATGTGCGGGAACGGGGCACGGGTCTTCGTGCGCTACCTGCACGCAACCGGCGCGCTGTCCTCGCGGACCACGGTCATCGCCACCCGTGCTGGCCTCATCGAGGCCGAAGTCCGCGGCGCGGAAGCACAAGAGATCGTCATCGGCATGGGGACGATCCAAGACTCCCCGCAACCATTGCCGATCACCGTCACTGTCGCCGGCGCTGAACGTGGCACTCAAGGCGGCACCTCGTCCGGCTGGGACGCGATCGCTGCCTACGCCCCGAACCCGCATGCAGTGGTCTTCGTCGATGACCTCGACGCTGTCGGCGCCTTGGGCGGCTTAGACGATGCCCCGATCGTCAGCCCGCCGGAGGCGTTCCCCGAAGGGGTCAACATCGAGTTCGTCGAGCGCTTGGGACCTGAACACATCCGCATGCGGGTGTACGAGCGCGGAGTGGGGGAGACCCGTTCATGCGGCACCGGTGCCTGCGCCGCGGCGTGGGTGGCCGCCACGATGGCACCGGCCAGCGGCGATACCTATCGGGTGGACGTACCCGGAGGCAGCGTGTACGTCGACTTCGAGGCCGATGGTCGCATCCAGCTACGTGGCCCGGCCGAATTGATCGCGCGGGGCACCTTCCAGTGGCCGCGGGGACTATGACCGATCCAGGCGAGGATCGCCCGGCTTCCGGTGGCGAAGAGGACCTTCGCGATCGTCAGGCGCTGCGCCGCGTCTTCGGCTTGTCCACCGAACTGCAGGACATCACCGAGGTCGAGTACCGCCAAGTGCGACTCGAGCGGGTACTCCTGGTGGGGGTGTGGACATCGGGAACCGCGGCCCAGGCGGAGCGTTCGCTGCGCGAACTGGCGCAACTCGCCGAGACGGCTGGATCGGTCGTAGTGGACGGCGTGATCCAGCGACGAGACGCACCCGACCCAGCCACCTACGTAGGTGCTGGCAAGGCCCGTGAACTTCGCACGTTGGTCGTCACATCCGGTGCCGACACCGTGATCTGCGACGGTGAACTTAGCCCCGGACAGTTGCGCACCCTTGAGGACATCGTCAAGGTCAAGGTGGTCGACCGAACGTGGCTGATCTTGGACATCTTCGCCCAGCATGCCCGCAGCCGGGAAGGCAAGGCCCAGGTGTCGCTGGCGCAGATGCAGTACCTGCTGCCCCGGTTGCGCGGCTGGGGTGAATCGCTCTCCCGCCAGGCCGGTGGACGGGCAGGCGGCGCCACGGGTGGAGTGGGTACCCGTGGTCCCGGCGAGACCAAGATCGAAACCGACCGGCGCCGGATCCGCTCGCAGATGTCCAAGATCCGCGCCCAACTGCGCCGGATGGAGTCAACGCGCATCACCCAGCGGCAGGCCAGACGCCGATCCGGGGTGCCGACCGTTGCGCTCGCGGGCTACACCAACGCCGGCAAGTCGAGCCTGCTGAACGCGCTCACCGGGTCGGGGGTGTTGGTCGACGACTCGCTGTTCGCCACCTTGGATCCGACCGTGCGGCGGGCGCGTACCCCACAGGGTCGGGAATTCACCATCTCCGACACCGTGGGCTTCGTGCGGCACCTGCCGCACCAACTCGTCGAGGCCTTTCGCTCCACTCTCGAGGAAGTCCGTGATGCCGACGTCATCGTCCATGTGGTCGACGGTTCGGACGACGCGCCGCTCGAGCAGATCGCCGCGGTGCGCGAGGTCCTCACGGAAATCGGCGCCCAGGACGTACCGGAGATCATCGCAATCAACAAAGCCGACATCGCAGGCGAGCAGCTTGTCGAGGTATTGCGCAGCGAACCCCACGCAGTGGTGGTCTCCGCGCGCACCAAGGAAGGCATCCCCGAACTACTCGCCAGCATCGAGGCCGATCTCCCGCAGGGCTGGACGGACGTCACGGCTCGAGTTCCCTACAACCGCGGCGATCTGATCTCGCGGGCCTATCGCAGCGGTGAAGTGTTGTCCGTTGAGCACGACGAGTACGGCAGCACGATCAAGGCGCGGGTGCCTGCGGAACTAGCCGAGGATCTGCAAGGCGCGGCAGATGACCGCTGATGAAGTAGTCGCCGAACTCGACAGGGTGGTCGAACTCATCGGCGGCACCCCTCGCGGGGGACAGCAGGAGATGGCACGCAGCATCGCCGAAGCCTTCGCGACCGGGCAGCACGCCGTGATCTCAGCGGGGACGGGAACGGGCAAGTCGTTGGCCTACCTGGTTCCGGCTGCCATGTATGCCGCCGACCACGGTCCGGTGGTCATCGCAACGGCCACCTTGGCGTTGCAGCGCCAACTCATCGAAAGGGAGCTACCGCGGCTTCGGGCCGCGGGGATGGAAACGACCTGGGCGGTGTTGAAGGGCCGCCACAACTACCTGTGTCGTCAGCGGCTGGGTGAGGTCGATGATTCCCAATCGGCACTGGAGTTCGAGGATTCGCGTCGTCGCGGTTCCTTGGAAGAACAGGCCATCGCCGTGCACGAGTGGGCCCAGTCGACATCGACCGGGGATCGTGATGACCTGCCCATCGAGGTCGATGCGCGCGTGTGGCGATCGGTATCGGTCAGCAGCGCCGAGTGCCTAGGGGAGTCGCGATGCCCGTTCGGGGAGGAGTGCTTCGCTGCGCTTGCGCGCATGGAGGCAGCCACGGCAGACATCGTGGTCACCAATCACGCGATGCTGGCGATCGACGCGATCGAATCCGTGCCGATCCTTCCCGAACACAGTGCGATGGTGATCGATGAGGCGCACGAGTTGATCGATCGGATTACCGGTGCGGTGTCACGGGAATTGGCTATCCCCACCCTCGAGAGATTGGCCAATGAGGCCGACCGGATCCTCGACGACGACGCCGCACTCTCGGCGGCCTTCGGTGATCTGGAGGCGGCGCTGTGGGAACTGCCCGGCGACGGTACGGCGAACCGCGCTCGGGTTCGGCACTGGCCGGATTCGATGGTGCTTGCCTTGACCCGCGTTCGCGATGTCTGCCACGCGATCGTCACCTCGCTGTCCACCCAAGGCGGTGAGAGCAAGGACCTCGATGAGGAAGACATTGCCCGCCGGCAACGCATCCGCGCCGGCGCGCAAGAAGTCCACGACGTAGCCGGGCGGATGTTGGCCCTCGCGCAATCAGACGTCATCTGGTGGTCCAGCGAAGGTGAACGCACACCCGTGCTGCACGCCGCGCCACTGGATGTGGCGCAGGAGTTGGCGTCGTCGTTATTCGCCGAGGGATCGGTGGTCTTAACCAGTGCCACGGTGATGGCCGGTGGGTCCTTCGCCCCGCTGCTGGCCGCCGCCGGGCTGTCCTCGGACACCTACTGCCTGGATGTCGGTTCCGGCTTCGACCATGCCCGGCAGGGGATTTTGTACGTGGCCTCGACCGTGCCGCCTCCAGATCGCGACGGCATCTCGATGCAAGCACTGGACGAACTCGGTGACCTCGTGGAAGCCGCGGGTGGACGCGCACTTGCGCTGTTCTCCAGCTGGCGGGGGGTCGATAGGGCCGCGGAGTACCTGCGGGTCCGACTCGCGCCGTCGATCGAATCCGGCGCGGTGGGCGAGGTGCTCGTGCACCGGCGCGGGGAGTCGGTCGTGCCGTTGGTCGAGCGTTTCGCCACCGAAGCGAAGACCGTGCTGCTTGGCACGGTGTCCCTATGGCAGGGCATCGACGTGCCCGGCGATGCGTGCGTGCTCGTGGCGATCGACCGGATTCCTTTCCCGCGCCCGGATGATCCGGTGGTGGCGGCACGCCAAGAGGCGGTCGATGCCCAGGGTGGATCGGGTTTTCGGCAGGTGGCCTTGGCGAAGGCTGCGTTGCTGATGGCCCAGGGCGCCGGTCGACTCATCCGCTCGGGCAGCGACAGGGGAGTGGTTGCGGTGTTGGACCCGCGGATGGCAACCGCGGGCTATGCATCGGCGTTGCGGGCGTCGTTGCCGCCGCTGTGGTTCACCACCGACCGCGATGTGGTGGTCGGGGCGCTGGCACGGTTGTCAGGCGAGCTAACCGACTAAGGCAGCCGCTTAAGGCAGCCGCTTAACGCAGCCGGCGCAGCACGCTGACGACCTTGCCCAGGATCCGGGCATCATCGCCCAGGATCGGTTCGTACGCCGGGTTGTGCGGCATCAACCACACGTGGTCGTCGCGGCGCTTGAAGGTCTTCACGGTCGCTTCGTCGTCGAGCAGGGCCGCGACGATGTCGCCGTTCTCACACGTCGGCTGGCTACGAACGACGACGAAATCACCGTCGCAAATCGCGGCGTCGACCATCGAGTCCCCGACGACGGTGAGCATGAACAACTCACCCTCGCCCACGAGCTCCTTCGGCAGGGCTAGGACATCCTCGGTGCGCTGCTCGGCGAGGATCGGTCCACCGGCAGCGATGCGACCGACGAGGGGTACCGCGACCGTGTTGGCGGGCAAGTGATCGGCCGCCACCGCCGGGGCGGGCGATGCCGACGATGGCAGGGCGCTTCCACCGGGGCGGGCAACGACCAGCGCGCGGGGTCGGTTCGGATCCTTGCGCAGGTACCCCAGTTCCTCCAGCGTGCGCAGTTGGTGGGCCACCGAACTCGACGAGGTCAAGCCCACTCCCTGGCCGATCTCACGCACGCTCGGCGGGTAGCCGCGCTCGGCGGTGGTCTGCTCGATTACCCGCAAGATCGCCTGCTGGCGAGGGGTGAGCCCGAAGTCGTCCGGCTGACCGTCCGGTAGTTCGCGTACGGACCCTGGCATTCGTCCTCCTCGGACTGTCAGACCCTCCCGGCACTGTGCCGACATGACCGCACGGTACGGCGCACGCGACACGAAATCAAACACCTGTTCGATAAATGCGGCCTGTGTCGGTCCAATTGTGCTACAAAACGAACACGCGTTCGATCGAACACCCGTTCGAACCCGACCCGAAAGCGAAGGCTTCCCCATGAGCGTTATGAGCATCGACCGGCGGGTGGCTACCCGCGGCACTCGCGGCACCAGCACCACCAGCACCACCAGCACCCGGCACCAGCAACCTAGCTCCGCCCAGGCACTGCAACTGACCGCCCGCGGTCGCCTCGTTGCCTTCCTGGCTTCGCTGTTGACCCTCGCCGCGGTGGTGGTCGGTGCGGGGCAGATGGTGGAGGCGGCCGCCGGCTCGAGCGCAGGCCCGGCTAGCGGCGAACCGGTCGCGGTGGTGGTCGGTGGCGGGGACACCCTTTGGGGCATCGCCCAGGACATCGCCCCCGATCAGGACCCACGCTCGGTGGTGCAGCAGATCCGCTCGTTGAACGATCTCGGCACCCGTTCCATCGTCCCGGGGCAGTCGATCCTGGTGCCCATCGCTGGGTAATACTGGCGCGGTGAAAGCCCGTCGCCTGGTCGCCTTCGGGGCGGTCCTGGGACTGGTGCTGGGTGGGGCGCCGATAGCGCAGGCCGACCAAGCAACGCGCAACGAGCCGCGCAAGGACCCCCAATGGACGACCGAGGGTGACCCGCGCGCATGCAGCGGGCCCATCTGGCCGCGCAAAGCCAACACCACGTCCGGTCCAGGTGAGGGCCGACGCGTTCTGGTGATCGGGGACTCCCTCACCCGCAACGCCCGCACCCCCTTGACCAAGAAGCTGCGCAAGAGCGGTTGGACGCCCACCGTGCGCTGCTTCGGGGGCAAGCGATTGGACTGGGCCATCGCCCAGGCGAAACGGGCCAAGGAACTCGATCAATTGCCGAGCATCGTGGTGATCGCGATCGGCACCAACGACATGCGCTGGATCGATCGGAGCACCACGCGATCGCGGATGCGCCAACTACTCGACGTGCTGGGCGATGAGCGAACAGTGCTTTGGGTCGACACCTACGCCAGCGGTGGGGATCGATTCACCCGCAGCAAGGAGAAATGGTTCAACAAGCAGGTCCGCAGGCTCGCGCGCAGCGACGACAATCTCTATCGGGTGGTCTGGGGCAAATACGCCCGCAAGCAGGGGGTCGAATTCGCCGATGCTCTGCACTACACGAACGCCGGAGAGCGCACCTGGGCCAAGCGGGTCGTGCAGGCACTCAACAATCGGGCGTCGTAGCCGCCGACTTCCGTCGGCTGCCCACGATCGACTTGGTCAACTCCAGCCCACGCTTGCCACCGTCCTTGACCCGGTGCAGCAGCGTCTCGGCCCAGACGAATTCGGTGGCCAAGATGGCCAAGCCGAGCACGATGAAGGCGATACCCGGTCCGGGAAGGACCAGTAGGGCGATGCCGACGACGATGAACGTGCCCCCGATCAGGGCGACGGTCAGCCAGCGAAGCGGGTGCGGCAACCGGCGCCAGGGAGCCCGGGCGGCGAATGCCCCGAGCTTGCGGGGCGGTTCGTCACGACCGGGCGCTTGAGCGGCGGTGTCGGGTTGCACACTCCCACTATGGGCATTGGCGGCCTCGGGCGCAAACCGGTGTCGGTTCGCACGGGCCAAGCGACGCGCCGACACGCGCCGATCGCAGGCCCTTGCGTCAGCAAGATCCGGCCCCTATGGTTCTACCCCTAGATGTAGTGCTCACATCGATGTGATTCCTCCACAGGTAGTGGTGCTACACACACAGGTCATCCACAGGCGGTCCCCAAGATCTCCCACAGATGGCCGAAGAACCGGTTCTCGTGTGACGAGAGTGACGAAAGTGAAGGGAGGGAACCATGCGGTGTCCGTTCTGTCGGGCCGAGGATTCGCGGGTCATCGATTCGCGGGTCATCGACGACGGTGGCGCTATCCGACGACGCCGGGAGTGTGGTTCCTGCAGCCGTCGCTTCACCACCGCGGAAACGGCGTTGTTGAACGTCGTCAAGCGCTCGGGGGCCAGCGAGCCGTTCAGCCGCAGCAAGGTCGTGGTCGGAGTGCGCAAGGCCTGCCAAGGCCGACCGGTCGACGACGACCAACTCGCGATCTTGGCCCAACAGGTAGAAGACGCCCTGCGGGCGACCGGCAATGCCGAGATCCCCGCGGAGGAGGTGGGCCTGGCGATCCTCGGTCCGCTACGCGAACTCGACGAGATCGCCTACCTGCGCTTCGCGTCGGTCTACCGGTCCTTCGATTCCCTCGAGGACTTCGAGGCCGAGATCGCCTTGCTTCGGGCCGAAGGCGAAGCCACCGCCGACGAACCGACTGTCAGACCCCAACCCCAGACTTCGGCTACCTAGCCGGGACTTCCCATAACCAAACCAGCCGCACCGCTCGAGAACAGGAAGGCAATACACATGTCACCCACGCCAACCACGACAACTGTGCCCACGGAGCCCACGGAGTCGGGCCCTGCCACTTTCGTGCACAACACCGCGCACGGCCCGGGCTTGCAGATCGAGCGGTTGTTCACCACGCCGGGAGTGCACCCCTACGACGACGTCACCTGGGAGCGTCGCGATGTGGTGCAGAACAACTGGAAGACCGGCGAGGTCGTCTTCGAGCAGCGTGGCGTCGAGTTCCCCGATTTCTGGAGCGTCAACGCCTCCACCATCGTGACCACCAAGTACTTCCGTGGCGCGGTCGGTACCGACACCCGCGAGTGGAGCTTGAAGCAGCTCATCGATCGGGTGGTCTTGACCTACGTCAAGGCGGGTAAGGAGCACGGCTACTTCCGCAGCGACGAGGACGCCGAGGTCTTCGAGCACGAACTGACCTACATGCTGTTGCACCAGTACTTCGCGTTCAACTCCCCGGTGTGGTTCAACGTGGGCACCTCCGCCCCGCAGCAGGTCAGCGCGTGCTTCATCTTGAGCGTGGATGACACCATGGAATCGATCCTCAACTGGTACAAGGAAGAGGGCTTCATCTTCAAGGGTGGCTCCGGTGCGGGCTTGAACCTCTCGCGCATCCGCTCGAGCAAGGAGTTGCTGCGTTCCTCCGGCGGCACCGCCTCCGGACCGGTGTCCTTCATGCGAGGTGCCGATGCATCGGCGGGAACCATCAAGTCCGGTGGCGCCACCCGTCGGGCGGCCAAGATGGTCGTGCTCGACGTCGATCACCCCGACATCGAGGAGTTCATCGAGACCAAGGTGCGCGAAGAGGACAAGATCCGCGTCCTACGCGATGCCGGCTACGACATGGACCTCGGTGGCGCCGACATCACCTCGGTGCAGTACCAAAACGCCAATAACTCGGTCCGGGTATCCGATGACTTCATGCGCTCCTACGAAGCGGGTGAGGACTTCGGTCTGAAGGCTCGCACCGATGGCGAGGTCGTCGAGACCGTGAACGCCCCGCGCCTGTTCCGCTCGATGGCCGAGGCGGCCTGGGCCTGCGCCGATCCGGGTATCCAGTACGACGACACCATCAATGACTGGCATACCAACCCCGAGACCGGTCGCATCAACGCCTCGAACCCGTGCTCTGAGTACATGAGCCTGGATAACTCCTCATGCAACCTCGCGTCGCTGAACTTGATGAAGTTCTTGAAGGACGACGACACCTTCGATGCCGAGACGTTCGCGAAGTCAGTCGAGTTCGTCATCACCGCGATGGATATCTCGATCTCCTTCGCGGACTTCCCGACGACCGC
This sequence comes from uncultured Rubrivirga sp., assembly GCA_964550285.1. Lineage (GTDB taxonomy): Bacteria > Actinomycetota > Actinomycetes > S36-B12 > S36-B12 > S36-B12. Next base: position 60,768 of record CAZJYN010000006.1, read on the forward strand.
CATCGGCGACACCACCCGCCGCTATCGCCAACTCGGCATCGGCTACGCCAACCTCGGTGCGCTGCTGATGGCAACCGGCTTGCCATACGACTCCGATGCGGGCCGGGCCTTCGCGGCAGCGATCACCTCGCTGATGACCGGCACCGCGTACAAGCGCAGCGCCGAGCTCGCCGGCGTGGTGGGGCCGTACGACGGCTACGCCCGCAACGAGACCGCCCACAAGCGGGTCATGCGCAAGCACGCGGCCGCCAACGACAACGTCCGCGAGATCACCTCGCTCGACGGCGATGTGCTCAAGCTCGCGGTCAAGAATTGGGAAGAGTGCCTGGCCACGGGTGAGAAGAACGGTTGGCGCAACGCCCAGGCGTCGGTGCTCGCCCCGACCGGGACCATCGGCTTCATGATGGATTGCGACACCACCGGCATCGAGCCGGACTTCTCACTGGTGAAGTTCAAGAAGCTCGTCGGTGGTGGTTCGATGCAGATCGTCAACCAGACGATTCCACGGGCGCTACGCAAGCTCGGCTACACCGAGGAGACCATCGAGGCGATCGTCGAGTACATCGGTGAGAACGGCCATGTGATCGATGCTCCCGGTTTGAAGACCGAGCACTACGCCATCTTCGATACTGCGATGGGTGCTCGTTCCATCTCCCCAATGGGACACGTGCGGATGATGGCGGCGTGCCAGCCGTTCTTGTCCGGCGCGATCTCCAAGACGGTGAACATGCCCGAGTCGGCCACCGTGGAAGAGGTCGAGGAGATCTACTACGAGGGCTGGAAGCAGGGTTTGAAGGCCCTGGCTATCTACCGCGATAACTGCAAGGTGGGTCAGCCACTCTCGGACGGCAAGGCCGCGAAGGTCGACGCCGAGGTCGAGGCCGCCATCGAGGGAATCGGTCAGCCGATCCGTCGTCGGTTGCCGAAGTCGCGCCCGAGCCGCACCACCAGCTTCTCGGTGGCCGGTGCAGAGGGCTACCTCACGGCTGGCAGCTATGAGGATGGCGAACTCGGTGAAGTGTTCTTGAAGCTCGGCAAGCAGGGCTCGACCCTGGCCGGGGTGATGGATGCCTTCTCGATCGCTATCTCGATCGCGCTGCAGTATGGCGTGCCGCTGGAGGCATTCGTCTCCAAGTTCGTCAACATGCGCTTCGAGCCGGCGGGCATGACCGATGATCCGGACATCCGGATGAGCCAGTCGATGATGGACTACATCTTCCGCCGGTTGGCGCTGGATTACCTGCCGTATGACAAGCGTGAGGCGC
>CAZJYN010000007.1:0-8464 GCA_964550285.1 uncultured Rubrivirga sp.
TGCCGGTCAACTGCCGGTGAACTGCCGTTCGCCGGCTCATCCACCAGGCCCGTAAGGTGTCCTTGTGAGTGACGAGCAAGATCAGCCGCCACCCGCACGGGTGCTGGTCTACAGCGATGATCGCGGCGTCCGCCGGCAGGTGCTCGCCGGCATCGGACGCCGCCCTGAACCCAGCTCGCCGGTGGTCGAATTCGTCGAGTGCGCCACCGAACCGATGGTGGTCGAGCGGGCTTCGAAGGGGGGATTCGACCTGCTGATCTTGGACGGTGAGGCGGTTCCGGCGGGCGGCATGGGCATTGCCCGGCAGCTCAAGGACGAAATCTTCGATTGCCCGCCTATCTTGGTGCTGATCGGGCGCCCGCAAGACGCATGGCTGGCGACCTGGTCGCGGGCCGACGCCGTTGTTCCCCACCCGCTCGAGCCGGTCGCCTTGGCCCGTGCTGTGGCGGCGTTGCTGCGTCGACGTGCGGGTGTGGCCGGCTAAGGCCCACCGCCGCTGCCGCCGATGCCGCCGATGTTCGGAAGCGAGGATCGAGCCGATCGGTTCGATTGGCCGAGTGTTCTTTCCGCGGCGATGTCCACCGAGGGGGCATCTGGGCCCGCGCTCACCTGGGCCATGGCTCGAATGCTCGACGACGACGCCACCTCGGCCCAGGTAGCTGCACTGGTGACCGCCCTGCGCACCCGTGGGGAGTCCCCAGAGCAAGTCCGCGCACTGCTCGAAGCCATGCTCGAACGCGCGGTGCGTATCGATCCTGCGCTTCGCCCGCCGGTGGTGGTCGATGTGGTCGGCACCGGGGGAGACGGCTCCAACAGCGTGAACATCTCCACGATGGCGGCGCTCGTGGCCGCCGGCGCCGGCGCCCCCGTCATCAAGCACGGCAGCCGAGCCGCCTCGAGCACCACCGGCTCGGCCGATGTCCTCGAACTGCTCGGGGTGCGGATCGAGGCCAGTGCCGAGCAAGTAGCGCGCTCCGTGCGCGAGGTGGGGATCGGCTTTTGCTTCGCCCCCGCCTTCCACCCCGCATTGCGCTTCGTGGCACCCACGCGACGGGAACTGAAGGTGCCGACGATTTTCAATATCCTCGGCCCGCTTGCCAACCCATCCGTTCCCGAGGCGATGCTTGTCGGTTGTTCGCGGCTGGAATCCGCGCCGACGATGGCTGAGGTGTTGCGCGAGCGGGGCGTGCGCGCCCTGGTGGTTCGTGGCGAGGATGGCCTCGACGAGATCTCCACTTCCGGGCCCACGCGGGTATGGAACGCCACCGACGGCGCCGTGGTGGAGGAATCGATCGATCCGCGGGAGTGGGGAATCGCTCGGGTAGGCCCCGATGCCCTGCGCGGCTCGAGCGCCGAGGCCAATGCGCAGGTCGTGCTTGCCCTGCTCGACCCCGACCGGCGGGGCGACCTTGCGCCGGAGCGGTACGCGGCCATCGCGGATGCGGTCGTGGTCAACGCGGCGGCCGCGCTGGTGGCGCACGACGTGGCGGCCGGCGCGCCCCCTGCGGGGCCGCTAGCCCAGGGCATCTGCGACGCCCTGCCGCGGGCGCGCGCTGCCTTGGATTCCGGTGCGGCCGGGACGGTGCTGCAACGCTGGGTCGACCTCAGCCGGCAATTCGACTGACGCGGCGGTGGCCGGGCGCCGGTCCGACCGGCCGACCGGAAGAACGTTCCGCGCCGGGTAGGGCCGCGACCGGCACCGAGGACAGGGGCGATCCCGACGCCACCGGCCAGGTCAGTGGCCGGTCGATGTCGATCAACCTGGTGTCCGGGTTCTCCAACCAGCGCGCGAGCAACAAGGTCTCCTCCGCGGTGGTCGCGCCGGAAGCCGATTCGGCCGTTGCCACCGCTGCTTGCGCTGCAGCCCGCGCATCGTCTTCCCGGCGAGCATGGACCGCGGAGACCAGCCGCCCGGTATCGATTACCCCGATCGCCCAGCCACCGCGGGTATCCGGCTCGGCCGCCACGATCACCCCGGCCATCAGCATCGAGTGCAGGCGCTGGTGGCGCTGGCTCGCTGTGCACACTGCGGCCAGGCAATCGCGCAATCGCGCTGCCTGCTCGAAGAGTTCCAACGCAGCAAGTTCGCTCATCCGCGCCCGACCTGCCGCCAGGACCTCGCGCAGATCGCCGTCGAGGACCGCGGGCAGCCGGTCGGCCGTCGGTTCGCCGAGTGCGCTCAGGGCACTGATTGCGTCCGCAACAGCCCGCGCGCCGCTGCGGCTGGTGAACGGGCCCCACAGACCGCGCATCGAATCGGCGGCGGCACCGGCATCGATCCCGGAACCGGCCCGCACGGCAACCAACCGCACGCTCGGCTTGTGGCGTAGTTGCAGCCACCAAGGCTGGTCGGCTCGGCGCGAACGGCGGTTGTAGCGCGGTTGGCGCTGGGTGATCAGGCGGAGCTCGCGCACCTTGGCTTCCAGGGCGGTGGCACACGGGATCGCATCGACGCGCTCGGCGATCGCGATCATCTCGCTCATGCGCGCGCGGTTCTCAGCGGCGGTGAAGTAGCTGCGCACCCGCGAACGCACGTTGGTCGAAGTGCCGACGTACAGCGGTGCCCCCTGTCGGTCGACGAACGTGTACACCCCCGGCCCGGTCGGCAGTCCGTCGGCGAGGTGCCGCTTGGTGCGCTGGGCGGGCGAGACGCGGCCTAGGAAGTCGCGAAGGTCGGCGAAGGTGCGCACGCCCAGCGATCCGACCCGCTCGAGCAGGCAGTGCAGAACGTGGGTGGTGGCCCGGGCGTCGGATAGTGCGCGGTGGTTGGGGGTGACCGGTGCGCGGAAGTGGGCGGCGAGTGTGGCGAGTTTGCAATTGCGCACTTCACCGGGCAGCAAGGCCACGCGCGCCAGGCGGGCGGTATCTAGTGAGCGGCCGGGGAACCAGGTGAGGTCGTGCATTGCGCAAGCCGCCTTCAAGAAGCCGAGATCGTAGGGCGCGTTGTGCGCCACGAGGATGGCATCGCCGGCGAACTCCCCGAAGCTCGCGACGGCGCCGGCTACGGACGGTGCATCGCGCACCATGGATTCGTCGATACCGGTCAAGGCGGTGATGTGGGCCGGGATGGTCTGCGGTGGACGCACCAACGTGGCGAATTCCGCCACTATCTGCCCGCCTGTAACTTTCACCGCGCCTATCTCGGTGATCCCGGCGCCGGTCGCCGGGCCGCCGGTGGTCTCCAGATCGACGACGACGAACACCTCGCGGGAGAGATCCTCGCCGACATCGGCGAGGCTCAACTGATCGAATTCGCGGGCACCGCGTGCCACGCCCGGGAACTTGTTCATCGCCGGGGACAGTAGTTGCGGGGTGTGACGGTGCCGGTAGTTTCGCGCCCGTGAGCAACCGTGAACCCCAGCTTCCCGACGAGAAGTCCAGGCTGCGCTGCGGTCATTGCGGCAACCTGACCCGTTTCGACGTCACCCGCACCGTCCGCTCCCAGGAGTTCTGGCACGCGAACTTGGCCGGGGTCGTGGAGGTCGAAGAGACCGTCGTGCTGGCCGAGGAGGTCGAGTCGATCCGGTGCCGGTGGTGCTCGAGTTCGGATCGCATCGAGATCGTTCCCCGCCCTGAGTTCGGCGGCCCAGATCGTGAGGCCGCCGGCGACGGCGGCGTCTAGTCGCGGGGTTCAGGCGCATAGTGCAGGCGCAGGTGGGTGTCAGACCCCGGGCATAGCGTGCCGTCCATGGTCATTGACTGCGATACCTGCCAAGTCGCCGGCCCGGCCTGCCAGGACTGCGTGGTGAGCGTGCTCCTCGGCGTGCCCGAGGTCCCCGCCTCGAGTGAGCCGCCGCGGGCTGCTCGCGACGCCCACGCCGAGGTCGCGGCAGTAGTCGAACTCGACGATGAGCACGCCCGGGCCCTCGAGGTGCTCGCGCAGGGCGGGATGGTGCCGCCGCTACGGCTGCGGCGATCCGCCGGCTAGAGCAATCTGCGACCGGCGTGGGATCATTTCGGGATACCCCGGGTGCACGCCGTCACCATTCTGTTACCTTAGGGAACCCCTGACCGGTCCGAGCCGTCACACCGAGGTCACTTCCCCTGCCTTGGCCGACTCCGTGGCTTCGGTGGGGCTAGTAGTGCTAGAAGTAGTGCCAGGTGTGGCGGAATCGATCGAGGCGGGAGGCCCAGAGTGCGGATGCGGCGCCGGACCCAAATAGGCGGTCTCGTTCTGGCCATCGCTGGCCTCGTTGCCACCGGAGGCATCACCAGCCCGGTATCTGCGGCTCCGAACCTCGAGGAAGTGCGCTTACAGGTGATGGACCTGGAGTCCAAGGCCGAGACCGCCACCGAGCGCTACAACGAGGCCCGAAACGAACTCCAGGATGTGCGCCGCCAACTCGATGCGCTCAAGGCCAAGGTCCGCCGCGAGCGGCGCGAGATGCGCGAGATCCTCGGCGCGGTCGACGATCTGGCCCGCGCGGCCTACACCTCCGGTGGCCTGGACACCTCCTTGCAGGTGCTGCTGAGCGAGGACCCCAACGAATTCCTGGCCCAAGCGGCCGCGCTCGATGCCGTCCAGCGCGGCCAGGCTGCGGCGTTACGCAAGACCGCCACGGCACGGCTACGGCTGGCCCAGTCCGAAGCGGCGGTGCTGGACAAGGAGGCGCGCGCCAAGGATCTGCGCAGCCGGATGAAGGATTCCAAGCAAGAGGCAGACGACCGCCTCGCCGATGCTGAGCGGCTTTTGTCGAACCTCGAGGAAGAAGAGCGCCAGCGGCTCGCGCAGCTAGCCCGCGAGGAGCGCGAAGCCGCGCGCGCAGCCGCCGCTGCGGCTGCCGCACAGCTGAACGCCGGGAACTCCGGTGGTGGATCCTCCAGCGCCGGCGGTGGCTTCACCGGCAGCGGTCGGGCAGCCAAGGCCGTGCAGTACGCCCTATCGCAGGTCGGTGATCGCTACGTCGCAGCAGCCAGCGGACCCAGCGCATTCGACTGTTCGGGCCTGACCATGACGGCATGGCGCCAGGCGGGTGTCTCGCTACCGCACTACAGCCGTTCCCAGTACTCGGTCACCCGGCGGGTGCCGCTCAGCCAAGCCCAGCCCGGGGACCTCGTCTTCTACTTCGGTCGCGGAACGCACCACGTGGGGATGTACATCGGCAACGGCAAGATGGTGCATGCCGCCAACCCACGTTCTGGTGTACTGGTTTCCAACATCCTCGGGCCCTGGTACTCCAGCCGCTTCAGCGGCATCGGCCGGGTAGTCGGCTAATCCGTACTCAGATTACTTAGCCGTAGATCTCCTCGATCTGTGCCTCGTATTCCTTGAGAACGACGCCGCGCTTGAGTTTCATCGACGGGGTCATCTGCCCGCTCTCCTCGGTCCACTCCTCGGGCACGATCACGAACTTCTTGATCGCCTCGGCGTTGGAGACAGCGACGTTGGCGTAGTCGACAGCGCCTTGGATCTCGGCTAGCACCTCGGCATCGGCGATGAGGTCGTCAGTGGTGAGCGATTCGTCTTTGCCCTGCACCTTCAGCCACATCGGTAGCGCCTCGGGATCGAGGGTCACCACGGCTGCCACGAACGGCTTTTGGTCGCCGACCACCATGCACTGGCTGACCAGGGCGTGGCTGCGCAACCGGTCCTCGAGCACGGCTGGGGCAACGTTCTTGCCGCCGGCGGTGACGATGAGTTCCTTCTTGCGGCCGGTGATGCGAACGAATCCGCGGTCGTCGATCTCGCCGATATCCCCGGAATGGAACCAGCCGTCCGGCTCGAGAACCTCGGCGGTGGCGGTGGGGTTGTTCCAGTAGCCGACGAAGATCTGCTCGCCGGCGAGGAGCAGTTCCCCGTCCTCGGCGACCTTGACGCTGGCTCCGGGGAATGGCTGCCCGACAGCGCCGATCTCGATGGCGTCCGGTCGCGAGACGGTAGTGGCCGCGGAGGTCTCGGTCAGGCCGTAGCCCTCGAGCACGGTCACGCCGATGCCGCGGAAGAAGTGACCGAGCCGGGCACCTAGTGGAGCGCCACCGGATACCGCCCACTCGACCTGGCCGCCCATCGCCGCGCGCAACTTCTTGTACACGAGTCGGTCGAACAGGCCGTGCTTGAGCTTCAGGCCCAAGCCCGCTCCACCCTCGTCGAGGGCCTCGCTGTACTCGATGGCGGTGTGCGCGGCCTTATCGAAGATGTTGCCCTTGCCCTCGGCAGTGGCCTTCTGCTGAGCGGAGTTGTAGATCTTCTCGAAGACGCGGGGCACCGCGAGGACGAAGGTGGGCTGGAAGCTTTGCAGCAACGGCAGCAACTGCTTGACGTCGGGCGCGTGTCCGAGGCGGGCCCTGGCGCGCACCGCACCGAGTTGGATCAACCGGCCGAACACGTGTGCGACGGGCAGGAACAGCAGGGTCGAGGAGCCCGGTGCCTGGAAGACGTCGTCGAGGCCTGCGATCACGTTCTCGACCTCGAACATCAGGTTCTTGTGGGTGAGCATGCAACCCTTGGGGCGTCCTGTGGTCCCCGACGTGTAGATGATCGTGGCCAGCGTGTCCGGTTGCACGGTGGCCCGCCGGGCTTCGAGCTCCTCGTCGCTGACGTCCACACCGGCGGCCTTGAGGGTCTCGAGATCGTCGTTGTCGAAGACCCATACCCGCGTCACATCCGGCAGTTCTGGCGCAACTTGATCGAATACCGCCTTGTTCTTGGCGCTCTCGGCGAATAGGGCGACCGAACCGGAGTCCATCAGGTTCCACTGCACCTGCTCGGCGGAGGAGGTCTCGTACACCGGGACCGAGATCGCGCCCGCGTACCAGATGGCGTAGTCGACCAGCGTCCACTCGTACCGGGTGCGCGACATCACTCCTATCCGCTGACCGGCTTCCACGCCGCTGGCGATGATGCCCTTGGCGATCGCCTGGACGTCGGCGAAGAACTGGCCCGCCGTCACGCCGACCCATGCCTCGCCGCGCTGCAGGGAGAACACCACCTGATTGGGGCTGGTCCGGGCGTTCTCGACGATGTGGTCGGTCATGTTCCCAGCGGTTGGGGCCGGCACCAAGGCCGGAACGCTGAACTCCTTTAGCACGCGCTTGCTCCCTTGTTTCGGGCCGCTTTCGCGGCGTGAGCCGATCCATGTCACGGTACGCGATAGACGGCCTCCTGGCGAGGAAAAAGCGATAACTGCGTCCTGGCCGCGGCCATGGCACGCTACGAGCATGCACTCGCAGGTCCCGTTGCCCCAGGATGCGAGCATCGACATCGTCGATGAGTCCTTCATCGCGGTGGACCGCGCCATCGTCGCTCGGGAGGTTGCTCGACGTTGGCCGCAGTGGTGGCCGGGGCTGCGTTTGGAGATCTACATGGATCGTGGACTCGAGGGCATGCGCTGGACGGTCGCCGGGGAATTCGTCGGCTCGAGTGAGGTGTGGCTGGAATCCCACGCCCCGGGAGTCATCGTCCACTACTACTTGCGGGCCGAACCGACAGTTCCCGGAAGCAGCACCACGCCACGCTCGCCCGCCAATACCCGGCGCGCTCGCCTGCAGGTCGAGGACCTGCGCCGGCGCCACGTACTGGCCTGGAAGCAGGTCGTCTGGGCGATGAAGGATGAACTCGAGGCAGATGCGCACGCACATCGTCAGTGATATCCACGGAGCCGGGCTGGCCCTTGCCGATGCCGCCGAAGGCAGTGACGTATTCGTCTGCCTCGGGGATTTGATCCTGTTCTTGGACTACGACGACCCCGAACGCGGCATCTACGCCGATCTGTTCGGCGCCGATCACGCCCGCGCCTACATCGAAGCGCGCACGGCGAACCGGTTCGATGATGCCCGCGAGCTCAGCGATGCAGCCTGGGCGGGCATCGGCATCACCGACCGCGAGCAACGATGGGGGATCTTGGAATCGATGGTCCGGCTGCAGTACGAGGAACTCTTCGCCGCGATGCCGACCCCGGCTTTGATGACCTACGGGAACGTCGACGTGCCGGCCTTGTGGCCGAACTACATTCGCGACGGCCACCGGATCATCGATGCCCAGGTCGTCGAGATGGGCGACCAACGTTGGGGCTTCGTGGGCGGTGGGCTGAAGAGCCCGATGCGCACCCCCTATGAGATCGATCCGCAGGAGTACGCGGGGAAGTTGGCCGCGCTCGGCCCCGTCGATGTGTTGTTCACCCACATCCCTGCGAAGCACCCGTTGTTGAACTACGACACCGTCGCCCGCCGCTTCGAGATCGGATCGGAGGCGATCACCGAGTACCTGCTGCAGCACCAGCCGCGCTACCACTTCTTCGGACACGTCCACCAACCCCTCGCGCAGCGCACCCGCATCGGGCGCACCGAGTGCGTCAACGTCGGGCATTTCCACGGACGTGAACGCCCGTTCGTCATCGACCTGTGAGGCAAGCAGGTAGCCTCCGGCTATGGCCGACCAAACCGAATCCAGCATCGAAATCGCGGCCGATCCCGCAGCCATCATGACCGTCATCGCGGATCTGCCGGCCTACCCGCAGTGGAGTGA
>CAZJYN010000007.1:8564-22118 GCA_964550285.1 uncultured Rubrivirga sp.
ACCGCGCTGAAGGGATTGAAGGAACGGGTGGAATCCGGTGCTGCTGGTTAGTTCGCTAACCCCTAGCGGTCGGCCCTGGGTGCTGGAGTCCGCGGCACGCACCGTCGGCCACGACGAGGTAGTCGATCTTGATGCACTCGCTACCGAATGCGATGACGTCCTGGAGGACATCACCGCTGCGCTAGCTGTCACCGGTGCGCAATTCACCAGCGTCGACCTCATCGCCGGCGTTCGTTCATTGCGTGAAGTCGCCGCCGTGGTGCACGCCTGGGAGGCCTACGCAGCACGCGAGCGTCGTGCACTCGTATGGATCCAGGGATCGGTTCCGCAACTGATCGCGGACCTGCTCGCGCTTGAGGCGCTTACCGACTTGGCGGCAACCAGCCCGACTGCGACGACGCTGCGCGGGCGCTTGGCAGGCGTGTCGCAAGCAGTGCGATCCGGCGATATCGAGTGGCTGCTGGGTACCCCCGCCCAAGCCGACGCGATCGAGCGGGCCGGCCTCGAGGTCGCAGCTGCTGCCGGCACCAAGGTCGCGATCCGCGGGGTGCTCGTGGCCCCGATCCCGCGCAAGAAGGACGGTTGGCCGAAGGACATCCGCGAGGCTGCCCGATCGGCGTACGACCGAGCGGTGATGGATCTGCACCCCGTAGCGGTCGCCCGCAGTCGCTCCGGAGCAGCGCCGGCCTTTCCGGCGCCCGCGGTGACGGCCGCCGAGTCCAGCACCATGGTTGATGCCCGCGGTGATCGTGTCTTCACCCTCACCTTGCCGGGATTGTCTGCAAGCGAGGACGACAGCGCCGCCCATCGAGTGGACGTCGGTACCTGGAGTTCGGACCCGGCGTATCCGACCACGCATGTGGTCGTGCGCTTCGCCGGTCACGCGGTGCGGTGGGAGGTCGACGCCATCTTGCGACGCTGTCGAGCTATCGATGCGGTGGTGGCAGATGACACCATCGCCGTGACATTCATCCCAGAGCCCGAGCAATGGCCCAACGCCCATGGACAGTCGGAGGGTGAGCGATGAACGAGGAAATGGAACGCCCGCCGTGGTGGCTATCGCGATCCGATGACGACGACACCACCGGCACCACCGATCCTGGATCGAGCAGCGCCTCGGGTAGCGGCGGATTCGCCGATATGTGGTCGTTGCTCGGCACATTCGGCAATGTGGCGGGGGAATGGCTGACGGCCTCGGGCGCCGGCGAGCACGCCGAACATGGGGATCCAAGCGAGCACCCCGAGTGCATGGTGTGCAAGGTGCTCGTCGGTGTGCAGGCGGTCGCTCAACCATCGAATGGACCGGCCACGGCTACGCCACTGGCTCGAACACGCTGGTTGAGCGTTCGCGATGCCTAGTGCGCAGCCCGCTGCGCCGTCCTCTCCCAGTCAGGGCGTCAGCATCGGTGTGGACATCGGCGGTACCAAGATCGCTGCGGGCTTGGTCGATGCCCAGGGCGCGGTTTTGCGTTCCACACGGCGCCCCACTCCACGGCACGACGCTGGTGCGGTACTTGCCGAGGTCGCCGATGTGGTGGAGGAACTGCAGGCCGGAGTGGACGGGTCCATCATCGGCGTGGGAGTCGGTGTCGCCGGCGGGGTCGATCGCAATCGCGCCACCGCGTACTTCGCCCCGAATCTGGCTTGGACCCAGGTGCCGGTCCAGGCGGTGCTGCAAGGCGCCACTGGACTTCCGGTCGTCGTGGAGAACGACGGCGCCGCGGCGGCCTGGGCAGAGACCCGCTTCGGTGCGGGCGCGGGGATCGACCACGTGGTCGTAGTCACCGTCGGGACTGGAATCGGTGGCGGCATCGTGATCGATGGTCAGGTGATGCGCGGCGCGCACGGTGTGGCGGCGGAGATCGGGCATATGAACGCGGTTCCCGATGGGCGGCCGTGCGCGTGCGGTCGCCTGGGGTGCTGGGAGCAGTACGCCAGCGGTAACGCCCTCGTGCGTGAGGCTCGGTTACTGGCAGCGGAGCGACGTCCCGAGGCACGTGCCCTGCTCGATCTAGGCGATGGAACACCCGAAGGAGTACAAGGTGGCCACATCACCGAGGCGGCCCGACTCGGCGACCCGGTTGCGATCGAGGCCTTCTCGACCGTGGGCAATTGGCTCGGTCGCGGGCTCGCCGACCTCACGGCGATCTTGGATCCCGAGGCCTTCGTCATCGGTGGCGGGGTCTCCGAAGCAGGCGATCTGCTGCTGGCCAGCACCAAGCGCACGCTCACCGAGAAGGTCGCGGAGGGGTCCAATCGCCCGATGCCGCGGTTGTTGCTCGCACAGTTGGGCAACGACGCCGGGATCGTGGGAGCCGCGGACCTCGCACGAGCGCGCTAACGGGGCCCTTGCGCCCCGTTTAGACAACGGCGCCGTCGCCGTGGTCCTCGCCGGGGGGAATGTGTCGATCGCGACGCGCGATGAGGATCGCGAAGCCGGCGATCGTCGCTGCGATACCGATGCCACCGAGCCAGGTGCTCACCGCGAAGACATAGCCGACCAAGGCGAACAGCGGGCCGATGATCACGGCGAACCAGGCAACTCGCGCGATCGCATCCGGGGGAGCGGTGATGGGTGGGGGCTCTGGAGGAACGAAACGGTCCTCGAGTTCCTCGGGCTGGGAGCGGGGTTCGGGAGCCCTTGGATCCTTTCCCTGGGCAGCGTTGAGCGAATCCTCGAAACGACGCCAGAACTCGTCGTCGTCTTCGTAGGGCGGTTGCCAGTTGCGAGGGTTGTCGGTCACGAACGCGTCAGCCTTGCGCCCGCAGTCGCTCGATGAAATCCACGCTGCCGTCGATGATCGTCTGCGCGTCGTGATCGAGAGTGGCGACGTGCTGGGAGTCGGGTAGGACGACCTCTTCGGTGTCGGAGGATGCGACGTGCGTCAAGATCCATTCGGCATTCGATGCCTCGACCACGTTGTCCTGTGCGCTGCGGAACAGCAGCAGGGGTTGGCGCACCAGGGCGATGTCGTCCTTGACCTCGGACCACATTTGCATCATCGAGTGCGCTGCCTTCAGTGGCGTGCGTTCATACGCGACCTCGTCCATGCCCGGCTTGGCGATGTCGTTGCTGATCCCCGGGAAGGAGCCGACCAGGTGCTTGACGATGGGCAGTAGGTGTCGATCCAGACGCTCGGTGTGGACGGCTGGATTCACCAGCACCAGTCCACCGACGGCCTCACCGTGCTGCTCGGCCAAACGCAGGGTCAGCGCGCCACCCATCGACAGACCGCAGACGTACACGCGTTCGCAACGGGCGATGAGCTCGAGCAGATTGCGATCGGCCTCGGCGTACCAGTCCTGCCAGGTGGTGATGTTCATGTCCTGCCAACGGGTTCCGTGGCCGGGCAGCCGCGGCACCCGCACGGTCCAGCCTCTATCGGCGAGCGCTTCGCCCCACGGGCGCATCGACGCCGGCGAACCGGTGAAGCCATGCAGCAGCAACACACCGACGCGATGGTCGCCGTCGGATGACCAGGGATGGGCCCCGGGGCGGATGGGCATTTCGACTCCTCATGGGACCTGAAGTCAACTAGTGTGCCACCTCGTGGAGGACGCCAGCGCAGGAGGCGAGGAGTCGGGCACCGGCTCCCATGGTCCGGGCGCCTTGTATTGGGTCCTGAAGCACTTCGTGATCGGTCCCTGGCTGCGGGTGCTGTTCCGCCCGTGGGTCGAGGGCGCAGAGAACCTACCCACCAAGGGCCCGGCGATCCTGGCAAGCAACCACCTGTCGTTCTCCGACTCCTTCTTCCTGCCGCTGGTCGCGCCGCGACCCATCACGTTCCTGGCCAAGAGCGACTACTTCACCGGCCGCGGTCTGAAGGGTTGGCTCACCCGGATGTTCTTCACCGGAGTGGGCCAGGTTCCGGTGGATCGCAGCGGGGGACGGGCCTCTGAAGCCGCCATCGTGACCGGTGAACGGGTGCTGGGCGCCGGGCGGTTACTCGGCATCTATCCCGAGGGCACCCGATCACCCAACGGAACCATGTACCGCGGCAAGACCGGATTGGCCCGCATGGCGCTGGAATCGCAGGTGCCGATCATCCCGGTGGCGATGATCAATACCTTCGAGATCCAACCCCCCGGAACGGTTCGGCCCCGACTGCGCCGCGTGGGCGTGCGTTTCGGTGAGCCGCTCGACTTCTCGCGATACGAGGGTCTGGAAGACGATCGCTTCATCCTGCGCTCGGTCACCGATGAGGTGATGTATGCACTGATGTCCTTGTCGGGGCAGGAGTACGTGGATATGTACGCATCACGGGCCAAGGAATTGATCGCCGAAGGCACGGTGGCCGATTCCACGGCCCTGAGTCGGGCATAGTTCGGCACCGGATCCGGGTCGCTGGTTGTTGCTGGTTGCTGCATGCGTTGGTTAGAGGGCGGAACCGTCGTGGTGGGCCCGCAGGCCCTAACCCAGGCCGGGGACCTCGCGACGCGAAGCGGGGGTGTTCGCGCGCTGGTGGTTACCGATGCAGGCCTCGCCCGCACACCGGTCGTGCCGTCCTTGCTCGAGGCACTCGACGGGTTCGTGGAAACCCGCTTGTTCAGCGGGGTGCAGCCCAACCCGACCGTGGAGTTGATAGACGCCGCCGGTGCCCGCGCGGCCGACGACGCAATCGACTTGGTGATCGCCCTGGGCGGTGGTTCGAGTCTGGACGCGGCGAAAGGAATCGCCCTGGTCTGTGCCAATGCGTCGATGAGCGCTCGGGAATTCGATTTCAGTGCCCAGTCCAGCGATGGGGCATTCGAGCCGGCACTACCCATCCTGGCCATCCCCACGACCGCGGGAACCGGAAGCGAGACCAACAGTTGGGGCGTCATCGACGATCCGGTCGCCGCCACGAAGGTCTACATCGGGGATACCAGCACGGTGCCCTACGCCACGATCTTGGATCCATTGGTAACGGTCGGCCTCCCGGCGCGTGCCAGCGCCGCCACCGGCTTCGATGCACTGACCCATGGCATCGAATCGCTCACCTCCATCTCGGCGACCGAAGCCGGCCTCGAACGTTCGACCGAAGCCATCACTACGGTCACGCGGCACCTACCGGCCGCGGTGCGCGATGGTCGGGACATCCAGGCCCGCAGTGCGATGTTGATCGGTGCGCATGTAGCCGGGCGCGCGCTGACGACCTCGGGCTTGGGCCTCGCCCACGGAATCGCGCACGCGGTCTCCGCGCATTCGGGTGCTGCCCATGGCGAGGCCCTAGCCGCAGTGCTGCCGGAGGTCGTGGCCTTCAACTTGCCCGTCAGTGAGGACCGATACGCCGTTGCGGTTTCGTGCATGGCCGATGCGGGATGGATCGTAGATGGCGATGTGTCGACGAGCGTCGAGGAGTTCGCAACCGTTATCGGTGCTCGTCGCAGGCTCGGTGAACTCGGTGTTACCTCGCAGATGGTGGAATCGATCGCGAGTGGGGCGGCTACCGATCGCGTCACCGCGAACAACCCACGCCCAGTGCTGCCTACCGACGTCGAGGCGATCGTGGTGTCACGTTTGTAGTCGAGCAGCGAGCTATCCAGGGTCGCTTACTGTCCAAGGTCGCTAACTATCCAGGGCAGCCCAGGTCGTCTTCAACGCGGTGTAGGAGTCGAGGGCGTGCAGCGAACGGTCGCGGCCGAAGCCCGAGCGTCCGAACCCACCGAAGGGCGTGACGATGTCCGCAGCGTCGAAGGTGTTGATCCACACGGTGCCCGCACGGATATCGCGCGCCGCGCGGTGGGCTCGGGCGATATCCCGGCTCCACACTGCGGCTGCGAGGCCGTAGTCGGTGTCGTTCGCCGCGGCGATAGCGCAGGCGTCGTCGTCGGCTGTTTGCACGATGAGAACCGGACCGAAGATCTCCTCTCGCATGGCTCGGGAATCGGTGGGGACATCGACCAGGACGGTCGGGGAGTAGAAGTTCCCCGAAGACTGGGTGTCGGCTTGGATCGCGATGCTCGCGCCATCGCTAAGAGCCAGTTGCACGTATTCGTCCACTCGGTCGCGTTGTTCGGTGTCCACCAGCGGGCCCATCTGGGTCGTGGCTTCCAGCGGATCCCCGACAGCGAAATCGGAAACGAACGCCTGCACGTGATGCAGGAGTTCCTCGAGGCGGTCTGGATGGACGATCACCCGGGATCCGGCGTGGCAGGTTTGCCCCGCGTTGTAGAAGATCCCCCACCCGATGGTCTCGGCGATGCCCGTCATGTCACCGGCATCGGAGAGCACCACGTGCGGGCTCTTGCCGCCGAGTTCCAGTGCCACCTGCTTGAGATTCGATTCGCTCGCATAGGCCAAGAACCGCGCACCCGTTTCCGGGCTTCCGGTGAAGGCGATCTTGTCGACGAGCGGATGTTGGCCCAGTGCCCGACCGGTTACCGGTCCGGTGCCTGGCACGGTCGAGAAGACCCCGTCGGGGATTCCCGCCTGAGATGCCAACTGGGCCAAGGCGATGGCGGTGAGTGGGGATTGCTCGGCGGGTTTGAGCACCACACTGTTGCCGGTCGCGAGAGCGGGCGCGACCTTCCACATCGAGATGATCATCGGGTAGTTCCACGGCACCACCGCACCGATCACACCGAGTGGTTCGCGGGTCACCAAGGCGAGCGAATCCGGGCCCGTGGGTGCGATCTCGTCGTAACGCTTGTCGATGGCCTCCGCGTACCAGCGCACCGTGTTGGCGGCCGAAGGCGCATCCACGCGCAGTGACTCGCCGATCGGCTTGCCGACGTCGAGCGTCTCCAGCAGCGCGAGCTCCTCGCGGTTGGCATCGATGAGGTCGGCGAATGCGAGCATGCGCTGCTTACGCTCAGCCGGAGGCAAACGCGACCAGCGACCATCCTCGAAGGCGTCCTTGGCAGCCGTGACGGCGTCATCGACATCGGCTGCACTGCACTCCGCGACCTCCCGGGTGCCGCCGAGCGCCGACGATGTGCGAAAAGACGTGTCGGTTGGTCGGAGGCGACCGTCGATGAAGGCCTCGGTCTGCGGGGTAAGGGTGCGGGCGCGTTCGTGCCAGGTGTCGGTCATCACAGCTCCCCAATGAGCGGAAAGACGTCGGGGTCGGGGGTGAAACCCAGACCGGGGCGACGAGGGATGGTCAATTGGCCGGCGTCGGCCCGGACGGGTTCGGTGAGCATGAAGTCGCGACGTTCGATCGTCCAGGTTGGTGGGTCGTACGGGAATTCCAGATAGGGGCCGGCGCCGACTCCCGCTGCCACATGGGCGTTCGCCAACAAGCCGATGCCGTTGCTCCAGGTGTGCGGCGTGAAATGGCGCCCGGTCGGGTGTAGTACATCGGCCAAGGCCCGCATTCGCAGCATGCCCGCTGCCAGAACTACATCGGGTTGCATCACATCGAGTGTGCGATCGGAGGCCAGCCGCAGCAACTCCGGCCAGGTGCGCACCATCTCTGCTCCGGCTAGCCGGGTTCCGCGTCCGCGTAGGGATTCGAGCCCGTTCACATCATCCAGCGGAAGTGGCTCCTCGACCCAAAAGAGCCGGTACTCACGACAGCGATCCAAGAAGCGGGCGACCTGCGTGGCGTCGAGCGCCCGGCGAGTGTCACCTGGCATCCGCCAGGACTGATTCAGGTCGACCATGATCTCGAAGTCATCGCCCACCGCGGAACGGATCGCGGCGATCGTCGCGATGCCGGTTTCCAGATCGTGCTGGGGAACCCGGATCTTGACGGCGCCGAAACCCTCTTCGCGAAGGCGCTGACACATCTGCGCGCGTTCCTCCGGTTGCGCCACCGCTCCAGTCGATGCGTACAGCGGAAGCGAGTGCGTAGCTGCGCCGAATAGATCGGCGACCGGCGCATCGAGGCTCTTGCCGATGGCATCCCACAGGGCTGCTTCCAATGGCCAGTAGCGACCCGCGTGGAAGGTGATCGTCTCCAGGGCCCGCACGTGTCGATCGATGGCCATCAACGGCTCGCCGATGAACAGATGCTCGTAGTCTTCGAAACCCACCATGGTGTCCCCGGAGCCGTAACCCACCACCCCCTGCTCGGTGCGCACCGCGACGAGTGTCGCCTCGAACGAGGTGCGGGGAGTGGGGTCCCAGTTCGCGTGGAATGGCGGTTCCAATGGCAGGCTCGCGCGCTCGATGAAGATGTCGCGGATCCGGTCCGGTGCGGGCATTTAGTCGATCCAGTCCTTGCTGCGTTCTACTGCTCGCCGCCAGCGGGTATAGCCCTCGCTACTTCGGTGCTGCGGAGCGAAGGTTCCCGAACTGCGCCTGGTGCTCGCCAACGCATCGAAGGAATCCCACACACCGACCCCGAGACCGGCGAGGAAAGCCGCCCCCAATCCGGTGGTTTGCAGTTGAGCGGATCGATCGACGGGAATTTGCAGTTCGTCGGCCTGCAGTTGGCACAGCAGGTCGTTCGCAGCCGCGCCACCGTCGATCGCCAACGAGCTCAAGTGCACCCCGCCTTCGTTCGCCATGAGTTGCACCACATCGCGGACTTCGTAGGCGATCGCTTCCAATGTGGCACGAGCGATGTGTGCGTCGGTGGTACCGCGGGTGATCCCGATGATCAGTCCGCGAGCGGTGGGATCCCAGTCCGGTGCACCGAGTCCGGTCAGCGCGGGGACGAACACCACCCCTCCTGAGTCCTCGACGCTGCGGGCGAGCTGTTCGACCTCCGGTGCGGACTCGATGATCCGAAGCCCGTCGCGCAGCCACTGCACGGCCGATCCGGTGACGAAGATGGCTCCCTCGAGGGCAAAGGTCCGTGAGCCGTCCGGGTGCTGCAGGGCGACGGTGGTCAACAGGCCCTGCTTGCTGTGCATGGACCGCTCACCGGTGTGCACCAGCAGGAAGGAGCCCGTTCCGTAGGTGCACTTGGCGGCGCCGGCCTCGAAGCCCGCTTGACCGGCAAGGGCGGCCTGCTGGTCCCCGGCGATACCCGCGATGGGCACGTCTAAGCCGCAGAAGACGTCCGGGTCGGTGCGCGCGAGGTGGCCGTAGGAGGACACGACCGTGGGTAGGGCATCCATCGGCACACCGAACAAGGCGCACAGTTCGGGATCCCAACGGCCTTCGGCGATGTCGTAGAGCAGCGTGCGCGAGGCGTTAGTGGCGTCGGTGATGTGCTCGAGGCCGCGGGTCATCCGCGCGATCAGGTAGGAATCCACCGTGCCCATCACCACCCGGCCACTGGTGACCTGCGCCCACACCTGGGGTTCGTTTAGTCGGATCCAGGCCGCCTTGGTCGCGCTGAAGTAGGGATCCAGGCGTAAGCCGGTGCGTTCGACGATGAGCGGCTCGTGGCCCTCCTCGCGCATCGATTGGCACATGCCGGCCGTGCGTCGGTCTTGCCACACGATCGCCCGCCGCGCAGCGCCCATCGTCTCTTGATCCCACAGGCACCAGGTCTCGCGTTGGTTGGTGATCCCCAGGGCCACGATCCGCTCGCGGTCACCCGACGCCAGTTCGGACAGTGCCTCCTCGGTGGCCTCGATGGTCGCGGCCCAGATCTCGCCGAGATCGTGTTCGACCCGGCCATCGGCGGGGAAGTACTGGGTGAATTCGCGATAGCCCGAACAGACGACCTGAGCGCCGTCATCGACCAGTAGGGCGGTGATACCGGTGGTACCGGCGTCGATGGCCAGGATCAACGGACTCGCGTGCACGCCTTGACCTTAACGATGAGCGAACGATGCGGCGCGGGTCTCGCGCATGGTCGATGCCGCCATCGGTTCGATAGGTTGGGAGATGACAGCGTTTGCAAGACTTGCGAGGCTTGCAGGGCTTGCAAGTCTCGCAACGCGGCCAAGACCACGGCCAGAAGGGATTCGACATGCGCGTGGGAATGCTCACCGGAGGCGGCGATTGTCCTGGCCTGAACGCGGTGATCCGTGCGGCTGTTCGCAAGGGCGTCGCCGAGTACGGCTATGACTTCGTGGGCTTCCGCGATGGTTGGAAGGGCCCGCTCGAGGGCCTGACGATGGATCTGGGGATCCCGCAGGTTCGCGGCATCCTGCCCCGTGGCGGCACCATCCTGGGTTCTTCCCGCACCAACCCGCTGAAGGTGGATGGGGGCATCGAGCGCATCAAGGAGAACATGAAGGCCCTCGACGTCGATGCCTTGATCGCTATCGGCGGGGAAGACACCCTGGGGGTGGCGACTGCGCTGACCGAGGCGGGCGTGCCGGCGGTCGGTGTGCCCAAGACCATCGATAACGACCTCAGCGCAACGGACTACACCTTCGGTTTCGACACCGCGGTGACCGTCGCCACCGAGGCCATCGATCGACTGCACACCACGGCTGAATCCCATCACCGGATCCTGATCTGCGAGGTCATGGGCCGCCATGCTGGCTGGATCGCCCTGCACTCGGGAATGGCAGGGGGAGCCAACGTCATCTTGATTCCGGAAGTGCCCTTCGAACTCGACCAGGTAGTCGAATGGGTGGAGTCCCGTTTCCGCTCGCACTACGCGCCGATCATCTGCGTGGCGGAAGGCGCCTTGCCCACCGACGGTGACCTCGTGACCAAGGATGCCTCGTTGGATGCCTTCGGCCACGTGAAGCTCTCCGGGATCGGCGAATGGCTCGCCGGACAGATCGAGGAGCGCACCGGCAAAGAAGCACGCACCACGGTGCTCGGACACATCCAGCGGGGCGGTTCGCCGACTTCGTTCGACCGGGTGCTGGCCACTCGCTTCGGCCTGAATGCCATCGATGCGGTCAAGGATCAAGCGTGGGGCACGATGGTCGCCTTGCAGGGAACCGACATCGTGCGGGTGCCGTTGCAGGCGGCCACCGGCACCTTGAAGACGGTGCCACCCGAGCGCTACCAAGAGGCGATGGCCTTCTTCGGCTGAGGTCGCCCTACCCTTTCCCCGTGGACGAACTCACCTGGCCACAGTTGCCGGCGGCCCAGCAGCCGCCGTGGCCCGACCCCGTGGAACTGCAGCGCGCCACGGATCAACTCCGGGCGTTGCCGCCGCTGGTGTTCGCCGGGGAGTGCGATCTGCTCACCGATCGGCTCGCGCAAGCCTCCCGCGGCGAAGCGTTCGTGCTGACCGGTGGTGATTGCGCCGAGACCTTCGAAGCCAACACCGCCGAGTCGATCCGGGCGCGGCTGAAGACGGTATTGCAGATGTCGGTCGTGCTCACCTACGCGGCGTCGCTGCCGGTGGTGAAGATGGGCCGCTTGGCCGGGCAGTACTTCAAGCCCCGCAGCAAGACCATCGAGGTACGAGGCGGCGTGGAGCTGACCAGTTACCTCGGTGATGCCGTGAACGCACTGGCCTTCGAACCCGAGGCGAGGCGACCGGATCCGGCTCGGTTGCTGCAGGCCTACCACGCCTCGAGTTCCGCGCTGAACCTCGTGCGCGCCTTCACGCAAGGTGGCTACGCCGATCTTCGCCAGGTGCACGCATGGAACCAGGACTTCGTCCGCGATTCCCGGGCAGGTCAGCGCTATGAGGAACTCGCCCGACACATCGACCGCGCACTCGCGTTCATGCAAGCCTGCGGAACCGATCCCGTCGAGTTCGAGCGAGTGGAGTTCTACGCCGCGCACGAGGCCTTATCGATGGACTACGAGCGCGCGTTGACACGGATCGATTCGCGCACCGGCAAGCCGTACGACGTCTCCGGTCACTTCCTGTGGGTCGGCGAGCGCACCCGCCAACTCGATGGGGCACACCTGGACTTCGCCTCGCGAATCAACAATCCGGTCGGCATGAAGGTCGGTCCATCCGCGTCCCCGGATGAGGTAGTCGAAGCCGCCGAGCGGTTGAACCCCGATCGGATCCCCGGACGGTTGTCGTTGATCACCCGGATGGGGGCGGGCCAGGTGCGAGATGCGCTACCGGGCATCGTGCAAAAGGTCGACGCCAGCGGTATCCCGGTCGTATGGGTCTGCGATCCCATGCACGGCAACACCCGCGAAGCGGCCAGCGGCCACAAGACCCGACTCTTCGATGACGTCATCGCCGAAGTCGAGGGCTACTTCGAGGTGCATCGGCGGCTCGGGACCTTCCCCGGCGGTATCCACATCGAACTGACCGGCGACGACGTCACCGAATGCGTCGGCGGAACCGGTGGCGTCCTGGAAACCGATCTTCATCAGCGCTACGAGACTGCGTGCGATCCACGGTTGAATCGCGAGCAGAGCCTGGAGTTGGCCTTCCTCGTGGCGGACATGCTGCTCAAGCGCTGAGGTGCCGTGGCGGCCGATCGGCGAACTCGACTCCTGGCCATCTTGGAGCGCGACGGCAGTTCCTGCGTGTGGTGTCGTCGCGATGTCGATACCGATCTCGTAGCTGCGACCACCGAGCATCTGGTTCCCAAGATCAAGGGTGGTCCCAGTTGGCTGGAGAATGAAGTAGCCGCGTGTCGACGGTGCAACGGCGACCGCGGGCACCGTACCCCGGCTGAGTGGGCCGACGAGTGCTTGCGTCGAGGCTGGCAGCCGGCGATCGATGTCCTCATCGCCGTACTGGAGTCCTTCCAGGAGCGAGTGCGACGCGAGGGTGGCGCGCGGCGCGCTCGTCCCTATGTGGATAGTCAGTTGCGCAGGCTCGAGCGGATGCGAGATTGACCGCTAGACGATGCGCAGCACGATCGTGGTGCCGCGCGGCACCATCTCCCCGGGCGAGGGGGACTGATCGAAGACCCGATTCAGTCGGGTGAACTCACCGTCGTCGATCTGGGCCTTCAAGCCCACCCGCTCGAGTTCGGTAACCGCTGCTTTTCGTCGCATGTCGATGAGGTCGGGAACCTCCACCGGTGGCGGGCCCTTGGAGACCACGATCTCCACGGTGCTGCCGGCGTCGACCACGGTGCCGCCTTCGGGGGTCATCGAGATGACCCGTCCGTCGGCGACGGACTCGGAGAACTCCCTAGAAGATCCAACTTGCACGCCGGCCTCCTCCAACCGGCGTGTGGCGACTGCTTCCTTACGTCCGGTGATGTCCTCGAGTTCGACCGGCTCGGGTCCTTTGGACACGATCAGGTCCACCGGGGTGTCCGGCGGCAGGTTGTCCCCGATGGGCGGGTCCGTGCGCGCGACCTGGCCGGCGGGGATGGCGTCGTCGAAGGCCTCGACGCGCCCACCGCTGGCCAATCCGGCCTCGACGATCACCGTCGTCGCCGCGGCCGGATCGCTACCGCGGACATCCGGCACGGCGTAGCGCTCCGGGCCCAAGGACACGATCGCCTGCACCGCTCCCCCCGGTGCTACTCCTTCGCCGGGTGCCGGATCGGTAGACACGATCGCGCCCGCGGGGATCTGCTCGCTGTAGTCCTCCGATGCCGCCTGCAGTTGCAGGCCTTCGGCGCTGAGCGTTGCGCTGGCTTGGTCGAAGGTCTGGCCGAGGACGTCTGGCGTGGGGGAGTACGTGCCCGGTCCGGCGGCGAGCCACCAGCCGGCGAACCCGGCCACCGCCACCGCGGCGGCGACGATGAGTGCGATGACGGCGCGCAGGATCGGTCGGCGACGGGGTTCGTATTCGTCGTCCTCGTCGTCCTGGTCATACCCGTAGCCGTCGTCGTGCCCGTCGTAGTAGCTCCGAGTGTCGTATCCGGGTTCATCGAAGGCATCGCGGG
>CAZJYN010000007.1:22218-42501 GCA_964550285.1 uncultured Rubrivirga sp.
CATCGAAGGCATCGCGGGTGCCCACGACCAAGGTGTCGTTCATCGCCGGGGTATCGATGAAGGGTGTGGGCGCGGGCAGGGCGGCGCGAGCGCGTCGGATGTCGGCGAGGAAATCCACTGTGCTGCGGTAGCGCCGCCCGGGATCTCGACGGGTAGCGGTCATGGTGATGGCATCGGCCTGCGATCCGATTCCCGCGACGATGCGAGACGGTGCAGGAACGTCGGCGTTGACGTGTTGATAGGCGACCGATAGCGGGCTGTCGCCGCCGTGCGGTACCGAGCCGGTGATCATCTCGAATAGGCAGATACCCGCCGCGTAGATGTCACTGCGTTCGTCGGCTTCGCCGCGCTCGACCTGTTCGGGTGATAGGTAGGCGACCGTCCCGATCAGCACTCCAGCCGTTGCGTTCGTGTCCGAGGTGGCCACGGCGCGCGCAAGCCCGAAATCAGCGACCTTCACCCGGCCGTCGTGGGAGATGAGGACGTTCTCGGGCTTGATGTCGCGGTGGACCAAGCCCGCCGCATGAGCGGCGGTGAGCGCTTCGAGGACCGGCTCGAGCAGCACGAGTGCTTGCTCGGTGGTCAAGGGCCCGTACTGATCGATGACATCGCGCAAGGTGCGACCGGGGATGAACTCCATCGCCAGATAGACCAGGCCGTTGGCTTCACCTTGGTCGTACACACCGACCACGTGCGGGTGGGCCAAGCGCGCTGCGGACTTGGCCTCGCGTTCGAAGCGCGCCACGAATCCGGGGTCGGCGGCCAGGTGCGGGTGCATCACCTTCAGCGCGACCACTCGGTCCAAGCGCAGATCCAGGGCTTCGTAGACCGTGGCCATCCCACCGCGGGCGAGCAGCGCTCGCACCTCGTAGCGGTTCGCGACGACCGACCCGACGAGGCCGCTGCGCGCACTCGTCTCCATCTTCGCGAGTGTAGGTCGGCGCGCAGGGGGTGATCGGTTGCCACGCCCTCGAATCGCTAGGGGTGATCAAGGGCCGAACGGACTGCCTCGAGCCGCTCGGATAGCGGTCCATCGACCACCAGCAGTTGGGTCCTCGTCAGCACCGGCACGATCCGTTGCTCGATGATCCGGTGCGTGCGTTGGCGTGCTTCGGGGCCGTCGCGGTGCAGGCCGTCGCCCGCCCACGGGATGTCCGGCTGGCACCACACGAACAGGTCGGTCCCGTTCGTTGATTCAAGTGCGATCTGGAGCAAGGAATCATCGTCGAAGTACTGGATGCTGTAGACGGCCGTCATCAACGCGGCCGGATCATTCACCACGAGATCACCGGATCGGCTTGCCTCGAGTGCCTTCGCAAGCGCGGCCCGCTGCGCTTGGAAGATCGCGGCTTGCTCGTCTTGCGTTGGAGTGCGCGAGTGTCGATCGACGAACTCTCGGAGTTGCTCGGGCACGACGCGTGCGTGAAGCGAGGAGGCCAGCGCGCCCGCGAGCGCGCTCTTTCCCGTGCACTCACCCCCGAGCAGTTCGATCACAGTGGCCATGGGCGAGTATTGGATCATGCTCGGGCTGCCATCGAACCTCGCGTATGTGGGGGTGCTCATCTTCGTCCTGGCAGGTTCCCTGTGGTTGGAGTTAGTGCTTCGGACCCGAGTGTTCGCCCGACTGCCGCGCTTGCTCCTCGTCCTAGCCGTGGTGATCTGGCCGTTCCTGCTGTGGGATGCCTATGCCATCGCCGAGGGTCACTGGTTCTTCGATACGACCCGGATTACCGGCATCTACCTACCGGCCGAGATTCCGCTCGACGAACTGCTGTTCTTCCTGGTGATCCCGATCGCCTCGATCCTGACCATCGAGGCTGTGCGCAGCGTGCGCAGCTGGCCCGTAGGAGATGGCAGCGACGAGGAACAACGACAGGTGGCGCAATCGTGACGTATACACAAATCGCCGTGTTGTCGGTCGCCATCGTCGTGGTGCTCGACCTTTTCGTCTTTCGAACCCGGATGGTCGCTCGGAAGGCCTTCTGGGCGTCCTACGCCATCATCGTGTTCTTCCAATTGATCACCAACGGGATGTTCACAGGATTCGGGATCGTTCAGTACGACGGAGCGGCGATCATCGGTTCGACCTCTCCCACCACCGGTCCACCACCGATGTTCGGTGACGGCCGCATCGCCTTCGCACCGATCGAGGATCTTTTGTTCGGGTTCTCGTTGATCTTGTTGTCGATATCGCTGTGGGTGCTCTTCGGCCGCCTGGGGATATCCCGCACTCCGGTGTCCGGGCCGCCGCTGTGGCGCCGTCGGGTCAGTTCGCGTACGAGGGATTGATTCCGCGCACGTGACCGGGGCCGTATCTGCGGCGCGCCCGCACCGCTCGTCGCCAAGCCGGTAGCGCGACCCACAGACGTTGCCGCATCGGCACGCTGGCCCGCTTTCGGAATACTTCGTAGTCGATGTGCACGACTTCATCGGCGATACCGCAGTACAAGATCCGCGCGGCTTCGATGCAGTCGCGCGAAGCCGGGTGCAACATGTCGATGCCGGGGTGGGACTCACGTTCGAGTCTTTTGACCCGCTCGATCTGATGGCGCAGTGCAGCCTTGACCTCCGGGGTGCTCTGCCGCTGCTCGAGCACTTCCCGAGTGACCCCGAATCGTTCGAGCTCTGCCATCGGCAGGTAGACCCGACCGCGGTCGAGATCCTCGGAGACGTCTCGCACGAAATTCGCGAGTTGGAACGAGACGCCGAGCTTCATGGCGTAGTCGTATGCGGCAGGGTCGGTCGGTTCGAGGATCGGAACCATCTGCAAGCCGATCACGGCTGCCGATCCGTACACGTATTCGTAGAGATCCTCGTAGGTGCGGTATTCGGTGACCGTCAGATCCATGCGCATCGAGTGCAAGAACGCCTCGAAGTGTTCGATGGGGATCTCCCACCGGCGGACGGTGTCCACTACCGCCTTGCACACCGGGTCATCGGATCGGCCGCGTCGAACATCGGCCAGGAACTCCTCGCCCCAACTGCCGAGCCAATC
Source organism: uncultured Rubrivirga sp. (assembly GCA_964550285.1). GTDB lineage: Bacteria > Actinomycetota > Actinomycetes > S36-B12 > S36-B12 > S36-B12. The sequence goes on from CAZJYN010000007.1 coordinate 25,214, forward strand.
GGACTTCTCCTGGTCGGTCAGCGTCGAGGCCAGATCGTCGACGATCTCATCGGCGTAGCGCGCGAAGCCGTAGAGCGCATGGACGTACGGCCGTTTACCCGGGGGCAGCAGCAAAGTGGCGAGGTAATACGTCTTGCCGTGCGCGGCGTTGAGTTCCCGGCAGCGCTCATAGGAAGCTCGGAGTGCGGGATCGGTGATCCCGGCCGCTCGAAGGTCCCGCTCGCTCATCGACGAGCGCGCGAGCGGTACGCCGGATCAGGTCCGGTGATTCGCTCTGCAGCGAGCCGGCCGGAGACCAACACCATCGGCACACCCACGCCGGGCTGGGTACCCGACCCGGTGAAGACGACGTTTTGTCCCCACAGGTTGCCCGGCCGGAACGGGCCGGTCTGCAAGAAGGAATGCGCGGAGGCGAAGGGCGCACCGCGCTCCATGCCTTGGTCAGCCCAATCCTGCGGCGTGGTGATGTGCTCGACCTCGATCGCATCGGAGAAGCCGACGTACCCGCGTTCTTCCAGCGTGCGCAGCACCTCATCGCGGTAGCGATCCTTGGTCAGCGACCAATCGATAGGAGCATCGAGGTTCGGTGTTGGGAACAGTACGTAGTACGTCTGCTTGCCGGGCGGGGCGAGGTCCGGGTCGGAGTGGGTCGGATTCGTGACCAGCAGGCTCGGATCGCTCATCAGTTGCTTGCGGTCGATGAGATCTTCGAATACGCCCTTCCAGGAATGTCCGAAATGGATGTTGTGGTGAGCGATCTTGGAGTACGTCTGCGTCGACCCGGCTAGCAGCAGGTAGCAAGAAGGCGAGTAGTCGAGCCTACGGATGCTCCAAGGTTCTTGACCGAGCAGATCCCGGTAGGCCACCGGCAGATCGGGGTTGAGCACGAAGGCGTCCGCGGTGATGCGCTCGCCGTCGGAGGTGATCACGGCGGTGGCGCGGTCGGCGTAGGTCTCGACCGATTCCACGGTCACGCCGTAGCGGAACTTCACCCCGTGCTTCTCGGCTGCGGCAGCCATGGCCTCGGGAACGGCGTGCATGCCGCCCTTGGGGAAGAAGACCCCGGCAACGGAGTCCATGTACGCGATCACCGCGTAGATGGCCAATGCGTCGTACGGAGACAGCCCGGCGTACATCGCTTGGAAGGAATACACGCGTTCGGTGCGTGGGTCCTTCAAGAACTCGCGCACCTTGGGGGCGAGCTTGCGAAAGCCGCCGATGGCGACGAGCTTGGCGAGGTCCGGGGTCAGCAGATCGAAAGGCGAGTCGATGTTGCGATCGATGAAATCGTTCATCTCATACCGGTACAGATCGGAGACGAAGTCCACGTACCGCCGGTAGCCCGCTGCTTCATCGGGTCCGATGACGTTGTTGATCTCCTCGGCCATCTCGTCCACATCGGCGTGGACGTCGAGCACCGAACCATCCGGGTAGAACGAGCGGTACAGCGGTGAGATGGGGGAGAGCTCTAGCCAGTCGTCCATGTTTTCGCCGAGACAATCGAAGGCGTCGGCGATCAGGTCCGGCATCGTCAACACGGTGGGACCGGTATCCATCCGATAGGTGCCATCCGCCGTCTGGATGGACAACTGCCCGGCCCGACCGCCAGGGGCGTCCTCGCGCTCGAGGACGGTGACCGAACGACCCGCGCCGGCGAGTCGCATCGCCGCGGAGAGCCCGGCTAGCCCGGCACCGACGACCACGACCTCATCGGTAGGGCCGCTCACCGTGCGCGGGGTGCTTCGGGGCAGGAAGCGGGTCGCCTGGTCGAGCAGGGTCATCTTTCTCCTCATCTGGTGCGGGACGATCTCGCGCGGGGCGGTACCTGAAGTTTGCCGTGTTTCACACCGATCGGCGCGTTGCGGCGTAGGCCAACCCGGTCAGCACCTGGCGGGCTTGCTCGTCGATACCGGTCACGCCCAGCGAGGCCAGCGATTTTTCGAGGAGTTCGTCGATCATCGTTTCGGTGGCTTCCAGCGCTCCGGTTTCCTCGATGATGGCTCGCAAGGTCGCCACGCCGCCGGCATCTAGGCCCGGATCCCCGAGCAGGGCGCGCAGCTGCCCGCCCTGGCGCTCGTCGGCCCGGTCGGTCGCGATGGCGATCAACACGGTGCGCTTGCCCTCGCGGAGGTCATCCCCGGCTGGCTTCCCGGTTTGCTCGGGGTCGCCGAAGACACCGAGTACGTCGTCTCTTAGTTGGAATGCCTCACCCAGGGGTAGGCCGTAGCCGCTGTAGGCCTCGAAGACTTCGCGTGGCGCATCCGCCAGCGCCGCACCGATGTGCAAAGGACGCTCGATGGTGTACTTGGCGGACTTGTAGCGGACCACCTGCAGTGCCCGGTCCACCGAGCCGCCCCCGCAGGCTTGCTCCAGCAGGTCGAGGTACTGACCGGCCATCAACTCCGAGCGCATCTCGTCGTAGATCGCCTTCGCCCGCATCAAGGCATCACGTGGCAGATCGGCGGTCAGCAGCACCTCATCCGCCCAGGACAGGCACAGATCGCCGAGCAGGATCGCAGCGCCCACGCCGAAGGATTCCGGTGAGCCGAGCCATCGTTCACCGCGGTGTAACCCGGCGAAGCGCCGGTGCGCGGCGGGTAGCCCGCGGCGGGTATCCGAGCCGTCCATGACGTCGTCGTGGATGAGTGCGCATGCTTGGAGGAATTCCAGGCCGGTGACCGCCTGGATCACTGCGGAGTCCCACGATTCGAACTGCGCTTTTGGTGCTGCACCGCGCCAACCCCAGTAGGCGAAGGCCGGTCGCAGTCTCTTCCCTCCGGACAGCAGATCCCGCAAGGCGGCCACCAGGGGCTCCATGTCCGCGCTGACCGAGGCCAGCAGCGCACCCTGATCGGCAAGTACCCGATCGATGCTGGCTTGCACCCGTGGGCGCAAATCGGCGGCATCCAGCGGGGCTCGGAGTAGGTCCGGCGCCTCGTCGCCGCCTTCCGATCGCATCGGAGCAGCGTAGCGATCAGGCCCGGCCGATCGCCTCGGCGGCGATCTCGGCGCCCATGCCCACCAACGGAAGTCCACCACCGGGGTGGGTGCTGCCACCGACTAGGAAGAGCCCGGGGATGGGGGAGGTGTTCGCCGGTCGCGCGAAGGCGGCCCGCGCTCCGTTGCTGGAGGTGCCGTAGATCGATCCACCCGGTGCCCTGGCGCCGCGCTCCAAGTCGGCCGGAGTGCGGATCTCCTGCCACACGATTCGATCTCGAATGTCCATCCCGCGCGCTGCGAGACGACGCAGTATTTGCTGGGCGTAGTCCTCGGCCAGTCCGGGTGCGTCCCAATCGACTCCGTTGCCCGGGTCGTGCCGAGGTGCGTTCACCAGCACGAACCAGGATTCGTGGTCTGGGTCCGGACGCATCTTCGGATCGTCGGGCGCGCAAACGTAGATCGCGGGGTCGGTGACTGGGCGCGGGTGGCGGCCGAAGATGGCGTCGAACTCGGCGTCGTAGTCCTCGGGGAACCAGACGTTGTGGTGCAGCAAGCCGGGGGTGCGTCCGCGTACGGCCAACAGCAGGACGAAGCCGGCGAGACTGGCCGCACTGCGCCGAATGGACTTCGCGGGTTCGCGGCCTCGCGGGTCGTCGAGCAGTTGCTCGTAGACGGTGCCGGCGTCGGCGTTGGCGACCACGATCTCCGCTGGGTGGAAGGCGTCGTCGGCCACTACTCCCGTTACCGCGCGTTCGTCCGTGGTGATGCGGGTGACGTCCACGCCGGTGCGCACGTCCACTCCACGATCGAGGCACCGTCGATGCAAGGCCTCGGCCAGTGTTCCCACCCCACCGCCGAGGTGCCAGGCCCCGAATTGCTGCTCCACGTAGGGAACGGTCGCCAGCACGGCTGGTGCCTTGCGGGGATCGGAGCCGGTGTACGTGGCGTAGCGATCCAAGACAGTCACCGCGCGTGGATCGGACAGCACCGACTCACCCAAGCCGCGCAACGTCGACCACGGCGCGATAGTTCGCACATCCGCGGGCTTGGCCAACGGCAGCAGCGAGCGCCAGCCCTGCAGCGGTGATTGCAAGAAGGGTTCGCGGGTGAGTCGCCACATGCGACCGGCCCGGTCCATCAATGCGAGCCAGTCCTGGGCGCTCTTGCCCCCGAAGGCATCGCCGAGCGCATTCGCGCACCGAGCGGGATTGACGCCGGGCATCGTGGCGTGGGATCCGTCGGCGAAGTGATACCCGAACGCCGGTTCGACGGCTTGCAGGTCCACCTCCTCCTCCAGCGCGGCCCCGGTCTTCAAGAACAGGTCCCGGTAGACAGCCGGCAACGTGAACAAGCTCGGTCCGGTATCGAAGGCGAATCCATCCCGGCGGTAGGTCGAGAGTTTCCCGCCGATATGAGGGGCCTGTTCGAAGACCGTGACCTGATGGCCCTTCACGGCCAGGCGGGCAGCCGTCGCCAAGCCCGCGGCACCTGCGCCGATGACGATCACTCGACTCATGGGGTAAGCCGCCTGCCCTTCCACTGCGCCGTTCCCCTTAGGTGCCGCACCCAGGAGATCTTGTTGATGGCGGTGAAAGCGACGATCGATGCGGGGTGGGCCAGCGCATCGGGCCAGACTCGCTCACCGGTATGGCGTGCGACCAGGATGCGTCCGCCGACCCCGGACCCGTAGCCCACCAGGCCCCAGGCTCGGATCGAGCCGCGACCGAACACCGCGGCGAGAGCGGGAACCACGTAAAGGGCGATGAGCGAGTAATTGACCGCGATGGATCCGGCGAGGCCGCCGAAGGCACGCCATGCGGACTTGCTGTAGCCGTCGATGAGGTCGCGCGGTGATTCGTACATCCGACAACTCGCCAGTGTCGAGCCATCCACCGTGACCGCCCGCGCACCGGTCGAGCGGACCGCACGCATCAACTCAACGTCCTCGATCACCTCACCGCGAACCGCCGCATGCCCGCCGATGCGGCGGTAATCCCGCGCATCGAAGACCAGCAGTTGGCCGTTGGCCACGGACATCGATGCCCATTGCCGCCGCTCGGCTACCCCCAACGGAACGGTGGTCGCCCACGACCACACCAGTAGTGGTTGCACCAGGCGTTCCAGCCAGCCGATTGACTCTTGGCGGGGGTAAGGGGCAACGAGTGCGAAGCCGCCATGGCGTAGTTCATGCACCAAGGCGGAAACAGCCGATGCCTGAAGCCGGACGTCGGCGTCGACGAACACCAAGATGTCGGCTCCTTCGTCTTCGGCGATCTCCGCGAGTCGAGCGCAGGCGTAGTTCTTCCCGAGCCAGCCGGGGGGAGGCGGCTCATCGGGCCGGCGATGGACGTGGATGCGGGGATCGTCCTTGGCCGCGGACTCGGCGATCGCGGCGGTGCCATCGGTGGAGCCGTCATCGAGGACGTGGATCGACAAGTGCGGAACCCATCGCTGGGCGCTCGCACTGTCGATCGTCGAAGCGATGTGGGTCGCCTCATCGCGAGCCGGGATCAGGACCGCCACCTTCTCGGTCGTGTCGATATCGGGCGGCGATGGTCGGCGCAGGCGTCGCAGGTTCCATGCGGTGTGCACGGTCAGGGCGGTTGCTCCCACTGCCAGCCACGGCAGCAACCTGCTCACCACTGCGGCTGGCTCCACAGTTTCCAGGCCCAAGGAACCACGACGACGCCCATGCCGATCGCACCCCAGATCGCCACGCCCGGACGACCGAAGAAGACCGCCGCCGCCAAGATGTTCGAGGCGTAGGTCCACAGCAGCATGGTGTTGGGTACCGCATCGGGGGCGACCTTGCGCGGGAGGCGATCCAGCGCGAACATCAACACGATTCCGCCGAGCCACCAGCCCAGGAAGTTCTGCAGCGGGATGCCATCGATGCCGGGCAACTCCCAGCCGATCGAGTTCCAGGTCCAATAGCCCTCGCCGACCATCTGCGGGTCGAGGAAGAAATCCCAGGCCATCAGGAACCAGCCGCCGATCAGTGCCACGCCCAGTCCGGTACCGGACAGTCGCTGTACGGCCAGCAGCATCGGGTAGGCGATCATCGCCCAGGCCATCGGGATGAGGATCGGCACGCTGAGTACCGAAGGGCCCAGGGCGTCGGTGTAGTCGTAGTCGCCGAAGGGGAATTGGGTGGCGGTGCCGAGGACTTCGATCAGCCAGCCGTAGCTGAGCGATATCGCCAAGTAGCCGGCGGTCCAGGCGGGGCCACGGTTGAGAAATGCATGCGAGGCCGAGGCTAGGAAGAACGCGGTGACCGACACCGCCGTGACGATCACCCGTGTCTCGCCGGAGACCAGGACCCAGATGATCTGGCTGGCGATGGTGACGATCGCGAATGCCCAGGGGATGAAGCGCAACCAGCCACCGCTGCGTCGGCCGGACTCGAGCCGGGGCCCGGAGTAGACGCGGTCGCTCATGCGGCAAGAGCATAGGCTGCGAGGCGTGTCCCAACCCGACGAGGATTTAGCCGTCGGGTTGGCGCAAGCCGTAGAGGCGATCGGCGCTTGGCAAGAGACCTTCGGTGGCTTCGAAATCCACCCGAGCGTGCAGGTTCCGGCGGCGAGCTGGCGCCCGGCCCTCGAGGAGTACTTGGCCAAGCTGACCGCACCTGCCGAGCAGTACCCGTTCTCGCAGTACCCATTCTTCCACCCGCACTACGCCGGGCAGATGCTCAAGCCCCCGCACCCGGTCGCGACGATGGGCTACCTCGCGGCGATGCTCGTCAATCCCAATAACCACGCCCTAGACGGCGGCCCGGCCACGGCGCAGATGGAAAAGGAGGTGGTGGCCGACCTCGCCACCATGTTCGGCCTGCCAACCGATGGGCGCGTGCTCGGTCACCTGACCTCCAGCGGAACGATCGGCAACCTCGAGGCGCTGTGGGTCGCCCGCCATGAGCGCCCCGGCAAGGCGATCGCGGTCAGCCGTGATGCGCACTACACGCACGAGCGGATGTGCGAGGTGCTCGGCATCGAAGCGGTGCTCGTCGACGTCGATGAGCGCGGCCGCATGGATATCGAGGATCTCGAGCGGGTGCTCGGCTCGCACGACATCGGCACCATCGTGGCCACCGTTGGCACCACGGGCCTAGGAGCAATCGATCCGCTCGCACGCATCACCGCTCTCGCGCGCGATGCAGGTATCCGCGTGCACGTCGATGCCGCATACGGCGGCTTCTTCACGCTGATCGCCGACGATTCCCACGACGGCGTCCCGAGTGAACACTTCCGCGCAATCGCGCAGGCCGATTCGGTGGTGGTGGATCCGCACAAGCACGGATTGCAGCCGTACGGATGCGGCGCTGTGCTGTTCGCCGATCCCAGCGTGGGCCGTCACTATAGGCACGATTCGCCCTACACCTATTTCTCCAGCGACGAACTCCACCTCGGGGAGATCTCCTTGGAGTGTTCGCGGGCGGGCGCAGCGGCCGGCGCCTTGTGGCTCACCACGAAGGTCTTCCCGCTCACCCCCGACGGACTCGGGCGTGTCCTTCGCCCGTGCATCCGGGCGGCGCGCCGTATGCACGACCGACTCCAGGAGTCACCGTCCTGGCAGCCGCTGCAAGAACCCGAACTCGACATCGTCGGCTACTGCACGCGCAGTGATACCGCCGAAGCCATGGACGCCGATAGCGCGCGGGTCTTCACGGCCCTGGCGCAAGCAGATCCCGAAGAGCAGTGGCACCTGGCCACCTACTCCATGAAGCAGGCCGACCTCGCGCGTCGAGGCATCGAAGTGGCCGGCGGCGGCGATCGGGTTCGCATCCTGCGCAGCGTCTTGATGAAGCCCGAACACGAGTTCGTGGTCGATGACCTCGTCGATGTGCTCGAGGCGAGCGGGCCACCTACGGTTGGCTCATGAGCGAGCGAGCCGACATCGTCGACACCGGCCACAAGTACCGCCGCGCCGGTCGGATAGTCATCAACGCCCCCGCGCAGGTGATCTTCGACATCATCGCCGACCCCTACCGACACCCGGAGTTCGACGGCTCGGGCACGGTCAAGAAGGGCTCTGCTGGGCCGCATCGGCTCAGCAAGGGGGCCACCTTCGGCATGGACATGAAGATGGGCTTGCCCTACAAGATCAAGAACACGGTCGAGGAGTTCGACGAGCCCACCCGGATCGCGTGGCGCCACGCCGGACAGCACCGCTGGCGCTATGAGCTGCGGCCGATCGACGAGAACACCACCGAGGTGACCGAGACCTTCGATGGCTCAACGGCCCTGTTCCCGCCGGGCTTGAACCTGATGAACGCCTACGGGAACAACCAGAAGGCGATCCTGAAGACCCTCGTGCGGCTCAAGGAGCTCGCCGAGAGCGAGGCCTCGAGCTAGTCGCCGGAACTCCTTGACGGGAAGTGCAAGTTAGCCTAACCTCATTTAGGTAAGGCTAACTACTTTCCAGGTATCCCGTGGAGGAGAAGCGGCGTGATCGTGTGCCAGTGCCGTCGGGTGAGCGACCGCAAGGTGGCCGCCAGCGTGCGCAAGGGCTGCTCCTCGCTCCGGGATGTCTGCGCGGCGACGGGAGCCGGCCGCGAATGCGGCTGCTGCGTGCGGCGCCTGAAGGAACTCATCGAAGAACACCTCGCGCCCCAACCCGAAAGGCAGATCGCCCATGCAACCGCGTGACCCTCGCGTCATCGAATTGCTCAACGAGGCTCTCACCCTCGAACTCACCGTCACCAACACCTACTTCCTGCACGCTCGGATGCTCGACGGTTGGGGCTTCCCCAAGCTCGGGAAGGTCTTCTACGACCTGTCCTTGGATGAGATGCGCGATGCCGACTCCCTGATCCAGCGGATCTTGATGTACGACGGTCACCCGAATGTGCAAAAGCTGCTGCCGATCACGACCGGGGAATCCCCGCAGGAGATCTTGCGGCTTGCCCTCGAATCGGAGATCGGTGCCATCGCGCAGTTCAACGCCGCCGCCGAGGAATGCCGGAGCCTGGGGGACAACGGCACCGCCGCGATCTTCGATGCCTCCGTGCAGGAGGAAGAGGAGCACGCCGACTGGTTCGAGGCCCAATTACAGGCGATCGAATCGATCGGAGCAGCCGCCTATCTCGCCCAGCAGGTCGATCCGGCATCGGCTCCGAAGTAGCACGGGAACGACGATGGCCGGGACCTTGACATCACTCGTCGCCGAGCGAACCAAGGCCGCGCACGAGCAAGCCGAGAACAAGCCGTTCATCACCGGGTTGTTGAACGGATCCGCCAGTGTTCGTTGCTATGTATCTTTGATCACCGCGCTGCTTCCCGTCTACGACGAGCTGGAAGCGCAGGTTCGCAGCCGTAACGACGACGCCAGCATCGCGCTATTCGATCACCGCAGGCTGGATCGCGGTTCCCGCATCCGCGAGGATCTGCGTGGCTTCGGGCAGGACCCGGATCGCTTGGTCGTGAACTCCGCAACCCGTCGCTACGTCGATGCGATCCGCGAAACGGCTGCGAGTCCGCAGCGCCTGCTCGCCCATCACTACACGCGCTACCTCGGTGATCTGGCGGGTGGGCAAGCGATCGCCCGCAACGTGATGACCCATTACGACATCGCGCCGCGCTTGTTGAGTTTCTACGATTTCTCCGATCTCGGTGATGTCGTGCACTACCGCCGTCGATACAAGAGCCTGCTGGACCTCGTACCGTGGTCGCTGGAGGAGAGGCAGGACTTCATTGACGAGGCTGCGCGCGCTTTCGAGTTGAACGCGGCGTTGTTCGACGAATTGGAAGGCAACGGCGAATCACCGGATGCCTGTGCGAGCCTCCGCGGTCTCGTCAGCGCCGAACGAGCGCATTCACCCCGCTAGCCGCCCACTTCCGCGGCCTCGCCGCCGGTGATGCGCAGGGGCTCGGGGTTGCCAACGGGTGCGACGCCCCATGTGGTCTACACAACCCGTCCTGATCCGTAGGCGGCGGCGTACCATCGGTGCATGTCCTCGCCCGCTCGACACACATGGGTTTCCGCGCGCGATCTCGTGGGGAATCAGCCGCCCTCGGTCGATGATGGGCCTCGAACGCTGACGGGTGAGGAACTCGATACGCCGGACAAAGTCCGGGACTTCTTGGTGCGTGTCGCTGAGACAAGAAGCGCCTAGTCGGCAGATGGATTTAGTCGCCGACTTCGGCGGCCTCGCCGCCGGTGATGCGAAGCAGTTCGTCGTAGCTGGTTGGGAACACGCAGTGTGGGTGACCGCCAGCGGCCCAGACGACGTCGTACTGGGCGAGAGCGACATCGATCACGGTGCGTAGCGGCTCGGGGTGGCCGACGGGAGCGACCCCACCGATCGCGAAGCCTGTTGCGCTTCTGACGTCGTCGGCGTTGGCCTTGGTGATCGTGGCGCCATCGAGCACGCTTGCGAGTTTGTCCGTGTCGACCCGGTGACCACCGGACGCGACGACGAGAACGGGCTGCCCGTCGGCCAGGAAGATCAGCGAACTCGCGATCTGACCCACCTCGATTCCGAGGGCGTCGGCGGCTTCCTTGGCGGTGCGAGCGGAGTCATCGAGGTGCCGGATTTCCCCCGTCGCGCCGAGCCTGGCGAGGGTTTCGCGTACCTGGATCACGGACTGTTGCTCGAGGGGACCGGGCATGTGGGCGAGGGTAGCGACGCCCCCGTGGATCCGCGCCACGCGCGCAGGTTGAAGGACGCGGCGCAGGCTAGTGTGGAAGGTGACGCCGACCGAGGAGTTGTGTGGCGCAGACATAGGGAAAGTGGGGTGAGTCGCGCACATGCTCGTGGCCTCCCTCGCCCTGGTAGGGCTCACCACTTTCTTCGTGCCCCTGCTGGTCCGCTACCTGGGCCGGTTCACCGGCTACCCCCTAGCTGTGGTCTTCCTCGTTTCAGCGGGCTTGCTGCTGGTCGAAGCGCCAGCGGTGCTGTCCGGGGAGACGATCGTGCAGTCCTGGCAGTGGGTGGCTGCCTTCGATGTGCAGTTCACCTTGCGGCTGAACGGGCTGGCCCTGCTGTTCGCGATGCTGGTGCTCGGAGTGGGCGCCCTGGTGCTCAGCTACGCCCCGCAGTACCTGGACCCCAGCTACGAGGTCGGACGCCTGTACACCGTGTTGAACCTGTTCGCCGCGGCGATGCTCGGAATCGTGCTCTCCGGGGACCTGATCTTGCTGCTGGTCTTCTGGGAAGTCACCACACTGAGCAGCTTCTTGCTCGTCGCCGGCAACGGCACCGCCGGAGCATGGGCGGCCACGCGCGCACTGGTCATCACCGGAATCGGCGGCCTTTCACTGTTCGGCGCCGTGGTGCTGTTGGCGGTGAAGACCCAGACCACCGACATCGCCACCGTCTTCGCCGTGGCACCCGAGCGCTTGACCACCACGGACTTGGCCATCATCGGGCCGTTGATCGTGCTCGCAGCGTTCACCAAGTCCGCGCAGTTGCCTTTCCACTTCTGGCTACCCGGCGCGATGGTCGCCGTCACCCCGGTGAGCGCCTACTTGCACGCGGCCACCCTGGTGAAGGCCGGCATCTACCTGCTGTTGTTGTTCTCCCCGCTGTTCTTGGACATGCCCGCTTGGAACCTCACCTTGATGACCTTCGGTCTGGCTACGGCGGTATTCGGTGCCTTCCAGGCGCTGCGCCAACGTGATCTCAAAGCCCTACTCGCTTACTCCACCGTCAGTCAGTTGGGAACGATGGTGGCGCTCGTCGGCGTGGGTACTTCCGCAGCGCTAGCAGCAGCGGCGTTACTGGTCGCGGCGCACGCACTGTTCAAGGCGACGCTGTTCATGCTCGTGGGCATCGTCGACCGGGAAGCCGGCAGCCGCGACCTCGCCGAGCTGTCCGGCCTGTGGCGAGCCATGCCGATCACCGCCGCGCTGACCGGACTGGCGGCGATGTCGATGGCCGGCCTGCCGCCGCTGGTCGGCTTCGTCGCCAAGGAGGAGGCGTTCTATTCCTTCCTGGACACCCCGCAGGCATCGTGGACCGCCGGGCAGGAGTGGACCGGGATCGTCGCCGCAGCCATCGCGGTACTCGGCGCAGCGCTCACCTTCGCCTACAGCGCGCGGATCTTCGGTGGCGTGTTCTTCGGCCCGCTCACCCAGCGCAAGCTCTACGAACCCTCGTGGTTGTTCCTGGCACCGGCCTTCGTGCCCGCCGTCGCTGGTCTGGTCCTGGGCATCGCGCCCGGGTTGTTGAACGGCATCATCGATCGGACCACCGTGGACGTCGGCTTCGCGATGGTGCAATCGGACCTGAGCCTGTGGCACGGATTCAGTACGGCTCTGATCTTGTCCATCATCGCGATCACCCTCGGTTCGATCCTGCACTTCCGTCGCCGCTGGGTGATGCGCTGGCTCGGTGAGGAACCGCCGACACCCATCGCCCCGGTCATCTTCGATCGGATCTGGTACGGCACGTTGCGTTTCGGGGCCAAGGTCGGTCGCTCGGCGCACACCACATCGGTGGGAGTGCACCTGTTCGGGGTGGGAGCACTGCTGCTCGGATTGGCGATCATCGGCTTCGCCGTCATCCCCGGTGCCGGCGGTGGGCTACCGGCGATGATCCCCGGATCGGCGCAGCCGGTCGATATCGCCATCTTGGTGCTGCTGGTTCCCGCGGTCGTCTTCCTCGCCCGCACGCGCAGCGCTATCGCGGCCCTCGTGCTCGCCGGATTCGTCGGACTCATCATCGCCGTGTGGCTGCTGCTGCTCGGTGCACCCGATGTCGCGTTGACGTTGCTGCTGGTGGAGTTCCTCACCGTCGTGGTCGCGGCTCCGGTGCTATCGCGCTTGCCCGTGCACCGCGATATCGGTCGCAGTACCACTGCGGCGATCAGTGCGATCGTGGTCGGCGTGGTCAGCGGGCTGGCGGTGTGGGCCTTCACCGGACGGCGCGAAGCTTCCGACCTCTCGGAGTACTTCCTGGCCCAAGCCGAGGAACTCACCGGTGGAACCAACGTGGTCAACACCATCTTGGTCGACTTCCGCGGACTGGACACCCTCGGTGAGGTGACGGTGCTGTTCGCCGCCGCGCTAGGCCTGCTGGCAGCCACCGCAGTAACCATCCGCGCGCGTCAAGACGCCGTCACCGAAGTCCTCGGCGCCGGTGAGCGTGCCGTACTTCGGGTGGGAGCGCGCGTGGTCATCCCGCTGTTGTTCATCGCGGCGCTGGTGCTGTTCTGGCGTGGTCACGATGAGCCCGGCGGTGGCTTCATCGCGGGTCTGGTGGCCGGAGCCGCGGTAGCCGTGGCGAGCATCGCCGGTATCTCCCTGCGCATCCCCAGTGCCTTCGCCTTGCTGGCATCCGGCTTGGCCATCGCTTTGGCCTCGGCCTTCATCGGCCCGCTCGTCGGTGGTGCCGCACTAGAACCGATCAAGGTCGACGTTCCCGTGTTGGGTTCGCTGACGTCATCGCTGATCTTCGACCTCGGTGTGCTGTTGATCGTTGTCGGGCTGGTGCGCGCGGCACTCGAGCGCCTCGATGGCCTGGGCATGGATGACGAAGACGGCCGCGAAGGCACTACCGAAGACGGTTCCGGTGGCGATGCTCGAAGCACGACCGACCAGGCGACGGGGGTGGCCTCATGACGTTGGCGATCGCCGTGGGTTTCCTCGCCGCCGTAGGCACCTGGCTCGTGGTGCGCGGTGGCGCCGTTCGACTGATCTTGGGATTCATCCTGCTCGGGCACGCGGCCAACTTGATCATCATCTCCGCCGGCGGAGCGTTCCGACGTGAAGCACCACTCGTCGACGGGCAACTGCTCGCCGAGAACGCCGCCGATCCGCTACCGCAGGCCTTCGTGCTCACCGCCATCGTCATCACGTTCGGGGTCACGGTCTACCTACTTAGTCTCGTGGCGCGCACTGCGAAGCAATCGACCAAGGTAGAAGACGAAACCATCGGTCGGGTCGAATCGGAAATCGACCCCGCGACCGACCCCGCGAGCGACCCCGCGAGCGACGAGCAAGGGGGGTCGTCGTGAACGTCGATGTCGCCTTCCTATCCACCTGGGCGCTGCCGCTGGTCTTCCTCGGCCCGCTGATCGCCGCGGTGATCACCTTCGTACTCGGAGCCAGCGCCGTGAGCCGGCTCATCGGCCTGCTCGTTCCCCTCGGTGTCTTCGCGGTGTCGGTCGCCTTGGTGATCGCGACGATGGACGGTCAGGTGGTGGTCTCCCAGATCGCCGGTTGGCCCGGGGGAGTGGCCATCGCCTTCGTCGGTGATTTGTTCAGCGCGCTGATGCTCGGTGTGTCGTCGTTGTTGGTCTTTACCTCGATGGTGTTCTCCTATGCCGCCGGCTTGGGTATCGACCGCTGGTTCGTGCCCGCCGTCTTGGTGATGACCGGCGGGGTCTACGGCGCGTACGTCACCGCCGATCTGTTCAACCTGTTCGTGATGGTGGAGGTGGCGTTGCTGCCTTCCTACATCCTGATGTCGCGCCGTGGCACCCTGACTGCCTTACGCGCTGCACGCTTGTACTTGGTCGTGAACCTCACTGCTTCCACGCTCTTCCTCGCCGGCCTCGGTGCCGTGTACGGGGTGACCGGAACGGTGAACATGGCGGCACTGGCGGGGCTCGGTGTGCTGCCGGTGGTCGGTGTGGCTACCGGAGTGGTCGTCATCGCGCTCTCGCTCAAGGCGGCGCTGGTGCCCACCCACAGCTGGCTGCCGGCCACCTATCCGTACACCTCGCCCGCGGTCACCGCCTTGTTCTCCGGGCTGCTCACCAAGATCGGTGTCTACGCCCTCGTTCGCATCATCTCCCTGGTCTACGAACCGGGGCAGTTGGTGACCGTCATCGTGGTCATCGCCTGTGTGGCGAGCATGGTGATCGGGGTGCTCGGTGCGCTCGGTGAAGGCACTATCCGCGGAGTGCTGACCTTCCACATGATCAGCCAGGTCGGCTACATACTCGTCGGCGTCGTCCTCGCCGGTGCCGTCGGGCTCGCGGCCGTGGTGTTCTACCTGATCCACCACACGATCGTGAAGACGTCGTTGTTCTTGACCGGTGGAACCGTCGAGCACGAGGAAGGCACCGGCATCATCAAGCGCCTCGGCGGATTGGCGCGCGCGCACCCGGTGGCGTCGTTGGCGTTCTTGCTCGCGGCCCTATCCCTGACCGGGATCCCACCGTTCTCGGGCTTTTGGGCCAAACTCGGCGTGCTCAACGCGGCCGCCGACGCCGGATCGATCCTGGTGTTCGCTGTGGCGCTGATCGTCAGCGTCGGCACGTTGGGCTCGATGCTCAAACTCGGCTCCGGGGTGTTCTGGGGAACCCCGAAGGGTATGCGCGAGGAGGAAGCCGAGGAGACCCCGAGCGATGTCACGGTCGGTCCGGAGACAGTGGGTGCAACCGGGGTTGCCATCGACGTAGCGACGGCGGTCGAAGCCCCACCGGTCACCCGATGGCGGCCGCTGCTGGTCATCCCCGGGCTAGCGCTGGCGTTGATCAGTCTGGGAATCGGCCTGTACCCGGAGTGGTTGTTGGCCCTGTCCGACACGGCTGGACAGTCGTTGTCCGAGCCCACCGCCTACGTCACTGCGGTGCTGGGAGGTGGATCCTGATGAGCGCGGTGGTGCAACGTCTGTGGCGATTGCCGGTGCTCGCGGTGTGGGCCACCGGCGCGATCGCCGTCGCCTCGTTGCAGGTCGCCAGGGACATCATCAAGCCCTCCGCCTCGTTCAAGCCGGGCATCGTCATCGTTCCGGTGTACCTGACCACATCCACGCAACTAGCCGTGTGGGTCAGCTTGATCAACCTGACGCCGGGAACGTTGACCGTGGAGATCTCCGACGATCTCGACGAAGCCTGGGTGCATAGCCTGTACGCCGGTGATCCGG
Organism: uncultured Rubrivirga sp.; assembly: GCA_964550285.1. Classification (GTDB taxonomy): domain Bacteria; phylum Actinomycetota; class Actinomycetes; order S36-B12; family S36-B12; genus S36-B12. The sequence goes on from CAZJYN010000007.1 coordinate 40,971, forward strand.
CGGCGCTGAAGCAGGAACTGCGGGACCTGCAAGATCGCGTCAGTCGGGCTTTCGCCGAACCGCTGCGGCAGGGGGCGTGATGGAAGTACCCGTGATCGTCGTGGACATCTCCTTGGTGCTGATCGTCGCCGGTGCTCTGGCTGCCATCGTGCGGGCTGCAATCGGGCCATCGCGCGCCGACCGGGTGGTCGCCGCCGAATTGGGCTTCATCGCGGCGGTGAGCGCGCTGGTGTTGATCGCGATCCGCCTCGATGAGCCAGTGCTGTTCGACTTCGCGTTGATCGCCGTGCTGATCGGTTTCTTGACCACCATCGGCTTGGCGCGCCTGGTCACGCGCAAGCGCAGCGACCTTTCGGGGGAGTCGTCATGATCGTGTCGATCGTGGTGAGCGCGCTGCTGCTCATCGGTGCCGCGTTGGTGGCGTTGGCCGGCTTCGGCATCTTGCGCCTGCCCGACCCGCTCACCCGGGCCAGTGCGGTGTCCAAGGCGGCAGCCCTGGGGCTGTTGTTGATCATCGTGGCGGCGATCATCGACGACCGTTCGCCGTGGGCGGTGCTGGTGCTGGTCTTGGTGCTCATCGCCCACCTGGTCACCGTGCCGCTGTCCGGGCTGGCGCTGGCTCGGGCGTCGTATCGGTCGGGAACCGCGAAGCCGCCGGTCACCACGGTCGACGAGCCCTTCGAGCAGGGGCGGATGTAGGCCCGGCGGTTTGGCGCAAGACTGGTCGATGGTGCAAGGTCGTAGTCGGCTGAGTTTTCCCGAGCGTTAGGTACCCACGATGGCCGATCTACTGACCGAAGACCGAATCGCCGACTTCTGCTTGTTGCATCCGCGTTGGGAGCGACAAGGAGACTCCCTCGTTGCGCAAGTGAAGGCCAAGACCTTCCTCGGGGGGATCGACTACGTCACCAAGGTGGCGCAAGCGGCCGAGGACATGGACCACCACCCGGATATCGATATCCGTTGGTGCACCCTCACCTTCCGGCTGTCCACCCACTCCGAGGGCGGCATCACCGATCTGGACACCACGCTCGCCGAGCGCATCGACATGATCGTCGACCTGCTGCCCTAGCCGCCCCCACCCACCCCCTCCACGCGTTTCCCCCGGATTCCGGGGGATCTGTTTCACATCCCCCGGAATCGGTCCGGATTCACGCGTTTCCCCCGGAATCCGGGGGAAACGCGTGAATCCGGGGGAAACGCGTAGTGGCGGGGGTGGGGGTTGACGGCTGTCAGGGGGTGGGTCTAACGTTCCCCGTGGTTCGAACATACGTTCGAACCACGGGTCCCGGATTCGCGGCCAGGGCCCGTGCTCGATGAGAGCCCAACGGTCACCGGGGCCGCCTCGACCCCTGCCCCGGTGGCCAGGGCCTCATCCGAGCCCCACGCAAAACACGGGTCGAAAAGCACGGGTCGAGAAAGCAGGGGTCGAGCACATCAGTGCCACCAAGTGCCACCGGGCACCGGTAATCGGAGAGGACCATCGAATGACCCCGCCACTGACCGCGCCCCTAAACGCGCCCCTAAACGC
>CAZJYN010000007.1:42601-59288 GCA_964550285.1 uncultured Rubrivirga sp.
CGCGCCCCTAAACGCGCCCCTAAACGCAACGGAACACGCGCGTCCCTCGACGGCGCCCGCCTTGGAGTTGATCGAAGGTTCCCGGCGCGCTCTCGCCCGGGCCGCGTTGGCTCAAACGGCCCACGAGCGCTATGCCAGCGCGCACCTTGCCGCGTTGCGTGCCGCCGCGGCGGTGATCGCGACAGTGGCGCCCCAGGGGTCCCGCGGTCGCGATCGTGGCCGTGTTCGAAGTGCGTGGGTGGTGCTGCGCGAGACCTGCCCGCCGCTAGCGGAGTGGGCGGACTTCTTCGCCGCGGGCGCGCAGACCCGGGCGGTGGCCGAAGCCGGGATCCCGTGCGTGAGCAATCGAGCTGCCGACGATCTCATCCGTGAAGCTGAGACGTTCTTGTCCCGGGTATGTGAGGTGCTCGAGCTCGTCTACCAACCGACCTTGGGCCAGCAAGCACTCGCCTTACGGCTACGCGCCGTCGGCTAGCGCGGTGGCGATCCCTTTCGCCCACCTGCAGGTCGCCTCGAGTCACTCGCTGCGTTACGGCACCGCGCTGCCGGAGACGCTCGTGCAACAGGCTGCCGAGGTTGGGCAATCCATCATCGGCTTGACCGACCGCGACGGCTTATATGCCGCGGTGCGGTGGGCACGCGAGTGCGCGCGGCTGGGTATCTCCCCGGTTCTCGGAGTCGACCTCGCCGTCGAACCCACCGAACCGGCACGCATGCACCCGGGTACGCACCCAGGTGCGCGGCGTCGGACACCGGCACGCGGTGGCGCGTGGATCGATGAGAGCAAGCCGCGGGTGACCTTCCTTGCCACCGGTGCCGTGGGTTGGGCGTCGTTGTGTCGGCTGGTATCCGCGGCGCACACCGGTACCCATACCGAGCGCGGGCAACCGTGGGTCCCGTGGTCGGCACTGCGTGAGCACGGCGCCGGGCTCGTGGCGATCCTCGGCCCGGACTCCGAGGTCGGGCGGTTGCTGTCCGGGGATCGTCCGCTGCTCGCGGAGGCTGCCGCCCGGCCGTGGCGCGTGCTGTTCGAGCGCTACCTCGCCGTGGGGATCGTCTCCCACCGGCAGCCGGGTTTCCCCGCGCACCGACGGCATCGGCACTCGACCGCTGCGGCGGCACGAATGCTCACCTGGGCGCGCGAGCAGCGTCTTCCCGCGGTGCTCACGAACGCGGTTCGCTACTCCCGTCCGCAGGATGCGCCGGTTGCCCAAGTGCTGGATGCAGCACGGCTGCTGGTTCCGGTGGGCTCTGCGCGCATCGAGGCGCTTCCCCCCGCAGGTGGTCAGGCGTATGTGAAGTCCGCGGCCGAGATGGCCGAGATCGCCGCGGAGGTCGCGCAGGCCGCCGTAGCCGGTGGACGGGAAGAGCGCGGGGGTCTTCGCCTGCTCGAGGACACCTGGCACTTGGCGCAGTACTGCGCGTTGGATCCACAGCGCGATTTGGGGCTAGGGGAGGTGTTCGTCCCCGAACTCGACGTACTGCTCGGGCGTCGGGTGGCCGATCCGGTCGCCGAAGCTGACGCCTTGTTGCGCACCCGTTGCCGCGATGCGATTCCAAGGATGTATCGCGGTGGGGAGCGCGCCGAGGCCGAGCATCGACTCGAGAATGAACTGCGCACCATCGTCGACCTCGGCTTCTCCGGTTACTTCCTCACCGTGGCCGAGGTCACCGACCTCGTGCGCGAACGTGGCATCCGGGTGGCTGCCCGCGGGTCCGGTGCCGGCAGCCTGGTCACCCACCTGTTGGGGATCAGTGGGATAGATCCGATACGCCACGGATTACTGATGGAAAGGTTCTTGTCCCCGTTGCGCCGGGTGCTTCCGGACATCGACATCGATGTGGAGTCCGCGCGTCGGCTCGAGGTCTACGACATCATCCGCGAGCGGTTCGGTGACGACCGAGTGGCCAGTGTCTCCATGATGGAGACCTACCGGGTGCGTCATGCCGTACGCGATGTCGGAGCCGCACTCGGCTTCGATGCCACGGAAGTCGATTCCTTCGCCAAGGCATTCCCGCATGTTCGGGCACGGCAGGCGCGCAGTGCACTGGAAGATCTGCCCGAACTCCGCGATTCGCATATCGGTCGATTGGCGCGCGAAGGGCAGCTCGAACACTTCTTGGATCTTGTCGAGGCGCTCGACGGTCTGCCGCGCGATATCGCGATGCACCCGTGCGGTGTGGTGCTCTCCGATGCCACTTTGTTGAACCGCACTCCAGTGGAGACGAGTGCCGCCGGGTACCAGATGAGCCACTTCGACAAGCACGACGTCGAGCACATGGGTCTGCTCAAGCTCGATGTCCTCGGCGTTCGTATGCAATCGGCGATCGCCCATGCCGTCTGCGAGATCGAACGGGCGGATGGGACGAGGGTCGATATCGATGCTCGTCCACTCGACGATGCCCGTACGTTCGAGTTGATTCGCTCCACCCGGACGCTTGGCTGCTTCCAAATCGAATCACCAGGGCAACGTGAACTCCTCGGCAAGTTCGCACCAGAGGAATTCGCCGATCTCATCATCGATATCTCGTTGTTCCGACCCGGTCCGGTCAAGTCCGACATGGTCACCCCGTTCCTGATGGCTCGCCAAGGCTGGCAGGAACCGGAGTACGTGCATCCCGATCTTGAGCCGATCTTGCGCGAAACCTACGGAGTGGTCGTCTTCCACGAACAGGTCCTGCGAATCATTGCGGCGATGACCGGCTGTTCGCTCGCCGAAGCCGATGAGTGCCGACGCAGCATGGGTTCCCCCGATGGTCAAGACGATGTGCGCGCCTGGTTCTACCCGACAGCGGTCAACCACGGGTACAACCTCCCCACCGTGGATCGAGTCTGGGAGGTACTGCGCGCTTTCGCCTCCTTCGGTTTTTGCAAGGCTCATGCAGCGGCATTCGCGCTGCCTACCTATCAGTCCGCCTGGTTGAAAGTGCACTATCCAGCGGCGTTCTACGCCGGCATCCTCACCCACGATCCGGGGATGTATCCCAAGCGGCTACTCCTCGATGATGCTCGCGGGCACGAGGTCGCGGTGCACAGTGTCGATATCCACGCCTCCGCCGACGTCTATCGGGTCGAGGGCGCGGGGATTCGCATTCCCCTTACCGAAGTGGCCGGTATCTGCGAAGCCGAAGTAGAGGCGATCATGCGCGAACGACCATTCGTGTCGATGGCCGATGCCTTCCAGCGTGCTCGCCTGTCGCGACCTACGGCGGAGAATCTGGTGACGATCGGCGCCTTCGATTCGGTGCATCCATCCCCGGTTACGCGTCGAGATCTGCTCTTGCAAGTGGCCGAACTCGATAGGCATGCGGGAAATAAGCGAACGGATGCGCAGTTGTCACTGGATCTGCTGGGAGATGATCTCGTCGACGTACCACGTACGGGTCTTCCCGACATGGCGGTCTCGGAGAAGGTGCGCGCAGAGATGTCATTACTGGGTTTGGACGTCAGTGCGCATGTGGTGGACTTCTACAAGGATCTGTTGCGCGAAATCAAGGCAGTGCCCGCCAAGGACTTACTGGCGCAGCGCTCGAATGCGCAGGTGTGGGTCGCTGGTGTGAAGGTCGCGATCCAAAGCCCACCGATGCGCAGCGGTCGCCGAGTGATCTTCGTGACCTTGGATGATTCCACCGGTCCGGTCGATGCGGCGTTCTTCGACGATGTGCAAGAGCACTACTCCACGACGTTGTTCGGATCGTGGCTGCTGGTGGTGCGGGGGCAGTTGCGTCGATCCGGTCCGAAAGGTGTCTCCATGCGTGCTACCGGCTGCTGGGATCTCGGTCAGGTGCGATCGCTTTGGAAGAGTGAAGGCATCGAGGCGGTTCGCGCATTACTCACCGCAGACCCACGTGAGTCGGCTAAGGCAGCCGAACAGGCAGGGCCCAGCAAGGTCCTCGTGCACGCCAGTGGGTTCCGGCAATCGCCCTACGCAGATATCGCCCCCGCGGGAATCCCGGTGGATCGGCCGGGAGTGCAAGCGCCTACCCAGCAAGCACCTAGCAAGTTGTGGCACTCCAGTCCGGGCGCCTCCGGCTGGTAGCGCTGACGAGAGGACAGGATGCGTTCATGAGCCGCAGCCAAGTTCGTCGACCCCGCGGCCGGGTCGACTTCGGTGGCGATGACACCGGCTGCACCATCGTGCACGTCGACATGGACGCCTTCTACGCATCCGTGGAGTTGCTCGAGTACCCCGATCTCGTCGGCAAGCCGGTGATCATCGGGGCGAGCACCGGCAATCGGGGGGTGGTGCTGTCCGCGACCTACGAAGCACGCGCGCTCGGTGTGCACTCGGCGATGCCGATGTCACGGGCTCGTCGCTTAGCACCGCAGGCGGTGGTCTTGCCTCCGCACCATGCGCGCTACGCCGAGGTGTCGCGCGCGGTGATGTCCATCTTCGATTCGATCACCCCGATCGTGGAACCGCTGTCCTTGGATGAAGCCTTTCTCGATGTCGCCGGAGCTAGGCGCCGACTCGGACGCCCCGGCGCCATCGCCTCGCTTATCCGTTCCCGGGTGCGCGATGAAGTTGGAATCACCTGCTCCGTCGGAGTCGCTTCGACCAAGTTCGTCGCCAAACTCGCCTCCACGCGTAGTAAGCCCGACGGCCTTTTGATCATTCCCACCGACAAGGTGATCGAGTTCTTGCACCCACTACCCGTCGGATCGTTATGGGGAGTGGGGGAGAAGACCGAACAGCAACTCGATCGACTCGGACTGCAAACGGTCGCCGATATCGCCACCACCCCGCTTGCCACATTGGAAAGAGCCCTCGGCCAAGCCCAAGGACGTCACTTGCATGACCTGTCCTGGGGTCGGGATCTGCGGGCCGTCGTGCCCCACGAACCGGACAAGAGCATCGGCAACGAAGAGACCTTCGACGTCGACACCGACGATCACGAATGGATCCGCTCGCGTATCGCGGGCTTGGCCGACCATGTCGGGCAGCGGATGCGTCGCGGTGGGATCGTTGGTCGCACGGTCGCCCTCAAGGTGCGCTTCGCCGATTTCACGACGATCACCCGCTCGCGGACGTTGGAGGTACCGACCGACGTGGGCGCCGACATCTACGCCACCGCCTGGGCGCTGTTCGAGGCCCTCGGCCTGCAGCGGGCCCGCATCCGGTTGGTCGGGGTGCGGCTAGAAGGGCTCTCCGAGGCCGACGAGACCCCGGCCCAGTTGCTACTCGATGCCCCCGAGCATGGGCGACGAGACGCCGAAGTGGCCATGGATCGGCTACGGCAGCGCTACGGACCGGGGGCGGTGCGCCCGGGAAGGTCGTCCCTCGGCGAACACCCGGCTGGCGACCGTTGACCGGGGTGCCGGTTTCCCTTTCTCCGGTAGCGACCTATCCTGAGAGCAGGAAGCATGGCATCGGGAGGCGAACGGCCCGACCGTCAGGCAGACTTACCTAACAAGACCAACAGCGCGAGGCCGTTCGACCGAGAGAGGAAAGGGGGCTGAGCATGCCGCTATCGGAGCATGAGCAGCGTCTGCTCGAGCAGATGGAAAAGGCCCTCTACGCAGAGGATCCGAAGTTCGCCACGAGTCTGCGCTCGAACTCCACCGCCGCAAACCGCAGCCGGGCTGCACTAGGTGTGCTCGCGGTACTCGGTGGGCTCGGCGTCCTGCTGGCCGGCATGGCGATGCCGATGGCCATCTTGGGTGTCGTCGGATTCGTCGTGATGCTCGCCGGAGCCGTGTTGATCTACTTCGCCTTCACCCGCGGCGCCGCCGCGACCGAAGCCGCCGAAGGTGAGGGCGACGGTGCCGGTGATTCCGGTGGCACTAGCGCAGGCGCAACCGGCCCGTCCGCGGGGCCCAAGGGCAAGCAGCGGCGGCCGAGCAGCGGCTTCATGGATCGGATGGAAGAGCGCTGGCGCAAGCGAGCAGACGGCGATCGCTGACATCATGGGGCGATGACCGAAATCGTCCCCGCCCAGCTCGGCCGTTTCTTCGAGGACTTCGAAGTCGGCACCACCTACCAGCACCCGTTCGGTCGAACGATCTCCGAGGCCGACTCCACCTGGTTCACTCTGCTGACCTGCAACACGAACCAGAACCACTTCAATGCCCACCTTGCGCAGAGCAACCCGATCACCGAGGGTCGGATCATTGTCAATTCCGGCCTGACGGTCGCCTTGGTCCTCGGCCTGTCGGTGATCGACATGAGCCAAAACGCCGTGGCCAACTTGGGCTGGACGGATATCAAGCTCACCTATCCGGTGTACATCGGCGACACCATCTACGCCGAGAGCCTTTGCCTGGAGGCTCGCGAATCCTCCTCACGCCCGGAGATGGGGATCATTCGAATGAAGACCCGGGGGTTGAACCAGGACGGCGAGGAAGTCGTGTCCTGGTTCCGTTCGGTCATGGTGCCCAAGCGCAGTAGCGGTATCGGACAGGACTACTTCCCGCAGGGCAAGAACGGGCCGCTTACCGAGTAGCCGAAGTACTCGTCGCCGGTGGCCGTGGTGCCACCGGCGGAGGAAGGTCGCAGGTTCGAATGGCGGGGCGTCCTTCGAAGCGGTCGGCGATCCAGGCGACCGCGGCAGGCCCGGCGGTCGAAGCGGCCGCTAGATGGCCGATGCCCCCCATCCACAGCGCGGTCAGGGTCGAACCGGCCTCGCACCACGACTCTTGGAGTTTGGCGTTCGGCCAGGCCAGCACCACCTCATCGGCCGTGCCTTGGGCCAAGAACACCGGCATCTCGGGGGGCAGCGGCGGGGGCGTTTGCTCGGCCAGGAATCGGTTCCAGTCGGGTTGGGTCAAGGGGTCGATGGCGAATAGTTCCCCGCCCGTGGCGCGCAGAGCGAGGACTTCGGCGAGGAGTTGTTTATCGGAGACGCAGTACTCGGCCAATTGCTCGAAGGTACGCATACCCGTGGGCGCCGCTACCTGCTCAACGCTCAGGCGTTCATCGACCAGCGGCCAAGAAGCGAGGATCTCCGGGCCGATGCCCCACCCGATCGTGGTATCCCACTGCGTGCTCATGATGTCCGCGAGTTCGCCCGCCGGGGCCGCGGCGGCGACTCCCAGCAGGCTCAACTCCGGCGCGAGGTCCGATGCCAGGTGTCCGCTCCACAGGCTGGAGTGCCCGCCTTGCGAGTGACCCCAGACCACGTACTTCGAGCCGGCCTGGGCTTGGTCGATATTGCGGGCCGCGCGTACGGAGTTCACGACGTCGCGGACCTCCGCCTGGTTCACCAAGTACAACTCCGGGCCGGGGGTGCCTAGGCCGACGTAGTCGGTGGCGGTGACGACCCAGCCCAGGGCCATCATTTGATCGAGCCATTGCGTGGTGTCGCCGAGGGGGTCGACGGCTCGGGAGGGCGCGCAGGCCTCGCCCATTCCGACGGTGCCGTGCGCCCATGCGACTACCGGACGACCCTGCGCCGGGGCGGTGGTGTCGGGGATGAAGACTCTGCCGCCGCTGGCTGCCGGAGTGCCATCGGGCCGCTGGGAGACATAGAGCATCCGGTATGCCTGCCCGCCCGGAACGTCCACGTCGAGGGGTTCCATCCGCAGGACCGTGCCAGGTTCGGCGGGCAGCGGATCGGGAGGTTCGTAGAAGGGGTCGAAGGTGGCCTGCCGGTCGGCGCGCTCGATGCTGCTGGAGACCCACCAGGCTGTCGTTGCCAGGCCCGCGGCCACGACGACCGCGGCGATCACGATCGCGAACCACTTCAGACTCGACACCTCGGCATGGTAGGGCGTGCACCATGATGGGCGAGTGAGCAGTCGCGAGGTCGTGGTGGTGTCGCGGCCCTACGAGTCCGAGGGCGACGTCCGTGCGCTGGCCGCCGATTTGCTGGCCAGCACCGTCGGCTTGATGACCTACAGCACGCAGACCGTCTTGTCGTTGAGCGAGGCGACGGTGCGGACGATGGTGGGTTCGGTCGTGACCCCGCTGTTGGACCGGCTCGTTCCCGCGATCACCGATGCGATCGTCTCCCGAATCGACCTGACAGGCATCGTGTTGAGCAGAGTGGATGTGCACCGGATCGTGATCGCGGCACTCGATGAGCTCGATTTGACCCAGATCGTCCTCGAGCGGGTCGAAGTCGATCGGATCGTCGAGGCTACGGATATCGACGCCATCGTCGACCGGGTGCCGATGCTGCAGATCGCGGACTACATCATAGAAGAGATCGACCTGCCGCAGATCATTCGTGAGAGCACCGGCGGCATCGCGATGGATGCCTTCACCACCACTCGTTTCTCCGCCGTACGCAGCGATGAGTTCGTCTCGCGCGTGGTCGACACGCTGCTGCTTCGTCGGGCCGGTCGGGACGAGGCGACTGTCGCGCTGGAGAGCGACTCGTGACCACGTTCAGCGAATATCGGCGCACCCACGATGCGAACGAGGGCGTCGTGTTGCAGACACTGCCGGTAGCGGCGCGCCCCTTCCAGGGGGAGCGGGCGGGATTCTTCACGCGCACCATCGCCGCGGTCATCGATGTGGTCGTGGTGGGCGCCATCATCATCGGGATCTGGATAGCGGTGTGGTTGTTCCTTCTGGTGTTCAACCCGCTCGTCGATTACGGGATGCCGCGCCCGGGCTACTTCGTCCTCGGCGGCTACTTCCTGATGTGGCTTTATTGGACGTGGACGTGGAATACCAGTGGACGCAGCCTCGGCCAGAACCTCATGGGCGTTCGGGTACTTGATCGCCGTGGCGGGCGGCTGCGCTGGAAGGTGGCCGCGGTGCGTTCACTGTTTTGCGTTGTCTTCCAGGTCGGGATCTTGTGGGTCTTGGTCAGTCGACGAAACCGCAGTGTCCAAGACGTCGTGCTTCGTACCAGTGTGGTGCACGACTGGTCCACGGGCACGACCTCCGGCCACGTCGCTCCGCTTTCCCAAGCGCGCGAACGAGCGGCGGATCGTCGATCGCGCACGAAGCGCGAGGCCGAGCAGGTGGCAACCAACATCGACGAGGCACTGCATCGCCGAAACGGAGACGATGCATGAACGGGGAAGAAGCATGAGGTGGTCATGGCGCGGTGCGATCGCGGGGTCTTGCGCTTTGGTCTTGATGGCCGTTGGATCCTCGGCGATTCGGGCGGAGATCGTGGCGACACCTCCCGGATCGGTGTCCACCGCAACCGTTTCGATCACCATGGACAACGACTGGCAGTTCGTGGACGCTGAGTGCCTGTTCATTCCGATCCTTGCCACGTTCGGACGCGCGGACCAGACATCCTTGATCGGGGAGACACTCGTCAGCGCAACAGGCACCGCGAACGAGGGCACCTTCTTGGTCCTACCCGGTGATCCGGTGGCCGGGGAATTGCTCGATGAGGTGTTCGTGTGTCCAGCCGACGGCACAGGTGAGTACCGGCTGGACACGACCATCCGAGCCATCTCCCCTGACAGCGAGCAGTCCTTCGCCCTCGATCCGATCACCTTTTGGGTTCGGCCCGCTGTTTCGCAGATGACATCGGTCACCGCCCGCACCACCAAGGGCGGGGTGCGGCTGTCCGGCCAGGTGCGTGCCGGTGAAGCGAACGCCACGGGATTCGTGCGGATTCGATACCGCGCGCCCGGATCTAAACGATGGCGCACCGACTCGGTAGTTCCCGTGGAGGAAGGTGCTTTCAACGCTGTGGTCGAGCGTTCGCTACCACCGCGGACCCGGTTCCAGGCGACGTTGACGGGGTGCTCGTGGTGCTCGCGGGTGAGCGTCGTCGTACGCGACGTACAGTAATTCGATGGTCCAACCGCGAGCTCGTTCGTCGTCGTCGTTCCCGCTGCGTGTGCTGGTCGGTGGATTGGCGAGCGTGCTGGTGAGCGGGCTACTGACCGGGCTGGCTACCTCTTTGGCGCCGGTAGCCGCCGTTGCGGCCGAAGACGTGGTTCGGGGTTCGAGCAACTACGGCCGAGCGGTCGCCGCACTCGATGACGAAACCGTGTTGTGGCGACCGACATACACGGCCGGCTTGCGTCGCAACGGGCCGATCGACGTGATTGCCTACGGTTCCGCCGGCAAGCGCGCCACCTTCGCGGGTTCGACCTACGGTAAGCGGGTCCCGAGTTTCACGCTGGCGCAAAAAGCCGCGCAAACAAGGTGGGCTGCTGCGCCGATCGAGCAGGAGACGGCTGGATTGGTGAAGTCCGAGCGGATTCGAATCGGGCGGCCGGGGGCAACTCGAGTAGTGCGTGCGCGGATCTTCGCCAACTGCCGTGGGGTGGATTCGTCGGCGGCCGATGCGGCGAGCGGCGCTGCCTCACCGCGGTGCTCGCGGGCCGATGTTGCGCGCTTCGGTGGCGTGGCCGAAGTGCTCGCGCGCACCACGGTTTCGGGCGATCCCCGCGCCACGACGGTGCGGATCGATAGCAATGGGCTGTCCTACCGGCAGTTGGTACGCGTGGCCAGGGGCTTGGTGCCGGTCCCGGACTAACGTGCGGCTAGATACCCCCTGGGGTATGCTGGAGCCATGACGACGACGCCGCTCCCACCCCGGATCAGCCAGCGACCGGCCTTCCTGTTCGACGCCGATTGCGGTGTGTGCCAGCAAGGTACGGACGCCATCCGCAAGCACGTGGATCCGCCCGTGGACATCGTTCCGTGGCAAAGCGTCGATCTCGCCGACTGGGGGATCCCGCAAAGCGCTGTCTACGAGGGCCCGGTGTTCGTGGACGACGATGGCCGCTATCTGATCGGCCCGCTTGGCATGGGCAGCATGCTGCGGCGCTCCGGCGCCCCCTACCGATTCGTCGGGGCCTTCATGCTGGCCCCCGGTATGCGGCACCTGCTGCGGCGCATCGGTCCATGGATGTACCGACACAAGGATCGCCTTCCCGGTGCCACGGCGGCGTGCTCCCTGCCCAACTAATCGAGTTCCGAGTGAGCCGGCAGGCGCTGTCACCGGGCAGGGATACCCTGCGACGGCAGCCTGAGGAGGTGCCGTTATGGAGGTCGATACCGCCCTCGATACTGCCGGTGTGACCGTGATCGTCATCGTGGTGCTTGCGCTGATCGCGATGGCTGTGGGCCTACTGATCGGTTGGTTGCTGGCCAGCCGGACGGCGGCGCTGCGGGCCGAGGAACGCATCGCCACCTTGCGCGCTGAATCGGCGGCCGAACTGGCTGTCGCGCACGAGCAAAGCGCCCAGGCAGAGGGACAGGTCCAGTTGCTGCGGGCCGAACGGGAGAAGTTGCAAGGCGAGCAAGCTTCCGCGAAGGCGCTGGAGGATCGGCTCGAACCGGTACGCGAAGCCCTCGAAGGCTTGCGTAAGCAATCGCACACGGCCGAGATGGAAAGGGTCAAGACGGCAGCGGAGTTACGGACCCAGATCGATGGGGTGCAGCGCAATTACGCATCGCTGGAGACCGCCACCAAGCAACTCGTCTCGGCCATGAGTTCGGGCCAATCCCGCGGACAGTGGGGTGAGATGCAACTCGAGCAGTTGCTCGAGCACTCCGGGCTGGTCGAGGGAGTGCACTTTCGCCGGCAGGATTCGCGCGTTACCGATTCCGGCGCTGCTCGGCCCGACGTGGTCGTGGATATGCCCGGCGGTGGGGAGATCCTGATCGATGCGAAGTTCCCGTTCGATGCCTACTGGAAGGCGGTGCAGGCCGAGGATCCGACCGTCGTCGATTCGCAGTTGCGCAAGCACGCCGACGACGTCCTCGCCCGGGCGAAGGAACTGTCGGCCAAGCGCTACTGGGAATCGGCGACCTCCCCGGAGTTCGTCGTCATGTTCTTGCCCCTGGAATCGCTACTGTCCTCCGCGCTGGAGGTGAATGGCCTGCTGCTGCAGGAAGTCTTCTCACGCAATGTGGTTCTCGCGACGCCGACGACCATCTTGGGCATGTTGCGGACGATCCAATTCGGCTATCAACGCAAGTTGATGGCCGATAACGCGGAGGAGATCCGCGCTGCCGGTGCGGAGATGTTGAGCCGGCTGGAGAAGTCGGTCGAGCACCTTGGCACGGTGCGTCGTGGACTGAGCAGTGCCGTGAAGGGTTACAACGATTTCGTCGGTTCCTTCGACGCTCGGGTAATGGTGCAGGCGCGGCGCATGAAGGAACTCGGTGTCGTCTCGGCCACCGATTTGGACCTGCCCGCCGACTTGACCGAGTCGCTTCGCGATTCTCGAACCGAATTACCGCCAGCGGGCGAGGAGCGCGACTAGCGATTCGTCGGGCAGACGTATCGATCGGCTGAACGCGCACCAGGCATGACCGAATGCTTTGTTGCATGGTGCACATCCGCTGACTACCGTTGATAAGGATGCAGCAGGGAGGTGTTCGCCATGGGCTTCGTGGTCGTGGGCGTCGATGGTTCCGCGCCGAGTGAACAGGCCCTGGAATGGGCGATGCACTTCGCCGCCGAACGTGGTCTGCACGTCGTGGCAGTGACGGGCTACATCGTTCCGTGGACCATCTACATCACGCCGACCTACTCCGAAGCCGACTACGCCCGCGATGCGCAAGAGATGCTCGATGCCTGCCTGCAGCGAGCGAGGCAGCAAGTTCCCGGAGTCGAGGTCGAGGCTCGGCTCGTGCCCGAACGTCCGGCGCAGGCACTGAACTTGGCTGCGCACGGGGCTGAACTGCTCGTGGTTGGCGCGCGCGGGCACGGGGCCCTGCCGGATGTGCACATCGGGTCGGTGGCCAACGCCTGCGTCAACCACGCTCCCTGCCCGGTGCTCGTCTTCCGCGAACACCGGTAGCGATGCCGTTCACCTCAGGTGAGGGTGACCAGATGCAGTTCCTGGGTAGCCCGCGTCGCGGCCACGTAGATGTCCGCACCCATCGGCCGCTGCCGGCTCAGTAGTTCGGGCTCGACCACGATCACGCAATCGAACTCCAAGCCCTTGGATTGCTGCGCCGTTACGACCGCGATCGGAGCATCGAGTGCCGCCACGTCGAAACCGAAGTGATCATCGAGCAGATGGGCCCGCATCGACTCGAACACTGCATCGGCGACGATGACCGCGCTGCGGCCGTCCGGACGCGCGACAGCTTTGGCGTAGTCGGCCAGTTCGGTGATGTCGACTGCCACCCGCGCAACGGGCGCACCATCGCGAATCGGCGTGAGAATCGGGGGAGTGCCCCCCGCTCGCTCGAGCAGGCCCGTTGCGGCCTCGGCGATCTGACGGGTGATGCGGTAGGTGACCGTCAGCGTGTGCCGCTCCATACGGTCGCCTGCCCAGCCGAGGGCCGCATCCCAGTTGCGTACAGCAGCCGGATGCGATGCCTGCTGCAGATCGCCCACCACGGTCATCGACTTGCGGGTGGCTCTGCGGGCGATGGCCCGCCAGGCCATCGCACTGAGTTCTTGCGCCTCGTCGACGATGACGTGACCGTAAACCCATTCGCGGTCATCGAGTGCCCGCTCGGCCAACGTGGATCTCGCTTGGTCGCCTCGCTGCGGGTTCACCCGGTAGGCGTCCTCGGCCCGCAGTTCCCGGTAGCCCGTGGGCTCGGTATCTGGCGCGGTGGGCGCAGACCAGGGCCCTAGCGCGTGGGCGGCTTCGTCCAACAAGGGGATGTCGTCACGGGTCCACGGCGCATCCAGGTCGCGCAATAGCAGCCGCCATTCCGGCTCGCTGAGAACAGCTCCGGCCGCTGTGTGCAATGTTCGTTCGTCGGTCAGTAGTCGATGCACCACTCGCTCGGCCGTGGTGGGCAGCCACATCAGGTTCAACTCTCGTCGCATGTTCGCGTCCTCGACGAGCGAGGCGACCAGGTCCTGGCAGTAGTCCTCGTCGTCGGGGTCATGGCCGGTGTCGCGGGCAAGGTTGCGCGCCGCTGCCGCCAAGACTCGACGCAGGAAGGGGTCTCGACCGTCGTGGTAGTTCCGTGACTTGGACAGGCCACGCGCGGCCTGGTGCAGTTGCTCGACGGTGATCCGCACCGTGCTTCCCGTGGTGGTTCGGATGGCGACATCGGCTGTCGGGATCTTGACTCGGGCAGCGACCGCAGCAGCGATCACCTTCGCCATTCGATCATCACCCTTGATGCGCGCCACATCGCGACGGTCATCAGCGCTCGGTCGTACCGCTGGATAGAACCGATCGGGGGTGAGTAGTACGACATCTGTCTCGCCCAGGCTCGGCAGGACCTGGTCGATGTATTGCAAGAAGACCGAACTCGGCCCCACGATCAAGACGCCATCTCGCGATAGGCGATCGCGATAGGTGTACAGCAACCACGCGGCTCGGTGCAATGCAACGACAGTTTTGCCGGTCCCTGGGCCACCTTCGACGACGGTGACCATCTCCAGAGGGCTGCGGATGATGGCGTCCTGATCCGCGGCGATGGTGGCCAAGATGTCCGCCATCCGACCTTCGCGGGGGGCGTCGAGGGCTTGACCAGCGGCGTTGGAGGCAAAGTCAGTCGCGGAGTCGAACATCTCGTCGTCGACATGCGTGACTTCCGGACCATGGTCTGTCGTCCGCGATGCGATGCGACGTCGCAGCGTCAGGCCCATCGGATCCTTCAAAGTCGCTCGGTAGAAGGCGGCAGCGTGCGGCGCTCGCCAGTCCAGCAGTACTACCTCACCGTCTTCGCCGCGAAGACCGATGCGACCGACGTGATCGTCCTCACCGGTTGCGAATCGCAGGCGACCGAAGCAGATGCGCTTGCGGGCCGCCAAGGCCGCATTCAACTGCTGGTTCAGATTGTCCAGGTGGGCTTCGCGCTCGAGTTCGTCCTGACCTGTCCCGGTGCCCGGTGCCCGCTTGGTGGCGTCGATACGCGCGAAGAGGTAGGCGATGTGCTCGTTGACCAGGCTCGTTGCCCTATCGACGAATTCCTGCTCCTCGCGGACGTTGCCCGACACCGGTCGCCTTCCTGTATACCGCCCAGGGGCGTTTGGGGGTAGAGGAGTCTTTCATGGACAGGTGAACGGCGGGGAACCTGCTACTCGGGAGCACTCATGACGGCGCGGTGAGAGCGCCACGACATGATCGCCAAGCGAGATAGCCCAGACAGGGCGCTGCCGGCGCTGGCGAAACTACCCACACTGAGCGCCGAGGCGAAAGAGCCGATGCTGGCGATCGATAGCACCGAGCCCACCGATCCGATGGATAGCACCGAGCCGGTCGAGGCAATGGATAGCACGGAATCTCGGGAGGCGATGCTCCAGCGGGAGCGGGGTGTGGTCACCATGATCTGCTGCGCGGCGGCTGACATTCCTCGAGTATGCCGGATGGCGACGATGCCCGAGCACATCGTGGCCCGGGCGCAGTGCCACTTGGCATGATGAACGGGTGAGTGAGTACGCGACGCTCTTCGCGATCTACGAAGAGGCATTGGTGAGTACGGAGAATCCCGCGGATCGCGAATGGGTCGACCCGTCCTTGGAGTGCTTGTCTCGCGGGCAATCTGCGATCGTGCTGACGGCCTACAACCCGGGAACCGATCGCCCGACGTGGGCTAAGAACGAGGCCGCAAACGAGCGCCTCTTGGCGATCTTGGTCGACTCCGGTTACGAGGTGTGGCCAGCCGATGGTTTCTCGGCCGATGGCACGTGGCGCGAACCCGGGTGGCTCGCGTGGGGGATGCCGGTCGAAGTCGGGATATCGATTGCCGCGAGCTTCGGACAATGGGCGGTGTATGCCTATGACACCGATGGTGTGCGCACCGTGGTGCCTTGCCATGACCCGAAGGAACCACCCGCGGGTTAGTGAGCGGTTACTGCGCTGATTGCGCTTCCTCGTCCGTACTTGCGTCCTTCGCGGGGGCCGGGAACAGCGTTGCCGGTCGCGTCTTGTCCGCCAGCGCCACCCAGACCTGGCCGGGCTTGAATGCCAACGGTTCACCGTCCTTGGTGGTGAACGTGGTGCCGGTATCGGCATCGGCGCGCTTCCAGCGAGCGTCGTAGCGCAGCCCATCACGCAAGATCACGGCGCGGCCCTTCCCGATGGTCTCCGCGTGGGGGGTGTTGCCGCCACCCTTGTCGAAGAATTGCGACGGGTTTTGTTCCACGTACTGGATCACGACGGTCGCCGCCCGTTGACCGTCCTCGTGCTCCTCGGCCTGCGCCGGGCGATCGTTCAGTTCGATCAGGTAGAGGCGGGAGGCCTGGTCGTACCGGAATTCCGCTGAAGCAGCCGGCCATTCGACCCGCGCCGATAGGCCCACCTTGCCGTCCGGCGGGGGGCTGGTGTCGAAAGTGAAGCCGATGTTGCGCTCGAGGGAGGCATCGGGTGCGGCCTTCAGGCCTTGTCGACCGTCGAGGAAGTAGTTGTAAGGAGCGCGACGCGAGAAGTCTCGCTGGTAGGCCGAGGCCGCCTTGTTGGGTGAGATGTCGATGAGCGTGGACTCGGCGATCACCGGCCACATCTTGCGCTGCACGCCGGAGAAGCTGAAGGCCGGGGAGCCGTACTGGGCCAGTAGGTCGATATCGGTGATGCGGGCCGAACGCACGGGGCCGATGCGTCGGGGGACGTCGTCGGCGAAGACGGCCGCTAGTCGGGTGATCCCGTACTCGACTTCCTCGATGTAGACGACATCGGCCTCGTGCAAGCCGGCGTGCGGCTGGGCGTTGCGAGTGTTGTCGAGTTTGACCGCCAGCACCGGCCCGGGCGTGGGATCGGGGAGCCCGTCCAGGGGCGATGTGGGGGTGGGCGTGGGTGTGGGCGTGGGTGTGGGCGTCGGCGTCGGCGTCGGCGTGGGCGTGGGCGTGGAAGTCGGTGTCGGGGTGACGGGTGCCGACGCCGGTTCGGACTCAGCTG
>CAZJYN010000008.1:0-23841 GCA_964550285.1 uncultured Rubrivirga sp.
GGATTCGGCCACTGAGATCCACCACGTACATTCCCGAGCCGTGCCGGATATCCACGAGCCCTTGGGATTCCAGCGCCTTCGCTGCCGTTCGGACGGTTACCCGCGAGACGCGGTAGTGCTCGCACATCTCGGCCTCACTGGGCAGCCGCGCGCCTGGGGCGAACTCCCCGGACACGACCCTTCGGCGCAGGTCCTCGGCCACCTGGCGCGCGAGTGGTGTCCGGGCGTTATTGGTCGCGCTCATGGGCTCCCCCTTCCTGCGTTAGCCTAGCGTCGAGTTGTAGGACAACTTTGAGCGGAGGCGGTTGTGCCGGAAATCCGGGCGGTGCGTTGGGACGGCGAAGCGATCGTGCTGATCGATCAAACCCGGTTGCCCGACGAAGAGGTCAGCGTCGTCTGCGACACCGTGGACTCGCTCGTTGATGCGATCGTTCGACTGGTGGTGCGCGGGGCCCCTGCGCTGGGTGCCGTGGGTGGCTACGGCGTGGCGGTCGCCATGGCCCAAGGTCAACGCGAGAACTGGGATGGTGCCGACGTGCAAAGCGGGATCGACAAGATCCGCAATGCTCGACCCACGGCGGTGAACCTGGCCTGGGGAGTGGATCGAGTCCGCCCCTTCGTCGATGCGGGGGTCGAGGCGGTGCTGGCGGAAGCCAATCGGATCGCCGCCGAGGACGAAGCCGCCAACCGCGAACTGTCTCGCAAGGGCGCCGATTGGATCATGGCCAACACCACGCAAAGACCGCTTCGCATCCTCACGCATTGCAACACCGGATCGTTGGCGACCACTGCGTGGGGAACTGCGCTTGGCATCGTGCGCGAATTGCACGAACGTGGCGAGGTAGAGGTGGTGCACGCCGATGAGACGCGGCCGCTATTGCAGGGCTCGCGACTGACCTCCTGGGAACTCATGCATGACGGCATCCCCCACGTAGTGCAGGCCGATAGTGCCGCTGCATCGACGATCCTGCGGGGTCTGATCGACGTTGCGATCATCGGTGCGGATCGCATCGCCCGAAACGGAGACACCGCAAACAAGATCGGGTCGGTAGGTGTCGCGTTGGCGTGCGCGGATGCGGGGATTCCGTTCGTGGTGGCTGCTCCATCGTCGACGGTCGATCTGGCAACCGAAACCGGTGATGCGATCGAGATCGAATTGCGCGACGGTGGGGAGATAACGGCATTCGCAGGCCAGCAGGTTGCACCTACTGCCGCAGCCGGCTACAACCCGGCATTCGATGTAACGCCAGCGCGGCTGATCTCCGCCATCGTGACCGAACAGGGCGTAGTGGAACCAGCGCGCCAAACGACGGTCGATTCCCTCGTTGCCGAAGCGATGACCGCATGAGCGAGAGCGCCCTGCGGGAATTGGTTGAACGTTCCAATCGGATCGGCGAGGATCCCTCGCTCGTCGTCTACGGCGGTGGCAACACTTCGGCCAAGGACACGATCATCGACCACCTCGGCCGCGAGCAGCAGGTGATGTGGGTCAAGGGATCGGGTGCGGACATGCGTGGCTCGGTCCTCTCGGACTATCCGGGGCTGCGGTTGGCTGAACTCATCGCGCTGCGCGATCGCGGGGAAATGAGCGATGAGGAGATGACCGATCTGGTCACCCGCGCCTTGCTCGATCCCGCTTCGCGGCGCCCATCGATCGAGACGCTCTTGCATGCCTTCTTGCCGTTCACGCACATTGATCATGTGCATGCCGATGCGATCTGCGCGCTGACCAACCACGCCGAAGGACGCAGGGTGACCGCGGAGGCACTAGGCGATGGCTTTGCGTACGTGGATTGGCTGCGGCCAGGTTTCGAGTTGAGCAAGGTGGTGGGTGACCTCTCCGGGTACGAGGGAGTGGTGCTGGCACACCACGGCCTGGTGACCTGGGCTAAGGAGTCCGATGCGTGCTACCAGCGGACGATCGAAGTGGTGGACCGGGCACGCGAGTTCGTTGCTGCGAATCGGATCGCGCCGGGACCGCCGCCGCGGCATGAGGATGTCCCCGAGGACGAACTGCGGCGCCTACTGCTGAATCTGCGCGGAGCCATCGGTCAGCGGGGGCATCGGGTGCTCCGGGTGGACACCCGGCTGCGGGAGGTGGCCGACCACCCCGAGGTCGAAGCGATCGTCGCCGGGGGTGTGTCGAGTGCGGATCACATGCTGCGGATCAAGCCGAAGTCGGTCGTGGTTTCCTCGCCCGACAGTGTGCGCGCAGACGTCGACTCCTACCGCGACGGCTATCTCGCCTACGTGGATCGCTGCGCCGATCGCATGCCCGAGGGCTACTTCGCACACGATCCGATGCCGAAGGTCGCGCTGGTGCCGGGTGTAGGCGCCGTCACGAGCGGAGTATCGCCGCGCGATGCGCAGATCGCCGCGGATATCGCCGTGCACACCCACGAGGTTGCCCGCACGGTGCTGGAATCCTTCGGGCCACCGGAGCCGCTCAGCGAACCGGATACCTTCGATTTCGATTACTGGCCGATGGAGTTGTACAAGCTCACCTTGAAGCCCCCGCCGGCCGAGTTCTCCGGGCGCATCGTGATCGTCACCGGCGCGGCGTCGGGCATCGGCCGCGGTATCGCGCTGGAGCTCGCTGCGCGTGGAGCTTGTGTTGCGCTTGCCGACCTCGATGCGTCCGGTCTAGACGAGGTTGGCGATGCCATCGTGCGAGCGGGTGGGACCGAGCCGCTCACGGTGGCCGGTGATCAATCCGATTCGGCGGTGGTCGACGCGACGGTGCATCGCACGGTTCGGCATTTCGGTGGCCTCGATGGCGTGGTGCTCAACGCGGGCGTGGGGGTCACGGGGAATCTCACCGAACTGACGGACGAGCAGTGGCAGACCGCGATGGATGTCAACCTGACCAGTGCGTTCGCGTTGACACGGGTTTCGATGCAGGTCATGCAGCAACAAGGGCTCGGAGGTTCGTTGGTCTACGTTGCCAGCAAGAATGCGTTCGGACCCGGAGCTGGATTCGGTGCCTATTCGGTTTCCAAGGCCGGAATGGTGCAGTTGATGCGCATCGCTGCGCTTGAGGGCGGCAAGCATGGGATCCGATCCAATGCGGTCAACCCCGACGCCGTCTTCGATAATTCCAAGCTTTGGGAAGGTGGCTTGCGCGAGGAAAGAGCCGCTGCGCATGGGATCGCTCCGGAGGAACTCGAGGACTTCTACGCCTCGCGCAACCTCCTCGGTAGGCGGGTAACCACCGGGGATGTGGCGCAATCGGTGTCGTTCTTGCTGTCGGATCGATCCTCACGGACAACCGGATCGGTGCTTGCCGTCGATGGTGGGGTAGCGGGAGCATTCCCGCGGTAATCGGTTACCGGTTGGTGAGAGCCTGAACCATCGCTGCCGCGTTGGTTGCGAGGTCGCCGCGGTGAAGAGCGCCGCCGACCAGTAGCGCCACATCCGAGCCGTAGAAGTCGGTCAACTCCGGCAGTCGATCCAAGGTCATGCCGCCACCTGGGCTTGGCCAGGAAGCAACGATGTTGCCTAAGGGCGCATGGCACTTGGTCTTGATGCGCATGCATTCCTCGGGGGAGAAGGAGAATCGCCCGCCGTAGTTCGGGAAGATCGAGATATCGGCCCCTGCCAGCCGCATCAAGGTGCCGAACAGGACGCCGTGATCAATGCCCTGCTCTGAGTTGACCACGTTCGATCCCAGGAACGAGGGGTGGGCCATGATCGGCAAAGCCAATGAATCGTCGTCGGCGAGGGTGCGCATGGCATCGAAACCCGAGACGCCGGGAAGAACCAGCAGAGCCCTAGCGCCGACCGACTTGGCTTCGTGCGCGGCATCGGTGATGCGGTCGGCCGGCACGTTCAGACTGGGCATGTAGAGCGCGTTGGTGCCGGCCTTGGAGTTGGCCTCGTCGATGTGCTCGGCGATTACCCGCACGCGCTCGGTCCAACGCGCCCATGGTTGGTCGGCTAACCCGTGATCGTCCTTGATGATGTGGAAGCCGGCGGCGGCGATCGTCGCGGCCATCTTCCCGAGTTCTTGGGAGCTGGTACCCATCGGCTTGACCGCCGTGCAGATGAGCGGATCGTTGGGAATGCCCAGCAGTTCACGCAGGCCGGGGACACCGAAACGTGGACCGCGAAAATTTGCGAGGTAGGAGTCGGGAAGCCGCAGATCGGTGATGCGGACCCCGGGGAACAACGAGACGTTCCCCCACAGCACGTTGAGCAGCTGCGTGATGCCACCGCCGGTGACTCCTTGGTCGTAGGAGATGGTGACCTGTTGGTCGTGGCTGGATTCGATACGGCCGACAACCTGCTGCTGGATCCACTCCGGAGCCAGATCGAAGGGGAACTCGATCGTTTGCTCCACTCGGATCGAGTGCGCTACCTCGCCCGGATCTCCGGCGCTGATTCGGTAGTCGACCTCGATGCGCTCATCGGCGGTTTCGGTCACAGCGCCTCGACCTTGGCAGAACTGTGTGTTGCAGCGATGCGGACGGGAGCCAGGTCGCTCGCCTCGATGGTGAGCTGGCGCTCGAGTGCAGCCTCGACGGTACGCACCAGGGAGAAGGCGTCGAGGTTGTACTCGGCCAGCAGATGGGCTTGGGACGCGCCATGCGCGTAGGTGTCCGGCAGACCGATTCGGTGCAAGCGAGTCGGGATGCCGGCTTCGGCCATGGTCTCGGCTACGGCCGAGCCGAGACCGCCGGTGATCAGGTGGTTCTCCATGGTCACGATCGCGCCGGTAGCTGCTTGTAGCGCACGGGTGATCATCGGATCGGTGAAGGGTTTGAGCGTTGATACGTGCAGGTGCGTGACGCTCACGCCGGCGGCCTGCAGCGCCGGGACAGCACGCAGCGCTTCCTCGGTCAGGATGCCGCTGGTCAGCACCACGAGATCGGCTGGATCATCGATCGTGTTGCCGGCCAGTGACAGTGGGCGGGCGCTGTTGAAGACGAACGGTTCCTCCGGAGGGAACAGGCGGGGTACCTCACCGCGCAGCATGCGGATGTAGACGGGTCCGTCGATGGCATGCGCAACGTCGAGCACCGATTCGACCTCGGTGGCGTCACCCGTTTCCAGGATCGTCATATTCGGGATCGCGCGCATGACGGCGATGTCGTCGATGGCCTGGTGGGTCACGCCACCGGGAGTGGTGATTCCGGGCAGAAAGCCAACTAGGCGCACCCGCAGATTCGGGTAGGCGATGGACATTTGCAACTGGTCGAGCGGGCGCCGGTAGAGGAATACCGCGAAGGTGTGCAACCACGGTTCGAATCCCTCACGGGCGAGCCCGCCGGCGAAACCGAGCATGTTCTGCTCGGCCATCCCCATCGAGAAGAAGCGCTCGGGGTAGGTATCGCGCCACTTGCCCACTTCGCAGGAGTTAGTGAGGTCAGCACTGAAGACGACGACTTCGGGCTTATCCGCCGACCAGCGGATGAAGTTCTCCACGTGCGGTCGCGTGACGATTGGAACGTCGCGGGTCGCGCTCATCGGTGGGCTCCTTGTTTCCCGTCTGCTGTGACAGTTAGGAGTTCGTCGTAGTAGTCCTGATAACGCGCGCGCTCGTCATCGCCGGTGAAGCGCAGGTAGTGCAGGGTCGGGCGGCGTTCGTTCATCAGCGGAACGCCGCGCGTGGGATCGGTGTAGGCGAGGACGAAGTGGGGTTTGCCGGTGTCACGCTCAAGCGATTTCGCCAGTGCGGCGGTGTCGTGGCCGTCGATCGAATCGACGCTTGCTCCGAAGGCCTTCAACTTGGTGGCGAGGGGTTCGATGGTCATCACCGAGTCCATCGGCCCATCACACTGCGCACGATTGACGTCGACGATCGCGCGAACCGAATCGAGTCGGTAGTACGCAAGGGCTTGCACTGCTTCCCAGGTTTGGCCTTCTTGGAATTCACCGTCGCTCATGAAGACGAACGTTCGACCGGTCTCGCCCTTCAGGCGCCGACCGAGCGCGATGCCCCCGGCGGTCGAGAGCGCCTGCGCGAGCGAGCCGGTGGTGGTCTCGAAGCCAGGTGAGTGCTCGGCACCGATCATCTCGACGGTCGAGCCGTCCTTGTTGAACTGATCGAGTGCGGCCTCATCGAGCCGGCCGGCTTCGATCAAGGCGGCATAGACGACAAGTGCGTAGTGCGCGGGCGAGATGATGAAGCGATCGAGGTCCGGGCCCGGCTCACCGTGGAATACCGCGCCGGAGACCCGCGGAGCATTCGGTCCGGGGACGGCCTCGAAGGGGCTCGGGTGCAACGGGTCGGGCGTGGGCGCGAGGTTGAGCACCTGGCCGTAGAGCACGGCGAGGAGTTCGGCAGCCGAGCACGCCTGGCTGAGGTAGCCCCCGTTGTTGGCCAGCACGTGGGCGAGTACCCGCCGGCGGATGCCAGCGGCAATCGCCTGCGGGTCCTGCGGGTCGCTCATAGCAGCACCCTACAAAGTCATAAGTTGTCCTACAACTTTTCCGCGAGGCGCGAATTGCTGGGGTTGTGGGACGGTTCTGCCGTGACGCTGGTGGCAGGGGTCGATTCCTCGACCCAATCGGTGAAGGTCGTGGTTCGAGATGCGCAGACGGGTGCTTGGGTGCGCGAGGGCCGCGCAACCCACCCCGATGGCACCGAAGTCGATCCGCGCGCTTGGTGGGAAGCCTTGGGTCAAGCCTGCGCCGGTGGCCTGCTCGAGGGCGTCCGCGCGATCGCCGTCGCGGGTCAGCAGCACGGCATGGTCACCTTGGATGAAGCTGGTGCGGTGGTGCGACCGGCGCTGCTGTGGAACGACACCCGCTCAGCGGCCGATGCGCAAGACTTGGTGGCCGAGCGAGGCGGTCCCACCTTTTGGGCCGATGCCGTCGGTAGCGTTCCACTGGCAGCCTTCACCGTCAGCAAAGTGCATTGGTTGGCGCGCAACGAACCCGACAACGCGGCCCGCACGGCGCAGCTCATGCTGCCGCACGACTACGTCACTTGGCTGCTTGCCGACTCCCCCGAGGAAGCGGTCACCGATCGTGGCGATGCCAGCGGCACGGGCTACTGGTCGCCAGCGACCGGTGAGTACCGTCGGGATCTTTTGACCCTGGCGCTGGGCCATGATGCGAAGCTCCCACGGATCGCCGCACCGCACGAAGTTGTCGGTGAACTAGGAGGACGGGCGCGCGCGCATCTGGGGATCGACGGCATCGAGCCGGTACTGATCGGACCGGGCACCGGCGACAACATGGGTGCGGCCTTGGCGTTGGGCATCGGGCCGGGCGATGTAGTGGTCTCGCTGGGAACATCGGGGACCGCATTCGCCGGATCCGATCAGCCCACAGCGGATCCGTCCGGATTGGTGGCTGGGTTCGCCGATGCGACCGGCCGTTTCCTGCCCTTGGTTTGCACGTTGAACGCAGCCCGCATCCTGACGAGTACCGCCGGCTTGCTGAACGTCGACATGGATCGTTTCGCACAGTTGGCGATGTCGGCCGATCCGGGTGCCGCTGGCCTGACGATGCTCCCCTACTTCGATGGCGAGCGGACACCGAACCTGCCGGACGCCCGCGGATCGCTGCACGGCATCACCCGCGAGAACCTCACGCCCGAGAACATGGCCCGTGCTGCTGTCGAGGGCATGCTCGGGGGAATGGCCGATGCGGTGGACGCTCTTGTATCGGTCGGCATCGAGCCGCGGCGAGTCCTGCTCGTCGGAGGCGCGGCCAGCAATCCCGCGGTTGTGGAGGTGGCGGCAACGCTGGTCTCCGCCCCGGTGGAGGTGCCACCGGCGGGTGAGTACGTGGCCGACGGTGCAGCTCGCCAAGCAGCGTGGATCCTGGCTGGTGGAGAGCTACCGGGCTGGGGAGAATCGCGAAGCGGCGAGACGATACGCCGCGACCTGAATCCACTGCCGGTCGTGCGCGAGCAATACCGAACAGCACGCGAGGCCTTGTACCGGTGACCGGTTCGGAGGGTGCAGGGCTTTCCCGGGTAGTGCGCGCCCTCCATGCGGACGGTGCGGCCACCCGTTCGGACCTAGGCGCGCAGACTGGATTGAATCGAAGCACCGTTGCCTCCATCGTTACCGAACTGACCGAACTCGGTGTGGTCGAAGAGCGCGCAGGATCGGTCGGTGGTGTCGGTCGACCCTCCTTGGTCGTCTCCGTGGTGCCTGACTCGATGGCGGTCATCGGTTGGGACGTACGTGTCGACAACAGCACGGCGATCGCGATGGGTTTCGGCGGGACGATCCTGCGGCGCTGGACGAAGGAGCATCGTCGGGGGGCAACCGATCCATTCGAGGTGGCGGCTCGGATCGTTACCGGAACCACGGAGATCGTCGAGGAATTACCCGACCACGTGTTGTGGGTGGGGATGGGCTTGGCGATGCCCGGGGTCATCGATCCGGGCGGTGATCCACCCCGCTCGATCGTGCACCGGGCGCCCACCATGGGATGGGTAGACGTGGACTTCGGTGCCATCGTTCGAGCCGCGCTCGCCGAACAGTTCGGTTCGCAGCTACCGGTCCTCCTCGGCAACGACGCCAACTTGGGTGCGATGGCCGAATGGACACGTGGAGCCGGTCGCGGTTCACGCACCATGGTGTTCGTTTCCGGTGATGTGGGAATCGGTGGCGGGATCGTCGTCGATGGCGCTCTGATGACCGGCGCCACCGGCTTCGCCGGCGAGATCGGGCATATGCGCTTCGACGCAGCGGGCGCGCCGTGTCGGTGCGGTGCCGTCGGCTGCTGGGAGACGGCAATCGGGGCCGAGACCATCATTCGCGCCGCGGGGATGGATCCAGCACAGACAACGGTAGAGGACATCTACGCGGCCGCTCGTGGCGGAGACGGATCCGCACAGGCAGCGACCATCGCTGCAGCGCGTGCAGTTGGGGGAGGCCTGGCCTCCATCGTGAACGTGGTCAATCCGGATGTGGTGGTACTCGCCGGTCACCTCGCCGGACTGCTCGAGGAATATCGGCACACCGTGATGGAGGAACTGCGCTTCACGCTGTCCAAGCAGAACACCGATGTGCAGATAGTCGCCCCAGCGTTCGGTGCGGACAGCATCGTGATCGGGGCGGCGGAGTTGGCTTTCGAACCCACGCTCACTGACCCGAGCCGGTTGTTCTCCCACGACTGGCTACTGCGCACCGAATGAGGCTTCGCGCATCGTGATTGGCCGGGCAATTTTTCGCAAAAGCCGACACATTGCCGAGGGGAAGTCGGCACACTTTTGCTCGTCGTCCTTCGGGGCGGCATTGGGGGCGTGAGCCCCGGAAACCCGCGCGTCAACCCCCCAGCCGCGCGGGTTTCCGCTTGCCTGGACCCGATGCGATCGGCCGCTGTCGGCTAGGCGCGGGATTCGAACATGCCGAGCAGGGCGGCGATGCCTAGAACCGACCGCGGGGCATAGGCGGTGCGCCAAAGGCCACCGTGGTTGGCTCCCCGCGCGAAGAGGTCCATGGGGTTGAGGAGTTCGGTGCCCGGGTTGGCAGCTGAGTTCGGGTTACGCAGGTCGTGGACGAGCAGCGCGGCCATCAAGGTCGTGGAGGTGGAGGGATCGAACACCTCGACGCCGAACCGGCCTGCTCCGGCGTATGCAGCAGCGAGCGCGCGGTTACGGACTACGGATCGAGTTCGGGTGGCGGGGGCCAGGTTGAGGGAAACGGGTGTCCCTTCCGCTCGGGCGGCAAGGGCCCGCCACCGCTGGACACGCTTGGCGAGGATGTAGTTCGGGCCTTGCTGCGGGATGATGGCGTCGTTCAGGCCGATGCGTTGCCCGGCTGCTGTGGTGTAGTTCGTCGGGTAGTTGGGCTCGAACTGCTTCGCGAGCCGAAGCGGAGCCTGGAACAACCCACCGATACCCCGGTGTTCCCACTTCTCGCGAGAAGCCTCGACGCATTCGAAGGGGACCGCGAAGACATCCGTGGGGGTCGCGAGGAATGCCAAGGTCAGGTCATCCCGGTCGGCGCTGAGCGCCGCGACGATCGCATCGCCTGCCATCGATAGGCGGACGTGATCGGCGCCATCGGCGTACGCGTAGGTGCCAAGGACGAACGGTTGGTCGATCTCGCTCAGCCAGGTTCGGATCTCGGGTGTGCGGGTGATGAGGTTCGTGCCGGCCGACGCGCAGATGGTGGAGTCGTCGTCGGGGTGGACATCTCCGCCGACGACGAATGGCGGGGTGCCATCGGCCGCTAGTTCGATCGGTATGCGTAGCGTGCCCGGGGTACTTCGAGTGATTCCGACGAGACGCTCCCAGATGGCGGGTGCCGGCAAATCGATGGCGTGCACGCGCGCTCCCCAGCGCAACAGCGAGCGGGTGGGAGCCATCTCGGCGCCAGCCCCGAGCAAAGCGATATCGACATCACGCAGATCGAGCCAATCGGGGTTGTCCAGTACCAAGTTGAGCGCCTCACCGAAGGATGGTTCGGCTATGCCGGAATCGAGCCAAGCGTCGATCTGTCGACGTAGATCGTCGCCGAAGAGTCGTCGTCCTCGGTAGGGGATGGACAGTTCCTCCTCCCGAGCGGCGCGGCCGCGCACGGTGACCGAGCCGAGGCCGGGTGCACGCCACTTAGCGAGGGCTTCGCGCAGTCCCGACTCCTCGCCTTCTCGTCGGAAGGTGAAGCGTTGCTCGGCGCTGGCGAGGCCGTGGCGGGAAATGGACAGTGCGTTCTCGCTCGACTGGGCAGCGGCGAGCACGATGTCACGCAACGGGGCGATATAGCCCTTGCGCCAATCGCGGGTGTGTTCGATCCGTGCACCGATGGCTGGATCGACGGCACGGATCGAATCGGCGAAGATGGCCCGCCCGGTTGCGGACGTACTACGTCGATCATCCCCGCCTACTGGGAAGCACACTCCCTCGTCGGCTAACGCCCGCGGATCGGCCATTCGCGCAGGATACTCAGAGCCTTGTTCTCATATCCGTGTGCGCGATCGCTCCGCCAAGACCACGCCGACCAGGATGAATACGCCACCGAGCAATTGCAGCACCGCCAAGGATTCCCCCAGCACGATCCAGGCGACGACGATCGCCAAGAGTGGTTCGGTCAACCCGACGACGGATGCTTGCGATGCGCGTAGATGACGCATCGAGGCGACCACGAGCCAGAACGGAACGACGGTACCCAGGATGATCATCCAGCCGCTGAGGAACCACAGTGGTCTGTCACCGATAAGCGGGCCTAGAGCCGGATCGCTGTTGCCGCTGAACTGCGACCACGGGAAGAACCACCAGGGCTGGGCGATGAACCAGAACAAGGAGGCGAAACCAAAGCCCCACATCGTCAACGAAACCGCATCACGAGGTTCCGGTTGACGCATCTGCCGGTCGGTGATCAGGTAGTGAGTGCTGAGCGCGAAGGCCGCGCCGAGCGCCGCGATCAATCCGATCGCGTCGAAAGTGAAGCCACGCCAGACTTCGGCTACGAGGGCGAGGCCGAGCAGGGCGATCATCAATGCAAGCCACACCATTCGGCGCGTGGGTTCCTTCATCACGAAGCGGAACCACAGGGCCACGAAGACCGGCGCGGTGAACTCGATAAGGAGAGCTACTCCCACCGGCAGGTACTGCAACGCCACGAAGAACAGGTATTGCGTCATGGCGACCCCGAGGACGCCGTAGGCGATCAGCGGTACCCATTCGGCTCGGTGGATACGTAGTCGCCAGGGTCGATTGATGGCAACGAAGGCGAGTAGGAACAAGAAGGCGCCGGTCACCCGCAGTTGGCTCAGCCGCGCGGAGTCCAATCCACTGAGCAGGATGGCCTTTGAGACGGTGCCGTTCAAGGCGAAGGTGAAGGAACCGAGCAGGTACAGCGTGTAACCGATCCACAGGGTTCGGTGGGGTGCCGGTTTGATCCCCGGGATCGGTTCGACGACGTCACTCATTGCGATGATCGATCGCCCAGCGGTAGACCTCGATCGTCCGTTCGGCT
The DNA here is from genome assembly GCA_964550285.1 of uncultured Rubrivirga sp. Taxonomy (GTDB): domain Bacteria; phylum Actinomycetota; class Actinomycetes; order S36-B12; family S36-B12; genus S36-B12. The sequence continues at coordinate 11,886 of CAZJYN010000008.1, forward strand.
ATGGCTTGCCAGGTGAAGTCGCGCACCGCTCGGACCCGTCCCTGATCTCCCATCCGGGCGGCGAGTTCGGTGTTGCCTACCAGCCGGTTCACGGCGGCGGCGAAGTCCGATTCGAATACGGCCGGCTCCTGCGGGTCGTAGTCGACCAGCAGACCGGTCTCCCCGGACACGACGACCTCGGGAATACCACCGACGGCACTCGCGACCACCGGAGTGCGGCAGGCCATGGCCTCTAGGTTCACGATGCCGAGGGGTTCGTAAACCGATGGGCAGGTGAATACCAGTGCGTTCGTGAGCAATTCGATCAATTCCGGGCGACCCACCTGCTCGTCGATCCAGATGACCGATTCCTCGCCCCGTTCGGCCCGTAATACGTCGACCGCTTCGGCTATCTCCTGGGCGATCTCCGGGGTGTCGGGCGAAGATGCGCACATCACCAGTGGGACGTCTTCGTTGAACTCCCGTGCTGCTCGCAACAGGTGGATCAGCCCTTTTTGCCGAGTGATGCGACCGACGAAGAGTGCATACGGTGCAGCGAGGTCGATGCCGTACCGTTCGCGCGCGCTCGTGGTGTTGCTCGGTGCGTAGACATCGGTGTCGATTCCGTTGTGCACCACATGTACTCGTTCGGGATCTACGCATGGGTAGTGAGCGAGGATGTCGCGACGCATTCCCTCGCTAACCGCGATGATCGCTGAGGCGCCGCGGTAACTGGACTCCTCGATCCACGAGGAAACTGCGAACCCACCGCGCAACTGTTCGCGTTTCCAGGGACGCAAGGGTTCGAGCGAATGGGCAGTCAGCACGTGCGGGATCTCGTGCAGGAGTCCGGCTACGTGCCCTGCCAAATTGGCGTACCAGGTGTGCGAGTGCACGACCTCGACATCGGAGGCGATGTCCGCGGTCATCGCCAGGTCCACGCCCATGGTCTGAAGTGCGGTGTTCGCTTCGGACAGGAAGCCGGGAACCGGCACCGCATGAGCATCTCCACGAGGGCGACCGAAGCACTGCACGCGCACATCGATGAGGCCCCGCAGTTGGCCGACGAGGTGTTCGACGTGAACGCCGGCGCCGCCGTAGTTCTCCGGCGGCCACTCCTTCGTCAGCATCTCCACGCGCATGGGATGAAAGCCTAGGCATCCCCCCTCGGCGCACCGTTACCCTGGGAAAGTGGGCGCTGAGCCGCACGTCTTGGCAATGGTCCTCGCTGGCGGCGAGGGCAAAAGACTCATGCCCTTGACTGCTGATCGGGCCAAGCCCGCCGTCCCCTTCGGAGGCTCGTATCGGCTGATCGACTTCGTGCTGTCGAACCTGATCAATTCGGGCTTGCGCCGGGTGTGCGTTCTCACTCAGTACAAATCCCATTCACTCGACCGTCACGTCACGCAGACCTGGCGGATGCCCACCCTCCTCGGGGATTACGTGACCCCCGTCCCGGCGCAACAGCGCCTAGGGCCCCGCTGGTTCACCGGCAGCGCAGATGCGATCTTCCAGAGCCTGAATCTGGTCTTCGACGAGAACCCCGAGTACGTAGCGGTGTTCGGCGCGGATCACGTCTACCGGATGGACGCGATGCAGATGGTGGAGGCCCACATCGACAGCGGCGCTGGGGTGACCGTCGCAGGTATTCGCACTCCTCGAGACCAAGCGCATTCCTTCGGGGTGATCGAAGTGGCACCGGATGGGCGCACCATCGCGGGTTTCTTAGAAAAGCCGGCCGATCCGCCCGGTATCCCCGGCAGCGAGAACGAATCCTTCGTCTCGATGGGCAATTACGTATTCAGCCGGGAGGCACTGCTCGAGGCGCTGCGTGCGGATGCCGCCGATCCAGCATCCGTTCATGACATGGGGGGCAACATCATCCCCGCCATGACCGCGCAAGGGTTGGCGCACGTCTACGACTTCGCCGAGAACATCGTCCCGGGGGCCACCGCTCGAGATGCGGGTTACTGGCGTGATGTGGGAACGCTGGACAGTTACCACGACGCCCACATGGACCTGGTCTCCGTGCACCCGATCTTCAATCTCTACAACCGACGCTGGCCCATCCTGACGAACCTGCCTCCGCTGCCGCCGGCGAAGTTCGTCGAAGGTGGTAACGCCCACGACTCCATGGTCGGTGCCGGCAGCATCGTCTCGGGCGCCCACGTACGCACGAGTGTGGTCGCCTCCAATGTGACCATCGAGGCCGGTGCCTATGTCGAAGGCAGCGTCCTGATGCCCGGTGTTCGGGTCGGCCGTGGAGCCGTCGTGCGACGGGCGATCTTGGACAAGGGCGTCTTCGTGCCAGATGGTGCGCAGATCGGCGTGGACCTCGAGCGCGACAGAGGTCGCTACACCGTGAGCGATGGCGGTGTGGTGGTGCTCGGCAAAGGCGTCACTGCCGAATGATCACTCCTTCTCACCGCTGTCGATCTCGGCACTGAAGGCACCGTCGTACAAGATCGCGTGGTCGCGACCCTCTTCGGCCGCGAGCGATTCCGAGCGTCGGGCCGCGCTCACCCAGCCGCAAGAACAGGCCGCCTGCACGAAGTGCTGCTGCACGCGAATCAACCGCACCTCGTGTTGCATGATGGACTCCTGAGGAGGGGCCTTTCGGGGTTCCTCTGACAAGGGTGATTCGACTCCTCGGTTCGGGGCGGATCCCGCCCTTCGGCATGCAGGGTAAAGCGAACGTAAGTTCCTTCGGCGAAGGGCAGGTGAACTGCGAGTGAACGCCCGAGCGCTGCCCAAGTACCTCACGGCAGTGATCATCGCGCTCGCTGTGATCCTCGTTGGTGGCTTGCCCCGGCAGGCTTCCGTGGCCGTGGTGGGCGGGGCTCCGGCACCGATCGAGCAGGTGCCCTGGCAGGCCTTGGTATACGTCGAATCCGACAACCGGCTCTGCGGGGGTTCGGTGGTTGCGGCCTCGTGGATCGCAACGGCGGCTCACTGTGTGGTCGGCTTCGGGCCCGGTCAAGTGGAAGCACACGTCGGGATCACCGAGCTCAGGCAACGCAGCAGGGGCAACGCGGTGGAAATCACCGAGGTGATCGTTCACCCGTCCTGGGATCCACGTCGGTTCCGAAACGACATCGCCCTCTTGCGCCTCGCCGAGGAGATCACTTTCAACTCCCGCGTGCAGGCGATATCGCTACCGGTCGGTCTCGATGCGGCCCAGTGGCCGGTGCGCGGAGCCGCGGCCCGCATCAGCGGGTGGGGAGCCACCTCGTTCGGCGCGCCTGCGTCGAATGTCCTTCGCGTCGGGGATCTGGAGATCCTCGGTGGACCCGCGGATGCGGATTGCGGCAAGTACGCAGGGGACTTCGATACGTCCGTGGAGATCTGCGCCGGTCGGGCCGATGCCAGCGTCGATGCTTGTCAGGGCGACAGTGGTAGCCCACTGGCGGTCGATGTCGGCGGCACTCCGGTACTCGCGGGCATCACCAGCGTCGGGTTCGAATGCGCTCGGGTGGGTTACCCGGGGATCTACACCCGCGTGCCCACGTTCCTTTCCTGGATGCAGGAGTATCTACCCGCGGCGGCCAGTGCGCCGACGGCTCCCCAGGACGTGCGGGTGACCGCCATCGCCGAGCAACGCCTGCTGGTCGAATGGCTTGCACCATTGATCGCGAGTTCACCGGTTGCCGGATATCGAGCCGTGGTGGAACCCGGTGGCCAGACATGCTCCGTCGGCCCGGCGGAATTCGCATGCGTTATCGAGGATGTGCCAGCAGGTCGCCTCTATACGGTCACCGCCTCGGTGATCGATACCGGCGGCAATCAGACGTTCGCGGATCCGGTGCAGGCGGTCAGCGTGGATGGTGTGGCCTCCGTCGGAGTGCGCGTGCGCCCCCGTCGTTTGGCGCAGTGGGCGGGGCTTGGTGTTCGCGCTCGCGATGACATCGCTGTGGCGGTACGCCCCGCATCCCGGGAGGTCTGCTCCCGTATCGGGAGTCGAAGCAATCCACGGGGCGTGCGCGCGCAGACCGGGGGACTGTGCGCGGTGCGGGTCACGGTCGAGCGCCCGAGTGGTCGGACCGACCGATCGATCGCCTACATCCGTGTGCGAGACGAGGCCTAGCGGGGCAGGGTGTGCTGCTCCACGGAGAAGGCTCGCGGCCCTTCGGGTGTCCATTCGCGGTGGATCACGATCATCCCGCCGGGTGGTAGTCGGGCATCCCAATGCGGATCCTCGTGGACCGCTGTCGGTGCCAGGCCTAGGTGCTCGGTGATCGCCGCCAGCACGGTCGGCAGGACCGGGCGGTGGGTGCACAGCACGGTCGGCTCGGGTTGCAGCAGTAGTTCGACAACGCGTTCGGCGGTGCGGCGCGGATCTTCGATATGCCCTGCCTCGCTTAGGCAGTCCTCGTGCACGGTGTCGGTGTTGATCGACTTGGCGAACTTACCCACGGTCGTGGTGCATCTGCGGAACGGCGAACTATGCACGCGCTCGGTGCCGTAGGCATCGAGGACGTCGACCAGCCTCTTGGCTTCGCCGCGACCTCGACCAGAAAGCGGGCGATCGGCGTCGTCGTCCCCATCGAAGTCGGCGCGCCGCATCGCCTTGCCATGTCGGAGCACGATCAAGGGAGTGGTCACGGGCGCGCTCGATGCCAGCCGAACCAGTTCGGCGTCGTCGGAATAGGTAAGGAACTCCGCTGCTTCGCTCACCTGCACCCAGCGGATCTCGTCGACTTCCTCGTCGGGCGCGAATCCCTCGTCTTGACGCACTGCACCTATCCAGTAATCGACTTCCTTGGGTTCACCTGCGGCCTGGTAGCGGGAGGTAGGAAGCCGGGAGACCAAGCGGACGCGGAACCCGGTCTCTTCATCGCATTCGCGGACGGCAGTGCACGGGGTGATCTCGCCAGGATCGACCTTCCCCTTCGGTAGTGACCAGTCCGCTCGATGTGGACGGTGCACGGCGAGGAAGCGTCGTTCGCTCGACCCGGGAGCACTCGCAGGGTCGAAGACGACAACGCCGGCAGCACGGATGACCGCGCCGTCGTTCTTCGCCATGTCCTAGTCCAGTCCCGCTTTCTTGGCCTGCCGAACGATATCCGGCCAGCGCTTTTGAAATGCTCGGATGTCCTCGTTACCGGCGACTTGGTTTCGCGCGGTGATGAGCCCAAGCCGGTAGGCGATCGGTCCCGGCGCGTGCTCTGCTAGGTCCTGCAGCACAAGCGATGCGACGTGCGCGTCCTGGCGGTTGCCGAGGATGTCGGTTGCCTTGGCGAGGACCTTCCCGAGTTTGGCGTATTCGGAACCGAGTACCGCAGCGGCCGCCTCGATCGAGTAGCGCGCCTGCTTGGCGCGGATCCGGACTTCGTGCCATTGCTCGGCTGGACCGCCCGAACTGGCCTTGCGCACCGATCGCTCCAACCGTCGCCACGGGACGGCGACGCAGCGCGGAAGCTGCTCGCCAGCCGGACCGAAGGCCTCGGCGGTAACCGGGGGCTCTCGTACTAGCAGGACCAGGTCCTCGAGCAGGAAGTCGTGCCGATCGGTGCGTAGCGCCGCGAGTGCGCTGGAAGTCGCGGCGCGTAGCCGCGCGTCCAAGGTCTCGGCGATGAACGTGGTGGTGGCTTCGTCGGTGCTCAGGTTGCAAAGCCGGACGCGTTGAACTTCGGTATCTCGAACCTCACCGAGTTCGGAAGCCAACCACCGCAACTCTTCTCGGAGGTACCTCACGGTCTCGTCGTCCAGCAATGGCCGGAAGGTCTTCAGGGCGCTTCGCAACCGACGGCACGCGACGCGCATCTGGTGTACCGAGTCCGGGAGATCGCGGCGCACGCCCACATCGGCCATCAACAGGTCACGCACGTAGGAAGCGAATATCGCTTGCAGGGCGTCGATACTGGGCGCTTCGGGATCGGGGAATGGAAGATCCGGAACATCCGGCGGATCGGCGGCGGCCGAGCCGAGTGCTTGCGCGGCCTTGCTCAACGAACTCGGTCGGGCACCGGCTTGGATCAGTGCCTTGGAGATGCGGGAGGCGAGTTCCTGGGCAGGATCGCTGTCGATCAGTAGCTCGACCTCGACTTCGTGGAAGGACGAATGCGAGCCACCGGTCGCCTCGGACTGGACATCGACGAGGTCGTCGACCGCTTCGATGAGCGCGGTGCCGTCGCTTCCAGTGATGATGAAGGGACGCCGCTCGGTGCGCACAGTGGCCATGGGCCGTAGTTCCTGGCGCCGCAACAGCGGCGAAACGAGCGAGATGAGTTCGTGCGGGATGTCGGCTGGGGAAGAGTCGATCCGGATCTCGTCGCGAGCGGGAGCATCTCCGGATGGCCGCGCTGGAACCTTCATGTGCCAGCCGTCGTCCCCTCCCCCGATGCGATGGCGCAGCGTGATTCCCCATCGCAGCAACGCCAAGTTCGGTGTGTCGTAGTAGGTCGCGACCATTGATCGGGTGTCGCTGGCAAGCACATCGAGGCCGAGTCCATCGAGCGCGGCGGGCAGTCTTGGTCCTGCCGCGTTGGGAATGCGGAACTTGAACTCGATCTCCCGATGCGAAGTCGCCTGGTTCACGCGCTCCCCAGCGCACTCGCGCGCTTGCTCTTGCTCGCGATGAGGTACTCCTGCAGGTCGAGCAGGGGAGCCCCGGATTCGTCGGTGAGCTTGCGGTGCCATTGCCCATTGACGTCTAGGTCCCACGCTGCTGTGCCTGGGTCGAACGCCAGATCGAAGAGTTCGTATACCTCGGCGATGTGCTCGGGATCGGCCAAGCTGACGAGCGTCTCCACGCGGCGATCTAGGTTGCGGTGCATCAAGTCCGCCGACCCGATCCACACCGAGTGGTTCCCGCCGTTGGCGAAACAAAAAGCCCGGGAATGCTCCAGGAAGCGGCCGAGGATGCTGCGAACCCGGACCGTTTCGCTGATTCCAGGCATCCCGGGCCGCAGTGAGCAGATCCCACGCACCCACACCTCGATCGGGACTCCTGCGCGCGAGGCGCGATACAAAGCGTCGATCAACTCCTCGTCGACCAAGGCGTTGCACTTGAATCGGATCCCGGCGGGGCGACCTTCGGTGTGGTGCTCGATCTCGCGCTCGATGCGTTCGATCAGACCCGTGCGAACCGAATGCGGCGCTACTAGGAATCGGCGGTAGTCCGTGTTGCGCGAATAGCCGGACAGGACATTGAACAAATTGGAGACGTCCTCACCCACGTCCGGATCGCAGGTCAGCAGCCCGAAATCCTCGTAGAGGCGAGCGGTCTTGGGGTGGTAGTTGCCGGTACCGATGTGGCAGTACCTGCGCAGTTGGTCACCGTCATCCCGCACGACCATCGAGAGTTTGCTGTGGGTCTTCAAGCCCACGAGACCGTAGACGACATGCACACCAGCCTGCTCGAGCTTGCGCGCCCACTCGATGTTGTTCTGCTCATCGAAGCGAGCCTTGATCTCCACCAGGGCTAGGACCTGCTTGCCCTCTTCCGCGGCTCTGATGAGTGCCCGCACGATCGGGGAATCACCGGAGGTTCGATAGAGCGTCTGCTTGATAGCAAGGACGTTCGGATCCACGGCGGCTTGCTCGAGGAATAACTGCACGCTCGTAGAGAAGGAGTCGTAGGGATGATGCAACAGCACGTCCCGTTCGCGCACGACGGACAAGATGTCCGGCTCCTTCGCGCTTTCCACTTCGCTCAACGCACGAGCGGTCTTGGGGACGAAGCGGCGCTGCTTGAGGTCGTCGCGATCGAGCCCGACGATGGCCCACAACCCGGTCATGTCCAGTGGCCCGGGCAGGCGGTAGACCTCTTGCTCGCCGATGTCCAATTCGCTGACGAGGAGTTCGAGGACGTGGGAGTCGATGTTCTCCTCGACCTCGAGCCGGACAGCCGGACCGAATCGGCGGCGGACCAGCTCGCGCTCGAGGGCCTTGAGCAGGTTCTCGGCGTCGTCCTCTTCGACTTCGACGTCCTCGTTCCTGGTCACGCGGAAGGTGTGGTGCTCGCAGATCTCCATGCCCGGGAACAGTTGGTCCAGATGCGCGGCGATGACGTCCTCGAGTGGGACGTACCGCTGGGGCCCGATTTGGACGAACCGCTGCAGCAACGGGGGCACCTTCACCCGGGCGAATAACTGGTTCCCGGTGGTCGGATTGCGAACGACGACGGCCAAATTGAGCGACAGTCCGCTGATGTAGGGGAACGGATGGCTGGGGTCGACGGCCAGTGGCGTGAGGATCGGGAAGACCTTGTCGTCGAAGAACCGGTCCATCTCGGTCTTCTCCGCGGGCGTCAACTCCTCCCAGCGAAGCACACTGATGTCGACGGCCTGGAGTCGCGGCCGGATCTCCTCGCGGAAGATGTCCGCTTGCCGCCGCTGCAATTCATAGGCCCGACTCCAGATCGCTTCGAGGACCTCGCGCGGGGTGTAGCCGCTGGCTGCCCGCACGGCGATGCCAGTCGCGATGCGGCGCTTGAGGCCGGCCACCCGGACCATGAAGAACTCATCGAGGTTACTGGCGAAGATGGCCAGGAACTTGGTTCGATCCAGCAGCGGCAGTTCCGGATCCTGGCTCAACTCCAAGACGCGCTGGTTGAAGGCCAGCCAGGACAGTTCCCGATCCAGGAAACGATCGGCGGGAAGTTCGGCATCCGGCAGAGAGACGGTCGGATCCTCCGACAGCGCGGCTAGAGCGCTGGTGTCGGAGATGTCCTGCGTGGTCATGCAGCGATCGTGCCACAGCAAGGTAAACGACCACCGGCGAAGAGGTGACTAATAACCACCTGACCGGTACATGACATCGGTGTCCCAGCGCACGAAACCGAGCCCTTCGTACAGCCGGATGGCGCTTACGTTGGAGGCGTCGACATACAACATCACCTGATCGAGTCCCATCCTGCGAAGGTGGTGCAGGCCGGCCAACGTCAGGCAACGGCCCAGCCCGGTGCCGCGCCACTTCGGATCCAGCGCCAGGACGTACACCTCGCCGATCGCGGCGTGGCTGTGGTCGTGGTGATCGTCATGGCTGCTTGCGCCATGCACCTTCGTCCAGTGGAAGCCGGCCAGCGACTCGGTCCTGGGTGATTCAGTACCGCCATCGGTCGACCAGGCCAGTAGGAAACCCGCGGGATCGAACCAGTCCTCGAGTTCGCGCCGCCGCACGTCCTCGAGGGTCCATGAGCCTTGGTCCGGGAGGTCGGCGAAGGCTTGGGCGTTGATCGATAAGAACGCCTCCTCATCGATGCCGACGCGAAACGGGCGCAGTTCTATGCCCGGTGGTGGTTTGGGGTCGGCCAATGCGGAGTGCAGCGAGCGCCGCATCTGCCACAGGGTGCGGTGCCGCGTGAAGCCGAGCCTTCCCGCGAGCCGGGCGGCCGCTACGTGCTCACCGTGGGCCCACAGCCGGAGCCGGCCGTTGGACAAGTCCAGTAGCCGTTGCACGAGTTCGCGCCCGATACCCCCTCGTCGGTGATCGGGGTGGACGGCCAACTCGCCGCTGGGCCCTTCGACCTCATCGGTGATGTCCAGGTGGGCGTAGCCGACCAGCGCACCGGAGGCCGAACGCGCCAGCACGTGGATCGCCCGCTCGTCGCCGCCGTGCGTGAGGTGCAACCACACGTGCTCACTTACGGGGCGGATGCCGTCGGCTTCGGTGACGTCCTCGAGCAGTTCGCGCACAGCGAGTACGTCGGGACCGTCGAGGTGGTTGTAATCGGCGAGTGATGTCGAGTCGAGCGCCATCACAGGGGCAAGTCGGAATCGACCGCCGCTTCGTCCAAGGCCGCGATCGTGGCTGAATCGGGTCGTTCGGGTACGAACCGGTAGCCGACATTGCGCACGGTGCCGATGAGTGCCTCGTGTTCGGGCCCGAGCTTGGCGCGCAGCCGCCGGACGTGGACGTCGACGGTGCGGGTGCCACCGAAGTAGTCGTAACCCCAGACCTCTTGCAGCAATACCGCGCGCGTGAAGACGCGCCCAGGGTGCTGTGCGAGGAACTTCAACAACTCGAATTCCTTGAAGGTCAAATCGAGACTGCGGCTGCGCAGCCGCGCTGAGTAACTGGCTTCGTCGATGTGTAGATCGCCGGCGCGGATCTCTTCGGGTTCTGGATCGGCGCCATCGGGGGAGCCGACTACTCGGGAGACGGCCAGCCGCAATCTCGCCTCGACTTCGGCAGGGGAAGTGGTGTCGACGAGCACTTCGTCGAGTCCCCAATCCCACTGGATGGCCGGTAGCCCGCCCTCGGTGGTGACCAGGATGATCGGGATGCCCACGCCGGACTGGCGCAACAAACGAGTGAGCCCGCGGACGGTCGGCAGATCGCGACGCCCGTCGATGAGCAGGGCATCGGCTTCCGGTGAGGACAGCAGGGCAGTGGGCTCGGCGGTCATAACGCGCACGTGGTGGGCGAGGAGGCCGAGCGATGGCAGTACTTCGGCCGAGGACTCCATGGCGCGGGTGAGCAGGATCAGCCGCATGCGATCCTCCTGCCCGTTGGTCTTACTCGCCAGCGCGTTAGAGCGCCAGGATACGCAGGGCATGTATCGAGGGGCTATCGACCCGGTGCGGGGCACGATTGCGGGGGTGTGCTCCACAATGTGGGCATGGCGTTGACCCACAGCACCTCGGATTTCGTGCTGGATCCCCCTCCGCCGGGCTTCTCGCCGACCGAAGTGGCACTGCTGACGATGGACGGGGAGTCCATCAGCGCCGGCTGGGTGCCCGCTCGCTCCCCGATCGACGGCCCGATCGACGGCCCGATCGAAGCAGGGGTCTCCTTCGTCCTCGCGCACGGTTTCACCGGCAGTTGGCGAGAGCCCCGCGTGCAGGCGGTGGCTGCCCACCTGGCCCGCTTCGGTGACGTCTTGGCGATCGACCAACGCGGTCACGGAGCTTCGACCGGGCTATGCACCGTAGGTATGGACGAGGTCCTCGATGTCGACGCTGCTGTCGGCTACCTGCGTCGACGTTCAGCGAACCGCCCGGTGGTCTCGGTTGGTTTCTCCATGGGTGGCTCGGTGGTGCTGCGGCAGGCCGCCCTGGCGCCGGGAAGTCGGTTGACGCCCCGTCATCGACCCGATGCCGTGGTCAGTGTCAGCTCGCCCGGTTTCTGGTTCTACCGCGGAACCAAGGTGATGCGCTTAGTGCACCGACTCATCGGCAATCCCGCGGGCCGCGCCTTGCTGCGCACCAAAGGGGTGCGGCTGACCTCGCAGCCGTGGCCCGATCCGCCGCCGTGGTCTCCGGAGGAGAGCGTGCGCCGGATGGGCGACCTCCCGCTGCTTGCCGTTCACGGCGATATCGACCACTACTTCCCGGTCGAGCATGCGCGGGTGCTGGAACGGGCAGCCCGGGATTCGCAAAATCCGCGCGCGGAGGTGATCGTCGTTCCCGGCTTCTCGCACGCCGAATCGACGGTGGATCCGCAGACGATGGATCGCATCGGCAAGTGGGCGACTGGGGTGGCGACGGGTTGATCGTCTCGGGAAACGTGCGGTGTCCGTAGAACTGCCCGAGGGTGCTGCGTTGGGCGGGACCGCGACGATCGTGCAGTTCTCCAGCGCCTTCTGTCAGCCCTGTCGCGCTACCCGTCGGGTCATCGCCCAGGTCGTGCAGGACGCTGCTGCTGGAGGAACAGCGGGTATCGAGGTGATCGAGATAGATGCGGACGACAACCTTGAATTGACGCGGCGCTGGGGAGTGCAGTCGACCCCGACTGTCGTGTTCTTGGATGCCGGTGGCAGGGAGGTGCACCGGGGCAGCGGCCAGCCTCGAACCCCTGACATCGTCGCCGGATTGGGAAAAGCGGTCGGTTGAGCGCGTGAACCGGCGCGATGCGCTGAGCGAGGATCGGCCGCGGGGCAGTACATTCGAGTCATGCTCGAGGTTTTCTTCACCAGCTTGCTGGTCATCGCCGTCGTCGCTGCCGGGTGGTTCTCCTTCTACGTCGTCTACAAGCTGTTCAAGGGACAGAGCTAGCGGTGCCTGAGGAGACCGGGCCGGTGAATGAGCCGGTG
>CAZJYN010000008.1:23941-26026 GCA_964550285.1 uncultured Rubrivirga sp.
GCCGGTGAATGAGCCGGTGGACGTTCAGGGGGAATCGCGGATCCTGCCCGGCCTTCCCGACGAGTTAGCGCACCTGTCATGGCTGTTGGGCCGCTGGGTGGGTGTCGGCACCGGCCAGTACCCCACGATCGAGGACTTCCGCTTCGGTCAGGAGGTGTCCTTTTCCACCGACGGGCGGCCGTTCTTGACCTACTGGTCGCGTAGTTGGCTACTCGACGACGACGGCAACCGGGTGCGACCGTTGGCAACCGAGTCGGGATTTTGGCGCCCTCGGCCGGGTAACGGTGTGGAGATCACCCTCGATCACCCGACCGGCTTCGCGGAGATTTGGTACGGCTCAGTCGAAGTCACCGGGATCGAGAACGCGGTCATCACCGGTGCGCGCACGCAACTACGCACCGATGCCGTCATGCGAACCGAGAGCGCCAAGGAGTACACGGCCGGTGAGCGCCTGTACGGCCTCGTCGAGGGCAAGTTGCTGTGGACCTTCGACATGGCGGCCCAGGGTCAGCCGATGCAAAACCATCTGGCTGGATCGTTGACCCCCGAGGTTGCGGCGCAGGAGTAGCCGTGGCCGACGATTGGGAGCAGCGGCTCCGCGAGAACGGGTTCCGGATAACTCCGCAGCGGCAACTCGTCCTCGAAGCGGTCGAGACGCTGCGGCACGGAACACCCGAGGAGATCTTGCTGGAGGTGCAGCAGACCGCTGCTGGAGTGAATCTGTCCACCATCTACCGCACACTCGAAGTGCTCGAATCCGTTGGCCTGGTCACCCACGCGCACATCGGTCATGGAGCGCCGACTTATCACTCGGTCGATGAGCAAGTGCACATCCATCTCGTATGCGACCGGTGCGCGAGAGTCGACAGCGTGCCGTCGGCAGTTGCCGACGCATTCGCATCTGACTTAAGTGAGACGTATGGTTTCGTCACGGACATAGCGCATGTGTCGATCCATGGACGGTGCTCGAATTGCGCACAGATCATCGAATCGGCGCACGAGGTGCAGGAGGACGAATGAGTCCGGATGCGGTGCCGGGTGCTGTCGGCGTCCCTGCTCCGCCAGGAAACCCCGACGAGGGCGTCCCCTGGCATTTCGGCGATCCGCTGCGTGAGCAGCGTGCGCTGCGCGCCGGCGAGGCGGCTGTGGACCTATCCCACTTCGGCGTGGTTCGGGTCACGGGTCCGGACCGCCTGAGTTGGTTACACAATCTCACTACTCAGCACCTGGAATCCCTGCTTCCCGGAGCGTCGGCGTTGGCCTTGATCTTGAGTCCGCACGGACACGTCGAGTACGAACTGCACATAGCCGACGACGACTACTCGAGTTGGATCATCTGCGCTCCCGGATCGGCCGAGGGACTCGTGGGTTACCTGGAGTCCATGAAGTTCATGACCCGGGTGGAGATAGACGATGTCAGTGGTGACTACGCAGTGGTCTGGGAACCGGTGCACGCCATCGATCCGGAGTACCCCACGTACGTGATGCCAGCCGACTACGCCGGCACCGGAGTCGTTGACGCAGGGACCGATAAGGGTGGTGGTGCCGAGAAGTACGTTGCGATGCGTCCCGGCTTCCTCGACGGTCGCGAAGTGATCGTGCCGCGCACCGAGTTGGCCGCCCGGCTGGCTAGATGGCCGGCGCGGGCCGGAACGTGGGCATGGAACGCACTGCGCATCGCGGCGGGTATTCCTCGGTTCGGCTTCGAGACCGACCACCGGACCTTGCCCCATGAGGTGGGCTGGATCGGACCTGGCGTGCATCTAGCGAAGGGCTGTTATCGCGGCCAGGAGGCGGTAGCGCGGGTGCACAACCTCGGGCACCCACCGCGCCGATTGGTGTTGCTGCACCTCGACGGCAGCGTCGACGAACTCCCCGAACACGGGGCGGTTGTCCGCGTTGGCGACAAGGACGTCGGTTGGGTGGCCAGCGCCGCGCACCACTTCGAAGAGGGTCCGATCGCCACAGCGGTGATCAAGCGCTCGCTTTCGCCCGATCTCGAGGTCGAGGTGGGCGTAGGCGAGGAGACCGTGCGCGCTACGCAGACACCGATCGTCCTGGGGTGAGTCGGTAGCGGCGCTAGAC
>CAZJYN010000008.1:26126-42183 GCA_964550285.1 uncultured Rubrivirga sp.
ACATCGACGATGACGGTCACCGGACCGTCGTTTGTGAAACCCACCTGCATGTCCGCGCCGAAGCGCCCCGTGAGAACCGGTGCACCGAGATCGCGGAGGGCTTGCGCGACCGCGTCGACGAGCGGCTCGGCGACCGGGCCGGGCGCTGCTGCATCCCAGGTGGGCCGCCGACCTTTCCTGGTGGAGGCGTAAAGGGTGAATTGACTGATCACCAGCACCGGCAATCCCAGATCGCGCGCGGATACTTCGCGTGGTGCCGACGGTGGAAGGCAGGCCAGATCGCGGGCGTGGCGATGCTCGAAGATCCGCAAGCCGTAGATTTTGTCGGCGAGTGTGGCGGCCTTGCCTTCGTCGTCGTCGTGGGTGATGCCGACGAGCAGGACGATGCCCGGACCATCGAAGGCGCCGAGGACTTCGCCATCGACACTGACCCGAGCTCCGTCGGCTCGTTGGATGACCGCTCGCACAGCAGCAGAATGTCATGCGCACTGCCGATTGCTTCATCTCGTGTTCACCCGATGTCCCTAAGGTCGGGTGGTGACCGCGGCAACCGACCCACCGAGCAGGCTCGCGCGCTCGTTGGGTCTCGGTGGCGCGGTCACGATCGGCGTAAGCGCGATGATCGGCACGGGCGTATTCGCCGTGTGGCAGCCCGCGCTGGATCGGGCGGGTAGTTGGCTGATCGTCGCGGTGTTGATCGCCGCTTCGGTGGCCGCACTGAACGCCACCTCGACAGCGCGGTTGGCAGCCCGGCATCCAGAGGCCGGCGGGGTCTACGCCTACGGCCGGATCCGGGTGAATCGGTTCGCCGGAGTACTCGCCGGCGCCGTGTTCTTGATCGGTAAGACGGCGTCGGCATCGGCTGCAGCGCTGACCATCGGGCTGTACGTATGGCCCGAGCAATCGCGGTTGGTCGGGTTCGTGGCGATCGCCGCGGTGCTGGCCTTGAACCTGCGCGGTGTGGTGCGTTCCACCCGGGTAGCTGGAGTGATGGTGGGCGTCGTCGTTCTCGTCCTCGTCGCGCTGGCGATCATGGCGATCCTTCGGTTATCGACGGGCGGTCTTTCCGATGATGCAGTGCAAGGCCCGAGTAGTGCGACCTCGTTACTCGCTGCCAGTGCGCTGATCTTCGTGGCCTTCGCTGGTTATGCCCGCATCACCGTTCTGGGAGAGGAAGTGCGCGATCCGATGCGGGTCATTCCGCTGGCGGTAGCGATCTCCTTCGCGATAGTGGCGAGCTTGTACGTGGTGATCGCGCTGGTGGTGTGGGTGGCTGCCTCCGACGGGTACGCGATCGGACCTGCGGCCCTTTCGGATATCGCCGCAGCGATCGGCGGCGATGGCTTGGCCGGGGTGGTCGTGGTGGCAGCGGTGCTGGCTGCCGGCGCGGTGCTGCTCAGCCTGATCGCCGGAGTGGGGCGCACGCTGTTCGCGATGGCCGACCGCGGTGATGCGCCGCGCTACTTCGCGGCGGTCAGCCCTAAGCGCCGGGTCCCGCACCGGGCCGAGATCGCCGCCGCGGTAGGTGCCGGGGTGCTGGTGGCGGTCGGTGGGCTGACCTTGGCGCTGGCCGTTTCGGCGGCGATGATCTTGACCTACTACGCAGTGGCGCACATCTCGGCGCTGCGGATCGAGCGGCGGACCGGCCTTGGCGGTTGGCTGCTCGCCGGCACGCCGCTGGTGGGGCTGGCCGGGTGCGTGCTGCTCGTGGTGTCGCTGGCCGTATCGGGGTGACGAACCTCACGCTCGCTACAGCAAGCATCTGCGCTTGCAATTGCAAGCGATCGGGTGCACACTCGAGACATGGCACGAATCGAGGTTCCCGGGATCGGCGGTTTCATCCGCGAGCAACGGGATCAGGCGCAGATGTCGCTACGGCAAT
Organism: uncultured Rubrivirga sp.; assembly: GCA_964550285.1. Classification (GTDB taxonomy): domain Bacteria; phylum Actinomycetota; class Actinomycetes; order S36-B12; family S36-B12; genus S36-B12. The sequence continues at coordinate 28,009 of CAZJYN010000008.1, forward strand.
TGGCCAAGGCGGCGGAAGTGTCCAACCCGTACCTATCGCAGGTGGAACGCGGACTACGCAAGCCCAGCGCCGAGATCCTCGGACGGATCGCCCAGGGCCTGCGCATCTCCGCGGAGACCCTGTACGTCCAGGCCGGGATCCTCGACGAACGTGAGGGCGACGAAGCGGTCACCACCGCGATCGCGGCGGACGCCACCCTCACCGAGCGGCAGCGGACCACGCTGTTGCAGATCTACGCCGCATTCCAGGCGGAGAACAAGGCCGCCGAATCAACCAATGAATCAACCGATGAGCCCACCGGCGAGTCGGCGGTTCCCGAGAGCAAGGACGCATCATGAGCGAGAGCAGCACCCCCAAGAAGAAGGTGGCCCCCACGGCCACGAGCGCGAAGCCGTCGGCGAAGGTGAAGTCGGCTGAGAAGTCCACCACCGCCGGTAGCGCCAAGAAGAAGACGACCACGTCCACGAAGGCCGCGAAGACCCCTGAGGTCACCGAGCCCACGACGAGCGCCAGCTCCACGCCTTCGGCGTCGAGGTTCGCGCTGCCGAACATCGAAATGCCGAAGTTCGAAGTGCCGAAGTTCGAGCTCCCGAATATCGATCTGCCGAAGTTCGATATCCCGGCCGTCGAGTTGCCGAAGGTGGACTTGCCGAAGGTGGACGTGCCCGAACAGGTGAGTGCTCTCGCCGATCGCGGCGTGACCTTCGTCCAGGACTCGGTGAAGAGCGCGCACCAGACCGCGGACTCGGTGCGCAAGAACATCACGTCGACGGTCGTACTCGTGCGCGAGGCCGTCGGCATCTAGTCGCGAAGCACAGAACAACAGCGAACAGCCCAGCACAACCCAGCACACCTCAGCACAACCCAGCACACCTCAGCACACTGCGAAAACCCCCGCCGAGAGCACCAGCCCTCGGCGGGGGTTTTTGCCTAGGGGCTGCGGTTCGCGAGGTTCACGAAGGGCAGGTACCGTGAAGGTGTGTTGGGAAATCTGCTAGGCAATGTGCAAGGCGTCGTCGTCCTCGTGCTCTGGGTCCTGCTGCTCGGACTGAAGGGCTTCGCGTTCTTCGACTGCCTTCGAGCGCCGACCCAGGTGTTCCCAGCCGTCGGCCGGCAGTCGAAGATCCTGTGGCTGGTGCTTACCGGTCTGGCATTCCTGACCGGCCTAGTGCCGGGCATGACGTTGAGCTTGTTCGGGATCGCCGGCGCCGTTGTCGCGTTGATCTACCTGTTCGATATCCGACCGAAGATCCAAGCCATCACGGGTCGCTAAGCGGCTTTCACGCCAGGCTGATGCGGATCCGGCGGAATCCCTTGCCCTTGTTCTCGACCTTCACGACTCGCATCTCGCCGACCTGTTGGGTGGAGGCGACGTGCGTGCCGCCGTCGGCCTGCACATCCAAACCCTCGATGTCCACGATGCGGACCACCTCGATGGATGGTGGCAGCAGGTTGGTGGCGGTGCGGATGATGTCCGGGATCTCGAAGGCCTGCTCGCGCGGGAGTTCGTAGGCCTCGATCGCACGGTTAGCCGCAACCTCGGTGTTGCACGCTGCCTCGACGGCTTCCTTGAAACCGGGAGGCACTTCCTCGAGGTTGAAATCCAATCGGCCGCTGAGCGGATCCATGTTCGATCCGGTCACCAGCGCACCGAAATCCCGGAACACCACACCGGAGAGCAGATGCAAGCCGGAGTGCGTGCGCATCAATGCGGTGCGTCGCTCATCCTCGATCGCGCCGCGAACCACCGTGCCCACCGGCGGCACCGGATCGCCCTCGGTGGGGATGAGTCGGATGTCGTCGCCGCGCCGCACACCCTCGATCCGCGTCTGCACTCCAGCCCACAGCAGCACCCCGTAGTCGGGTGGTTGCCCACCGCCACCGGGGTAGAAGGCCGAACGGTCGAGCACGATCCCGTTGTCGTCGTCGACATCGAGCACGATGGCATCCCACTCGCGCACCGAGGAATCGAGCAGATCGAGCCGCTCGGTGTGATGCCGGGTGCCCACGATTCAGCCCTTGCCCTGCGCCGCTACTGCCGCAGCGGCGGTGGCGGCTGCTTCCGGATCGAGGTACTCACCGCCAGGAACCAGCGGCTGTAACCGATCGTCGAGGCGGTACACCAGGGGAATACCGGTTGGAATGTTCAGCCCGGCGATATCGGTATCGGAGATGCCATCGAGATGCTTGACCAGCGCCCGCAGCGAGTTCCCGTGGGCAGCGATCAGCACGGTCCGGCCGACACGTAGGTCCTCGGCGACCACTACGTCCTGCCAGTAGGGCATCAGCCGGCGAACCACATCAGCGAGGCACTCGGTCGCTGGCAGGGCATCCGGGGGGAGGGCCGCGTAGCGGGGATCATCGGTCTGCGCGAACGGATCATCGGGGTCGATCGGTGGCGGGGGAACGTCGTAGCTGCGCCGCCACAGCATGAACTGTTCTTCCCCGTACTCCTGGAGTGTCTGCTTCTTGTCCTTGCCCTGCAATGCTCCGTAATGCCGCTCGTTCAACCGCCAGTTCCGCCGCACCGGAATCCACATCCGCCCCGCTGTTTCGAGCGCGAGTTGACTCGTGCGGATCGCACGGGTGAGCAACGAGGTGTGCACGATGTCGGGCAGTAACCCGCTCTCAGCGAGCAATTCTCCGCCCCGTGCAGCTTCCGCTCGCCCCTTGTCGGTGAGGTCGACGTCGACCCAACCGGTGAACAGGTTCTTGGCGTTCCATTCACTCTCGCCGTGGCGCAGCAAGATGAGGGTGCGGGGTGTGTCACTCATGCGCCCATCCTGCCCGATCAGGTGAGGGGATCTTTCCTCGAGTCATCCGGCGCAAGGTGCGCAAAGGCGCTGAGGTTGTCGGTTGGCAGCCCCGCTTCGATGCGCCATTTCCATTCCTTGCGGATCGCCGAGGAGAAACCAAGTTCGAGCAGCAGGTTGAATGCACCGTCGGAGTACTCGCTGATAGCACCGAAGATCCTGTCTAATTCAGAATCGTCGATCGAAGTGAGCGGGAAGCGACCGGTCAAGTAGACATCGCCTAAGTGATCCACGCTGTACGCCAGGCCGTACATGCGCTTGTTGCGCTCGAGCAGCCAGCGGTACATGCCCGCTTCGTTCTCATCCGGATGGCGGATCACGAATGCGTTCACCGTCATCGTCGTATCGCCGAACGCGAAAGACGTGGTGGTCTTCAACTTCTGCTCGCCGGGGACTACCACCGCAATGGAGCGATCGTCGATCGGTTCGTGGTCGAGCTCATGTTCGCCGAGGAAGGATCGCAACGCCTGCATGGCCGTATCTCGAGCGTTCATGGGACTACTGCGATGCGACGAGCGTGCTCGCGCGGTGGTCGAGGAGGGCAGCCCGGTACGTGGCGAGTAGACCCTCGGTGGTCGCTTCCCAACCGAAGTCCTGTGCATGCGTCTGCGCATTCGCCGCGAGGTCCGCGCGCAGATCCGGATCGGTGACGACCCGCTCGATCGCTCGAGCGAAGTCCGCAGGATCGTGCCCCGGGATCAAGATGCCGCCCGCACCGACAGCCGTCGGCAATCCACCGACCGCCGCGGCGATCACCGGTGTTGCGCAGGCTTGCGATTCGATGGCGACGAGCCCGAATGATTCGGAGAAGGAGGGAACTACCGTCACGTTCGCTGCCCGGTAGAGATCGGCAAGATCGGTTCGCGAACTCGGAGCCCGGAAATCGATGCGGTCGCGAATGCCGAGTTCGGTGGACAGTTCGACCAAGGAATCCGGTCGGTCCAGTCCGGTTCCCGACGGGCCACCGCAGACGACGACGCGCATGCGGGAACGAAGATCCGGACGGTTCGACAGCAAAGTCGCGATCGCCCGGATCAAGATGTCGGGAGCCTTCAACGGTTGGATGCGACCGACGAACAGCACGACGATGTCCTCGTCTGCGAATCCCGCTCGTGCGCGGGCGCTGCCGTCGGTGTCGGGAGTGAAGGTTTGCAGATCCACGCCCGGGTGGATGACATCGACCTTGCTGGGATCCGCGGCGTACAGATCGATGAGTTCGCCCGCCTCGGCGGCGGTATTCGCGGTGAGCCGACTCGCCGCTTCCACCACCTGCTCCTCACCGATGATGCGGATGTCGGGCTCGGGGGTATCACCCTCGGCGAGTTCGGCGTTCTTGACCTTGGCCATGGTGTGCATCGAGTGCACGAGGGGAACCCTCCACCGCTCGGATGCGAGCCATCCAACCTGCCCGCTGAGCCAGTAGTGGGAGTGAATGAGATCGAACCACCCTTCCGGACGAGCGGCTTCCACCCGCATGACGCCAGCGGTCACTGCACACAACTGTCCGGGAAGGTCGTTCTTCACCAATCCCTCGTATGGCCCGGCGGTGATGTGGCGAACAAGGACCCCCGGAGCTAGCTCGACACTGGAAGGTAGTTGCGAGGAAGTGCCCCGGGTGAAGATCTCCACCTCGGTTCCGGCCTCGGCGAGTCGTCGGGCGGTCTCGACTACGTACACGTTCATGCCCCCGGCATCGCCGGTTCCGGGCTGGTCCAGCGGAGAGGTATGGATCGACAGCATCGCCACTCGTCGCGGTTGTCCGGGCTGTCCGGGCTGTCCGGGCCGTCCGCTGGCCGGCGTCACAGGCACGGGGCGGACGGCGGGCATCCCCGTATTCTCCTGCACCGCCATCGTCGGTGGTGATGGTGGTGGCGCTTAGCTGCTGGCCTGATCCTCCAGTGAAACGGCCACATAAGGCTCCCCGGTCACGATGGTGACCACACGGCGCGAGACCGAAACGGCGTGATCGGCGTACCGCTCGTAGTAGCGCGAGAGCAAAGTGACATCGATGGCCTCCTCTACGCCGTACTTCCACGAGGGCGATAACACGATGGTGAACAGCTCTCGATGCAATCTGTCCATCTGCTCGTCGTGCTGAGCGATGTCGGTGCACAAGGCCACGTCCTTGGTGGCGATCACCGAGCCGGTCTTCGAGACGATCGCCTCGGCGAGGGCACCCATCTCGGCGAAGGTGGCGCGCAGTTCCTGTGGTACCGCCACTTTCGGGAAGCGCATACGCGCCTGCTTGGCCACGTGCTCGGCGAGGTCGCCCATACGTTCCAAGGAGCTGGAAATGCGCAGCGCACCGATTATCACCCGAAGATCGGTAGCGACCGGCTGCTGGAGTGCCACGAGTTCGTAGCAGCGCTCCTCGACGTCGCTGGCGAGGGTGTCGACCTTGGCGTCGAAATCGATGACAGCCTCGGCGAGGGGCAGATCGGCGTCGAGCAGAGCCTGTGTCGCGCGATTCATCGCCGAACCGACCAATCGGGTCATCTCGACCAGATCGTCGTTTACTCGATCGAGTTGCTCGTAGTAGGCCGCGCGCATCGCCCATTCCTGACGTCGACGATAAGAGGATTTCAGCAAGCCTACGCCCACGAAAGGGCTTCCTTCGTCCACAACATGAACAAAAGATGACTAATCGGGGAACCTTTGGAACTCCAGGTGAACGGTCGGCCAATCATGGGTCCGTCACGCCCCGCGTGCGGCGACCGGATCGGTTTGCGCCCCTATCCTTCTTGCGTGGCATTGAGACGTCGATCGGACGCCGGTCAAGCGGCGCCGGCCGGCGCTTCGGTCCTTCGCCCCGCGGTCCCAGATGAGGTGATCCGGGTGCTGTCGGTCCTGCCGTCCGCGTCGATCGTCACCGCTCCCGATGGCGCCGTCCTGCGAGCGAGTTCGCGTGCACTCGCCCTCGGACTGGTCAACCGCAGCACGCTCACCATCAGCGACATCGCGCGACTCGTGGAACGGGTCAGCGACGACGGCAATGCCCGCGAGCAGGAAATGCGGGTTCGCCGACCACCTCTTGGACGAGAACTGCTCGAGTTGCGCGTTCGGGCAGCGGCACTCGGCACCGGCGCCATCTTGGTACTTATCGACGATCTTGCGGAGGAGCGTCGCGTCGATGCGGTTCGCCGGGACTTCGTCGCGAACGTCAGCCATGAGTTGAAGACTCCGGTCGGCGCCTTGTCCTTGCTAGCCGAGACGGTGCTCTCTGCTGCGGATGATCCCGAGCAGGTGCGGCATTTCGCCGAGCGCATGCAGTTGGAAGCCTCGCGGCTCAGTTCGCTAATCCAGGATGTGATCGATCTTTCGCGCCTACAGTCCGACGATCCCATGACGCGCGCCGAGGTGGTGAGCGTCGATGAGCTCATCAATCGCGCATTCGAGGAAGTCCGAACATTGGCGATGAGTCATGACATCGAACTCGTACGTGGTGGGCAGAGCGAGGCCGAGGTCTATGGCGATCGGGGACAGTTGTTGACCGCGCTGCGCAACCTCGTGACCAACGCGATCGTCTATTCGCCGAACAACACCCGTGTCGCCGTGTCCTCGAAGAACTCCAGCGGGATCGTGGAGATCGCCGTCAAGGATCAAGGCATCGGAATCCCCGGTCACGACCTCGATCGCATCTTCGAGCGGTTCTATCGGGTCGATCCGGCTCGGTCTCGAGGAACCGGCGGAACCGGCCTCGGGTTGGCGATCGTCAAGCATGTTTGCCAAAACCACGGCGGTGAATGCACCGTGTGGTCCGAGGTGAACACCGGATCGACCTTCACGCTGCGGCTACCTGCCTACGACCCGCAAACTGGCACGGCTCGAGAGCCCGAGGAACTGGAAATGGACATCGTCGCGTTTCCCGATGACGGAGGACTGTGATGACGCGGGTACTTGTGGTGGAAGACGAGGAGTCGTTTTCCGAGGCACTGACCTTCATGCTCAAGCGGGAGGGCTATGAGGTCACCGTCGCCGCCGACGGCAACTCAGCACTCGACCAATTCGATCAAGTCGGTCCCGACCTCGTACTGCTGGACCTGATGCTCCCGGGGCTGCCCGGCACCGAGGTGTGCCGGCTGATCCGAGGCAAGTCCCAAGTCCCGATCATCATGCTCACCGCGAAGGACGGCGAGGTCGACAAGGTGGTGGGGCTCGAGCTCGGAGCCGATGACTACGTCACGAAGCCGTTCTCCTCGCGCGAACTACTCGCCCGGCTGCGGGCCGTCCTGCGCCGTCACGGCGATCTCGATGAACTGCTGCCCGCGGCAGTGGAGGCCGGTCCGGTTCGCATGGATGTCGAGCGTCACGTGGTCACGGTGCGCGGGGATCAGGTAACCATGCCCCTGAAAGAGTTCGACCTGCTGGAGATCCTGGTTCGCAATGCCGGCAGGGTCCTCACCCGGGCCCAGCTCATCGATCGGGTCTGGGGCTCGGACTACGTGGGCGACACCAAGACCCTCGACGTGCACGTCAAGCGGCTACGCGCGAAGGTCGAACAGGATCCGGCCCATCCGGTGCACCTGGTGACCGTTCGAGGCTTGGGCTACAAGTTCGAGGCCTAGTTTCGACCGGTCCCACCGAGCTATCAGGCGGCCGGTGGTACCGGTTCGATGCCTTCGTAGTAGCCCATGGGTGGTACCACGAGGACGTCCACTCGTGCGATGCCAGCACGCTCGAACTGCAGGGCCACAGGGACGTAACTGCTCTCCGCGGCGGAGAAGTCATAGGAGTTGATCCACAGGTCCGACTCGTATCCGAAGCCGATGGATTCACCGGGCAGCAACTCGACGGTGTCTCCGGTGACGAACGCCGGAAGGCCGTCGATCTGAACTCCGAGCAGGCGGTCGGCCTCGGGGTCACCGTTGACGATTCGCGTGGCCAAGGTCGCGCTGGCGGAGCCCTCCGGGCCCCGGACGAGGAGCAGGTTCTCCGCGCGGATGTTGCCGACCTTGGCTTGCACGCCGTCTCCGGTGAGGTCATCGGATTGGACGGTGGTCATGGCGCCTTGTCCGTTGAAGCAACCGGTCAAGACGAGGCTGGCTGCAGCCAATGCGCCGGCGAGAACGACGAGTGGGGATCGTGGGGTTCGCACAGCCACAGACTAACGGTCGAAAGCCCGATGCTAGAATCGGCGATCCGGAAAGGGGTTCTCGCCAATGGCATTCAACGTCGGAGACACGGTCGTCTACCCGCACCACGGGGCTGCAGTCATCGAATCCGTGGAAATGAGGAAGATCAAGGGAGAGGATCGGGAGTACTTGGTACTCCGCGTTGCCCAAGGCGATCTGACTGTCCGCGTTCCCGCGGACAACGTGGATCTCGTCGGGGTTCGCGATGTCGTCAATGCCGAAGGTCTGGACAAGGTCTTCAGCGTGCTGCGTCAGCCCTACACCGAGGAGCCGACCAACTGGTCCCGGCGCTATAAGGCCAACTTGGAGAAGTTGGCATCCGGCGATGTCATCAAGGTCGCCGAGGTAGTGCGTGACCTCTTCCGTCGCGAACAAGAGCGCGGGTTGTCCGCTGGCGAGAAGCGCATGCTGGCGAAGGCTCGGCAGATCCTGGTGAGCGAATTGGCGCTGGCGGAGAAGACCGACGAGGACAAGGCCGAGGCCATCCTCGACGAGGTCCTCGCGTCCTGACGCGAATCCCCCGATGAGCGAGCCGCCGGCCCACGGGCGGGTAGCCGCGTTAGTCCCCGCCGCGGGTCGAGGGGAACGCCTTGGCCCCGGAGCCCCGAAGGCTCTTCGCGAACTGGCCGGCACTCCGATGCTCGTCCACGCGGTGAAAGCGCTCGCCGCAAGCCCCATGGTCGACCTGGTGGTCGTGGCGGCGCCGGCCCAAAGCGTCGAGGAAGTCCGTTCGCTACTCATCGACTCTGAGTTCGGGGCGGAGGTAGCCGTGGTCGCCGGCGGGGAAACGCGCTCGGAGTCGGTCGCCCGGGCACTGATCGGGCTCCCGGAAGACGTGGACATCGTCTTGGTGCACGATGCGGCCCGCCCCCTCGTTCCCGTCGAGGTGGTCACCTCCGTTGCCTCCGCGGTACGCGAGGGGCACCCGGCTGTCATTCCCGTCATCCCCGTCGTCGACACCATCAAGTCCATCGATGGTGACGGCCAGATCCTTGGCACCATTCCCCGCGCGAAGATGCGCGCCACCCAAACACCCCAAGGCTTCGACCGTGACGTTTTACAGCGAGCGCACGCCGAGGTGGACGAAGCTGTAACCGACGATGCTGGGATGGTCGAATCACTCGGTATCGCGGTGCACGCTGTCGATGGACACGAGGAGTCCTTCAAGGTCACTCGACCGCTCGATGTTCTACTCGCCGAGTCATTGATAGCCAAGCGCAGGACCCGTTGAACGCCGATACTCCCGCGCCGCGGGTCGGTGTCGGAACCGACGTCCACGCCTTCGCCGAGGGTCGAGCCATGTGGTTGGCCGGTCTGCTGTGGCCCGGGGAGGTCGGCCTTGCCGGGCATTCCGATGCCGACGTCGCCTCCCACGCGATCTGCGATGCGATCCTCGGCGCCGCTGGGTTGGGCGATCTCGGATCACTCGTAGGCACCGACGACCCGCAATGGAGTGAGGCATCGGGCATCAGTTTGATCGCGCATGCTGCTGCGACCGTCCGCGAGTCTGGGTTCACCATCGTCAATGCCTCCGTGCAGGTCATCGGGAACCGGCCGCGAATCGGTGCCCGGCGGCAAGAAGCCCAAGACGTCCTCTCGGCCGCGCTCGGTGCTCCGGTGAGCGTGTCGGGGACCACGACCGACGGCCTGGGCCTCACCGGCCGGGGTGAAGGCGTTGCGGCGATCGCGGTCGCCTGCGTCGTCGCGGCCTCCTGAGCGTGGCAAACTGCCACCGTGGTTGGCATTCCCGATGAGGTCAAGCCCTGGTTCGACGCCCCCGAATTCGCGGTGATCGCGACTTTGCTTCCGGATGGGCGACCCCATCAAGCTGTCGTCTGGGTGGCTCGCGATGGTGACGATCTGCTCGTCTCAACCGTCCGAGGGCGTCGTAAGACCCTCAACCTCGAGTCCGATCCGCGTTGCAGCGTCCTGGTCTACCCGAAGGACGCTCCCTACTCCTACGTGGAGGTTCGGGGCATCGCGGAGATCACTGAGGAAGGTGGACGCGAGTTCATCGATCGGTTATGCAAGGAGTACACGGGCCAGGATCGCTATCCCGCTGACGACGGCACCGACAATGTCCGCGTCATCGTGCGCATTCGACCCCAGAAGGTCGTCACCCTTATCCGGTGAAGCATCCCGGTACTGTCGCCCCCGTGCCGATTCGACTCCACGACACCGCTTCTCGCACTGTTCGCGACTTCGTGCCGCTGCACGAGGGTCGGGTGGGGATGTACGTCTGCGGTGCCACCGTCCAAGGTCCACCGCACGTCGGGCATATCCGCAGTGGAGTTGCATTCGACATCGTGCGGCGTTGGCTGACGGTTCGCGGCTATAACGTCACGTTCATCCGCAACGTCACCGACATCGACGACAAGATCTTGCACAACGCAGGGCATGAGGATGTGCCGTACTGGGTCGTGGCCATGCGCAATGAGCGTGCGTTCACGCAGGCGTACGACGATCTCGGTTGCCTTCCGCCCACCTACGAACCCCGCGCCACCGGACATATCCCGGAGATGATCGCGTTGATGCAGCGGCTCGTGGATGCCGGATACGGGTACGCCGCGAACGGCGACGTCTACTTCGATGTCCGGGCGTACTCGGATTACGGATCGCTCAGTGGGCAACGGCCGGACGACATGCTCGCGGCTGAGGATACGCAAGCCCGTGCCAAGCGGGACCCGCTGGATTTCGCGATGTGGAAGGGCGCCAAGGAGGGCGAACCCTCGTGGGAGACCCCGTGGGGGCCAGGTCGACCGGGATGGCACATCGAGTGCTCAGCGATGGCCCGCAAGTACCTCGGCGAGAGCTTCGATATCCACGGTGGCGGTCTGGATCTGGTGTTCCCACACCACGAGAACGAGATCGCGCAGTCCAAGTGCGCCGGAGATGGCTTCGCCAACTACTGGCTACACAACGCGTGGGTAACCACGGCCGGGGAGAAGATGAGCAAGTCGCTCGGCAACTCGCTGCTGGTTTCCGAAGTAGTGCAACGGGTGCGTCCGATCGAGCTGCGCTATTACCTTGCCGGTGCCCACTATCGATCCAACCTGGAGTTCTCCGACGAGATGGTCACCGATGCAGGTCAGGGGTTCCAACGCATCGAGGGATTTATCGTCCGCGCCATCGAGTCTCTTGGCATCGAGGAAGTTGCGGTCGATGGCAGCACTCGCGCGCAGGCCTTCGATGAGGCCATGGACGACGACATCAACACCCCGCAAGCCATCGCGGTGATCCACGGGGTGGTGCGAGCAGGGAACACGGCACTCGCGGCGGGTGATCGTGAGGCTGCGCGCGAGCATCTAGTGTCCGTCGTGTCGATGCTGGATGCCCTCGGCCTCAACCCGCTCGCGGACAACTGGATGACCGGGCGAACGGGAGACCGACTCGTGGACGTAGTAGACGATCTTGTACGCGTCGCCCTCGATCAACGGCAGGCAGCGCGAGAGCGTAAGGACTACGCGGCAGCCGATGCGATCCGCGATCAACTCACCGCGACGGGCATCGTCATCGAAGACACCCCCGATGGCGCTCGCTGGAGCGTCGGCGAGCCGAGCAATGGCCGGTAACTCCCAACGCCGCGGAGCCAAGCGCGACCCGGCGAAGAAGAAGGGCGCCACCACCGGATCCGGCGGTCAACGCCGCTCCGGGCTCAAGGGCAAGGGGCCCACGCCGAAAGCAAGCGATCGCGTTCATCATCCGGCCGCCAAGCGGGCTCGTAAGCAGCAGGCGGGGAATCCACGCAAGTCCTCGGCGCCGGGAGACGTAGTTATCGGACGAAATCCAGTGCTCGAGGCGTTGCGTGCGGGCGTACCAGCCACCGCGCTGTACCTGCAGGTTCGCGCCGACCCCGACGAACGCTGGCGGGAATCCCTTGGCCTAGCGCAAACCGCGGCGGTCCCGGTTTTCGAGGGATCACGGGCTGACCTCGACGATCTTGCGCACGGGGGCAACCACCAAGGGCTCGTGTTGGCAATCGAGGACTACGAGTACGCGGACCTAAGCGACGTTGCCATCGGGAATCTCCTCGTCATGCTCGACGGCATCACCGATACCCACAACGTAGGCGCCATCGCACGTTCGGCCGCGGCCTTCGGCGCTAGCGGTCTCATCCTCCCGGCTCGGCGATCCGCCGGGGTCACGGCATCGGCGTGGAAGGCCTCTGCAGGAGCCCTGTCCCGGCTACCGGTCGCGCGGGTGACGAATCTGCGGACCAGCCTCACCGAACTGCATGACGCCGGATGGATGTCGATCGGTCTCGAGGCGGAAACCGACACCACTTTCGCCGACATCGACGACGACGTCCTCTCCGACAAGGTGGTCTTGGTGATCGGCTCCGAGGGGGCAGGGCTCTCACGCCTAGTTTCCGAGACGTGCGATTTCCGTGTTCGCATTCCGATGGTGCGTGATCAGGAGTCGTTGAACGCCTCGGTCGCGGCGGGTATCGCGTTGAACGCGGTCTTCGCCCGGCGCTAGTCCTCGTCGAACGGGACGACGATCCGTAGTTCCGCTGTGGCATCGTCTACATCGCCGGAGCGGGAACCGATCACGCTGCGCTCGTCGGGCTTGGCCACCAAGACGGTGTTCGCGTAACTGCGTACGGCATCGAGGAAGGCGACACTGTGCCCGGCTTGCTCGGATAGGTACCAACGGTGCTCGAGGATCTCGTGGAATATCTCAGCCGGTTCCATACGCGTGCGCAGATCGGCCGGCACTTGGGCCATTGCCGTCTCGAATCTCTCGGAGACCCATCGGTGTGCGGCGAACTCCTCGTCCACGGGCTCGAGTCCGATCTTCACCCGGTAGGAGTCCAAGTCGTTCAGCAGGCGGCGGGCCTGGTTCTCCTCGACATCCAAACCGGTGAGACGGATGAGGCGTCGGGAGTGGTGGCCGGAGTCGACCACTTTCGGCTGCACGATCATCTGGGTGCCGGTGGCGTCGGTGATCGTCTGCAATTCCGCGAAGTCGAAGCCGAGTTCGTTGAGCCGACGGATTCGTGTCTCCAGCGGGTGGCGGTCATCGCGTGTGAACGTGATGGGGGAAGTGATCTCCCGCCACAGGGAGTCATAGCGCGTACGCAGGCTCACGCCGATCACGATCGGATCGATGTCGTCCTGGAGTCGCTCGCCCGCCTGAAGATCCATCAACTCCCCGGCCACATTGGTGGCCGCGGTCTCGAGGTCGTATTCGCGTTGTCCGTTCGTGAGGTGATCGTGTAACTCACCGGTCTCCGCGTCGACGAGATAGGCCGCGAAGGCACCGGCATCTCGTCGGAAGAGCGTGTTGGAAAGCGAACAGTCGTTCCAGGAGAAACCGGCGAGGTGCAGTTGCACGAGCAGCACCGCGAGGGCGTCGAGCAGGCGTTCGGCAGTCTCGGCGCGCAGTGTCGAGGAGAACAGTGCGCGATAGGGGAGTGAGTACTGCAGATGCCGGGTGATCAGGGCCGCCGGCAGCGCTTCGCCGTCGGCGTCGAACCTGTTGGAAACCACGGCAACCGGTTCCACGGCCGGGATCTCCCTGCGGTGCAGGTCGGTTAGCAGTCGGTACTCCCGTTCGGCGAGTTCGAACTCGACCTCCTTGATCGCATAGACCACGCCCTCGATGCGTACGAAGCGCACGATGTGCCGCGAGATACCGCGGGGCAAGGCGACGACCACATCCTCGGGCCACGTCTCCAGAGGCGTGTTCCAGGGCAGGAATGCCAGTTGGGGTTGGTCGGCCACCCCGGTCATCTGCACGAGGCGAGCCTGCCATGTGAATCAAAGGTGTCGCATCGTCGTGACAGACTTCCGCCATGGAAGAGCGCCAGGACGTGATCGATACCTTGCGTGCGCGCGGTGCTCTCTTTGCCTACGTCTTCGGCAGCGTCGCTCGCGGCGAGGCCACTTCGAAATCCGACCTCGACGTCGCAGCGCTTTTCCCTGACCCCGCCCCTGAGAGTTTCGAAGTCGAGATGCCCAGCCGCGTCGATCTTCTCGTGCTCAACTCGGCGCCCCTGGAGTTGAAGGGCAAGATCGCACTTGAGGGGAAACTACTGTTCGAAGATGACGAGGTGGCGCGCGTCCGTTGGGAGTCGACCACCCGCAAGATCTACCTCGACGAGCGATACCGCATCGAACGCTCGCATCGGGAATTCCTGGAGACGCTGAGCCGTGGTTGATGCAGTTCGCGTCACCAGGCTCCTCCGCTCGCTCGACGAAGGCTTGGCTTCCCTAGCGCGCCGTGAA
>CAZJYN010000008.1:42283-51181 GCA_964550285.1 uncultured Rubrivirga sp.
GGTTGGCTTCCGAAACGTTCTCGTGCACGAGTACGTGGATGTCGACGATCAGATCGTCAAAGAGCGACTCGAGCACCACGAGGATCTGAGGAACTTCGCTGTTCAGGTTGGTGAATGGCTGTCTCGGCAGTAGTCATCGGCGCGGGAATCAGCGGACTATCGGTGGCCGACCAGTTGGTTCGCGCGGGTCACGATGTCATCGTCCTCGAAGCACGCGATCGTGTCGGTGGTCGCTTGTTGGGATCGCCACTCGACCTCGGTGCCTCATGGTTCTGGCCGGGGGAGCATCGAGTGCAGGCCCTAGCACGTCGGTTGGGAATCGAAACATTCGATCAGTATCGAGACGGTGACGCCGTCATCGACGATCTCACCGGTGTGCAGCGTTACCCGGGTAATCCGATCGACGTTCCCGCGCATCGGATCGTTCAAGGAACCTCGACTCTCGCTGCTGCCCTCGCCGATCAACTGCCGGACGGGGTGATCCATCTCGACCAGCCGGTGCAGCGGATTACCGATGAACTGACGGTCGTCACGACAGCTGACGAGTGGCGAGCAGATCATGTGGTCATCGCACTTCCGCCGGCACTCGCGGTGCACGCGATCGAACTCCCGAAGTCGCTGCCGAATGAACTCGTCAATGTCGCCGTTCGCACGCCGGTATGGATGGGTGATTCGGTGAAGGTGGTCGCGCGCTATGACGAGCCCTTCTGGCGAACCGAAGGTTTCGCTGGGGCCGCGATGAGCAGGCGGGGACCGCTCGCGGAGATCCACGACATGTCCGGACCAGGCGGCGAGCCGGCTGCGTTGTTCGGCTTCGCGCGAGCGGCGTCCATGCATCCGGCAATCGAGATGGATATTCGCGAGCAACTCACCCGCATGTTTGGGCCGTCGGCCGCAGCGCCCATCGAATTGCTCATCCAGGACTGGAGCCAAGAGAAGTGGACCGCGGTGCCGAGTGCGGGCGGATCTCCCGAGTACGGCATGTTCGGACACCCCGTTTATCAACGCCCGGCATTGGAAGGTCGACTGCACTGGTCATCGACCGAGACGGCGCAAGCCTTCGCCGGTCACATCGAAGGTGCCTTGGAGGCGGCCGAACGAACAACTAGCGCGATCCTCGGTGATCGGCTGGCTTCGACCGAAACGAGCCCCCGGTCAGGATTGAACTGACGACCTACCGCTTACAAGGCGGTTGCTCTACCACTGAGCTACAGGGGCCGGCATTGCCAAGGAAAGGGTAGCGCCGGGTTCGGTGCACGAGATGACGTCGGCCATCGCTTATGGGTGGCATTCTCCCGGGGTGGGTTAGCGTTCGTTCGTGTCAAGGCGGATAACCGAGATCGATTGGCAGCCCACGCAGTGGGGCGAGATCTCCCTTCGTCGTCGGCACGACCCGATCCTCGATCAGGAAGTCTTCGAAGTGCTCCTGGGCGAGGAGTACTTGATGTCGAGTTCGTTCACGGCTGCTGAGCAGGAGTTGGCCATCGCGGCCCTGGAGGGGGTTTCAGGTAACGATCTTCGCGTCCTCGTCGGTGGTCTGGGCCTGGGCTACACAGCCCGTGAGGTGCTGCGCGATGACCGAGTGAGCCAGATGACGGTGGTGGACGCCATCGCGCCGGTGATCTCCTGGCATCGTCGAGGACTCGTTCCGCTGGGCTTGGAAGTCAGTGGCGATGGACGAACGAGCCTGTTCGAAGGTGACTTCTTCGACCTGGTGCGACAGCAAACGGGTCCGTGCGCGGAGTCTGCATGGGACGCGGTGATCGTCGATATCGATCACTCTCCGCGCCACACCCTCGCGCCGGGGAACGAGTGGTTGTACACCGATGCGGGAACCAGGGCGCTCGCCGCGCTGCTCGATGACAGGGGTGTCTTCGCACTGTGGTCGAACGACCCACCGGATGAGGAGTACCTGCGGGTGCTGCGCGGCACGTTCGCGCACGTAAGTTCGCGAATCGTCAGCTTTGCGAACCCGCTTCAAGATGGTGTCGCCACGAACACGGTCTATGTGGCACAGGCGGGCGAAAAATGATCGGCTGGCGGGTTCCGGAGTACGAACCGGGGCTGGCGTGGTGGCCACTGCTCGTGGTCATCGCCGCCATCGTGATCATCAACATCGTCAACAATCGGTTGGCACCCAAGACGCACTACCTGCTGTGGTCCTTCGCCGGTTCGGTCGTCTTGGTGGCTATCGGACTGCTGGACGGCAACTCCTTCACCGACATGGGGCTCGGCTGGTTCTTCTTCCTATCCGGCTTCATCTGGGCGGCCGCCTCGATCGGGTTGGTGACCGCCATCTACGTGATCGGCAGTTTCTTCCGAAGGACGCGTCAGGCATTCAAGGACGAGAGCATCGGTGCGCTCTCGGGTGGACGACTAGCGTTCCAGGCGCTCGTCGAAGTCCCGTTCGGGACGGTCATGCTCGAGGAGATCGCCTTTCGCGCGGTGCTGTTCTCCATGCTCGCCCGCAGGTTCGGAGTGGGCTGGGCGATTGCGATCTCGGCGCTGCTGTTCGGAATCTGGCACGTCCTTCCGAGCATCGGAACCCATGAGAAGAACCCGGCGCTGGGATCCGTCGTCGGCGGTGGAGTGCGCGGGAACATCCTCGCGGTGGCCGGCAGCGTGCTGACGACCACGATCGCAGGCGTGCTCTTCGCTCTCATGCGGATCGTCTCGGGCAGTGTGATCGCACCGATGGGCCTGCACTGGGCCACCAATGGCCTCGGCTACGGCTTCAGTTGGGTGATCTTGCGTAGCGGTCAACGTCGTCGGCCTAGGTAAATGACATCGATGGCATTCGCGGCATACGATGTCCCCCACCTTCCCCTCGGAAACCACTTGCGACCACCGATCCGAAAATTGAACGTTCGGGTTGACTGCGAAGGAGTACGGCATGGATGCTGCCCGCCTCGAGTCCGAAGCGGCAGGGGAAGCCTTGAGCGAACGTGAACGCCAGATCCTGGAGTTCGAACGCCAGTGGTGGAAGTACGCCGGAGCCAAGGAACAGGCCATTCGAGACCTATTCGACATGAGCGGCACCCGCTACTACCAGATCATCAACAACCTGATCGACCGCCCGGAAGCCATGCGTTTCGACCCGATGTTGGTCAAGCGGCTGCGCCGGATGCGCGCTGCTCGCCAGCGTGCTCGCTCGGCTCGCCGGCTCGGGGTAGACGTCACCAGCCAGTAATCGGCGGGCGCGTACGGCTCGGCGGCTGCCGGGCCGAGGGCTTCGGGGTGCCCGGAGATTTGCACTCCCCGGGGGTGAGTGCTAACTTCTGCTTTAGCACTCGACACCCGAGAGTGACAACTTTCCACTCGGACGTTCCGGAGGAACAGACCCCCATGTCAAAGATGATTGCATTCGATGAGGAGGCCCGGCGGTCCCTCGAGCGCGGCATGAACGTGCTCGCCGACGCCGTGAAGGTCACCCTGGGCCCCAAGGGCCGCAATGTCGTGTTGGAGAAGAAGTGGGGCGCCCCCACCATCACCAACGACGGCGTTTCCATCGCCAAGGAGATCGAACTCGAAGACCCGTACGAGAAGATCGGCGCCGAGCTCGTCAAGGAGGTCGCCAAGAAGACCGACGACGTCGCCGGTGATGGCACCACCACCGCGACCGTCCTCGCTCAGGCGCTCGTTCGCGAGGGTCTGCGCAACGTCGCTGCCGGCGCCAACCCGATGGGTCTCAAGCGTGGCATCGAGAAGGCGACGGATGTCGTCGCGGAGGAACTCCTCTCGATGGCCAAGGATGTCGAGACCAAGGAGCAGATCGCTTCCACCGCGGCCATCTCCGCCGGTGGCGACGCCGAGGTCGGAGAGCTGATCGCCGAGGCGATGGACAAGGTCGGCAAGGAAGGCGTCATCACCGTCGAGGAGAGCCAGACCTTCGGCCTAGAACTCGAACTGACCGAGGGCATGCGCTTCGACAAGGGCTACATCAGCCCCTACTTCGTGACCGACACCGAGCGGATGGAGACCGAGCTCGAGGATCCCTACGTCCTCATCGTGAACTCCAAGATCGCCTCGGTGAAGGATCTCGTTCCGGTCCTGGAGAAGGTCATGCAGTCCGGCAAGCCGCTGGCGATCATCGCCGAGGATCTCGAGGGTGAAGCCCTCGCGACCCTGGTGGTCAACAAGATCCGCGGCACCTTCCGTTCGGTAGCCGTCAAGGCTCCGGGCTTCGGTGATCGCCGCAAGGCGATGCTGCAAGACATCGCGATCCTCACCGGCGGTCAGGTCATCTCCGAAGAGGTTGGCCTCAAGCTCGAGAACGCAACGCTCGACCTGCTCGGTCGCGCCCGCAAGGTGGTCGTCACCAAGGACGAAACCACCATCGTCGAGGGTGCTGGCGACGCGGAGCAGATCCAAGGCCGCGTGAACCAGATCCGCACCGAGATCGACAACTCCGATAGCGACTACGACCGCGAGAAGCTGCAAGAGCGCTTGGCGAAGTTGGCCGGTGGCGTTGCGGTGATCAAGGTCGGCGCTGCAACCGAGGTTGAGCTCAAGGAGCGCAAGCACCGCATCGAGGACGCCGTTCGCAACGCGAAGGCGGCCGTTGAGGAGGGCATCGTGCCCGGCGGCGGCGTCGCGCTGATCCAGGCCATGAAGGCTGCGGATCCGAAGATCGAGGCCCTCGGCCTCATCGACGAGCAGGCTGTTGGCGCGAACATCGTCCGCGTCTCGGTTTCGGCTCCGTTGAAGCAGATCGCCGAGAACGCCGGCCTCGAGGGCGGCGTGATCGTGGAGAAGGTGCGCGAACTGCCGGTGGGCCAAGGCCTGAACGCTGCCACCGGCGAATACGTCGACATGGTTGCCGAAGGCATCATCGATCCGGCCAAGGTGACGCGCTCGGCGCTGCAAAACGCCGCGTCGATCGCCGGCCTTTTCTTGACAACCGAGGCTGTCGTTGCCGACAAGCCCGAGCCCGCTTCGGCCATGCCGGCCGGCGGCGGCGACATGGGCGGCATGGACTTCTAAGTCCGGCAGCAGGCACCACGAACACCGCGAAGGGGCGGGAACCGCAAGGTTCCCGCCCCTTCGCTATGCCCGGCAGCGCTGATTCCTGCAGGTGGCGTCGCAAAAGGCGCCGCCTTGCGACGCCACCTGCAGGAATCAGTGGGCTACCGCGGTGCATCGTCGGTGCGTTTGGCAGAGTGTCGCCGTGAGTCGGATATGGGATGTCGGGCAGATGGACGGCAGCGATGTCCGCCTGCGCAACGGTGGCGGTTCGGGGCTGATGGATCTCGATGTCCGCGCACCCGTACGTTCTGGCCGGCTCACCCTGGCCACGGCGAAAGTGCATTTGGATCTGACCGTGGCGCTGGACAAGGTGAAGACCGGAAACTTCCTCACCGAGCATGCCGCCCGCGCGTTCATCGCCGGATACCGTGCCCACGATCTGGTCTATGCCGGATCCGGTGGACTGTCCACGGATACCTCGAGCATCAGCGGCCGGGCCAAGGCCGGGACGTTGGACGTGGAGATCGAACTCACCCTCAAGCCAGTCGACGAAGACTGGGATGCCATGTCGGAGTTGGAGATCGTCGGTAGCGCGGCGTTTGGCAAGGTGACCATCCCCATACCCGGTGTCGGCACTGTGGATGACCTGGTCGTCGATATAGATGCCACACTGCAAGTCAGCGCACAGGGGTCATGAACCTTGCGAGTCGGCAGCAGCCGGCCGGAACCACTACCACGAAGACGAAGGAGATCCTCTCGATGAAGACACCCACGATGATGCGGGCCCTAGCCGCCACCGGAATGGCGGCGGTGCTCGGGTTCGCCGGTGCCGGAGCGGTGCAAGCAGCGCCCACCACCGAGCAACTGGTTCGAGCCGCCAGCACCATGCTCACCCGGGCCGATATCCCCGAAGGTATCCGGGTCAGCACGAAGGGTTACTCCTTTATGGCCTCCGAGGGGATTGGTCCCCAGCCGTGGCTGTGTTCGACCAATAACAAGGCTCGGCTAGGCCCGCCTGCGGTCCAGCAGTACCAGGTGGAACTCGGCGACCTCGACCTTCGTCGCGATGCCGCTATCCAACAGAACCTCTACCTGTACGGCTCTGTGGAAGCTGCACAGGAAGCTTGGGAGAAAGTGAAGACCCGCGCCGCCAAGTGCACCGGGGACACCCGGGAAACCGACGGTGAAGGTGACCTCGAGTACACCTGGAGCCAGCGTCTGCGCAACGGCACCACGCAGTTCGAGACATTCGGCGTCCCCGGCGTGTGGATCCACTCCAATAGTGACAACAAGAGCAAGGACTACGAGTTCATCGACGACGAGTACGTGGTGATGTACCTCGTCGGCAATGCCATTCAGACTCTGGAATACGACCGCGATTACAAGCAGAACATCACCGCGGCCGAGCGAGCCACTTTGCAGGCTTTGGGCAAGTCCCTCGCCGAGCGTTGGGCTGGCTGAGCGAACCGCATCATCGAAGGCCCGGTACTGCTGTCAGTACCGGGCCTTCGCATGCTCGGGGATGATCAGTTGTGGCTGATGGGGATGCTCTCGGCCGGTGTAGTCGGCTCCCTCACAGGTATGGCGATCTCCAATATGCCGTCGCGGTATTCGGCCTTGATGTCTTCGCTCTTCGTTTCCGACGGTAGTCGTAGTGTGCGCATGAACGTCCCGTAGAAGAACTCCGAGCGCTGGTCGGTTTCGGTGTGCTCCTCGCGCTTACCCTCGATGGTGAGCATGCTGTCCTTGACGTGAATATGCACATCCTCATCGGGATCGATACCCGGCATCTCCGCTCGGATCACGAGACTTCCGTCGCGGGTGAATTCCTCGACCCTGATCGAATGCGGGAATCCGGTACGCCAGTTCAGATCACTGGGGACGAGTGTGTCGAGCCAGTCCGTGAAGCGGGGCCACACATCGCGGGAGCGCGTGATTGCTGTCTCGGTGGATGCCGGTGGGTTCATCTGTTTGTGCCTCCTTGGTTGCTGCGCCTTGCGCGCAATCACCACTGTGCGCAAGCGAGGAATGGCTGCCAAGACGAAATGCCGGTCTTGACCAGGCAGCGATCGTGGTCAACCGTCGAGAAGGCTTTCCAGATCGAGGATCCCCGCACCGCAGTTACCCTCACCGGCATCGCACTGACCGCTGTCGAAAGGAGCAGCCGCGGACAGCAGAAGCGACGTCATGGTGTCCGCGTCGGCTCGTGGATTCCGTGTAGCGAGGGCAGCGAGTGCGCCACTGACACGCGCCGCTGCGGCACTCGAACCTTGGTAGTAGCCGAAGGCCGGATCACGCGGTCGGTACCTCCCGGTGTCGGTCGTGGTCAAGACGCCGTTCCGCTCACCAGTAGACATATCTCCGCCAAGGGCCGACAGCGTGACCTCGCTGCCGAAGTTCGATGTCGGAGCCCGTTTTCCTTTTTTGTCGACCGCTGCCACGGTGATCACCCCCGCACAGTTCGCTGGTGTCGAAGTTGCTGTGTTCTGTGCGGAGCTGCCTGCAGCAGCGACGACGATGGCGCCGCGCTCGCGTGCCACGTCGATAGCTGTTTGCAAAGGTCGCGGGCAGCGGGAGGCAGTCCCGCTCAGTGAGACGTTGATGATCTTTGCGGGGTAGGGGTTGAGCGGGACATCCGGAATCGGTTCGCCCGCCGCCCACAGCAGTCCCGCCGCAACGTCCGCGGTGTTTCCACCGCACCGCCCCATGATGCGTACGGGCAGGATGCGCGCGCTGGGAGCGATGCCAAGGGAGCCATTGCGCGCGAAGCCTTGGGCGGCGATCGTGCCCGCGACGTTCGTCCCGTGCCACGAGCTCACCCGTGAACGGCATCCGGCTCGATCGGCCGCTTCGCGTGGCTTGACGCCATCGCCGCGGTCACTGGGATCGGGGTCCCAACCATCGCCATCTGCGGCGACCCACGGATCGGAGACGAAGTCATAACCGGGCAGCACCACACCGCCTGGGCGACCGACACCCCTATTGGTCACCCGCCAGCCAGTTTCGGGGTGTGCAGTGATCCCGGTGTCCAAGACCGCGACGACGACCCCAGCCTTGTCGCGCTCCGTGGCCGATGATGGAGCAGCCAATATAAATCCGATAACCAACCCCGTGGCGGTCAAAGCGGACAGGACTGCGCGCATGCAGGCAGGTTACGTCGGATCTGCGAGGGGTCCGAACCGATTCCGCTCACTGCGGAAGCGGTGCGGTGCGGTGTGGGCGGATTGTGTGAGGAATGGATAGAGGGCTATCGAGGGAGTTATCGAGGGAACTATCAAGGGAGCGTGAAGACGATCACATCAGCCTCCGCCCATTCGATATACGGACATTGCTGCATTTGGCGAGCGATTCGCGTGGCGACTCTGGGAGTGACCCCCGGTTCGATTCGCACGACGTGCATGCGCGCACCGAGAGCGCGATCACGGGTGAGTTGCTTCCGGTAGTCGTCGGATACGCACTGTGCACCCCACGGAAGTCCGCGTGATGTTTCGAGGGGACCGCCACGTTCGTAGCGCACGATGATCTCCTCGACGACAGGCAAATCAGTAGGGTCGCTGGCGCTGGCGCTGGCGCTGGCGCTGGCGCTATCCGATCCGCATGCCGAGAGCAAGAAGGACGCGGCGAGAGCGCACGCCGCTAAACGACCACCTGTGATGCGCATAAGAACCACAATGCGACGACTACCCGACTTCCTACGCAGTCATTGTCAGCATGCTGTGAGCAGTACGTCAGCACTGTGTGAGTAACAACTCCTAGATTCAGATGACCGCTACATGAATGGAGTTGACGTGTCCCAACAAATGGATCGAATCAATGCGATGGTCACGTACTTGGCGACGAAACCCACCTTGGATGATGTCGCCCAGCACCTGGTACTCGATACCTTCCGGGAGAGTAAGCCGCGTACTGCCTTGATCAGTGTCTTCGATTCCA
>CAZJYN010000009.1:0-46528 GCA_964550285.1 uncultured Rubrivirga sp.
AGGACAGCGGACTTTGAATCCGTCAACGGAGGTTCGAATCCTCCCCGGGGAGCAGGCACACAAGTGGGCACTGGAGCGGCATGCGGCCAGATATCGAGCACGTGAGTCGGGCCCAGGATGTGCACGACTGGTACTGGACGAAGAACCAGCTCGTGCGTATCGCCAGGAGGGTCGGTGCCCGGCGGTCAGGAACCAAACAGCAGGTGACCGACGCAATCGTGGCGATGTTGAACGGTGAGGTGAACGACGCTTCATCGACGACAGCGCGAACGAGGGGGCGGATTGCCGAACGCACCGTGCTGTCACCGCCATATTCACGGTCGATGCAGGTTCCGGAAGGTCAGCCGCTCAGTCGGTCTTTGCGCGAGTGGCTCGAGGTCGAAATGGCGGGAGACTTCACTGCCAATGCTGCAGTGCGTGCGTTACTCAAGGAGCCAAACGGGGCAACGCTGGCGGATCTGATAGCCGTGAGTGGCTCACGAGCCGACGCGGGGGCGCCCATTGGTGCGCAATTCGAGCGCAACCGATTCCTGCGGTTTCTGGCAACCAGTGAGCCAGGACTATCGAGAAGTGAACGTGAGCAACGATGGCGTGATTTCCGCCAGTTGCCCACGTCCGAGCGGCTCCGGGTGCTGAAGGAAGTGCCTTAGTGCCTCGAACCGCGGGGCAGGTGCGTGGGTGGGGTGCAAGGATGACGCCGTGACCATCCGACCCGCGGCCGTGATCATCCTGGCTGCCGGCGAAGGCAAGCGGATGAAGTCCGCACTGCCCACGGTGCTGCACCCGATCGCCGGGCGCTCGCTCGTGGGGCATGTGATCGAGGCGGCCGCGCATCTCGAACCCGAGCATGTGGTGGTGGTGGTCGGTCACGGCCGCGAACTAGTCGTGGAACACCTCGCGGAAGTAGCTCCCTGGGTGCTTCCTGTTGTCCAGGAACAGCAGCGGGGAACCGGCGATGCGGTGCGAGTGGCGATGGAGGCTTTGACCGCAGGCGGCGCGCAGTTGGCCGGGTCCGTTGTTGTTCTGACCGGAGACACTCCGCTGCTGACCGGGGACACGCTCGCCGGGATGCTGGCCGCGCACGATGCGGCCTGCACGGTCCTCACCGCTCGCGTCGATGACCCTTCCGGCTACGGGCGGGTGGTGCGCGGGGACGATGATGTCCAGGCCATCGTGGAGGAGCGCGATGCAACAGTTGAGCAGCGTTCCATCGACGAGATCAACTCCGGGATGTACGCGTTCGATTCCGCTTTACTGGCGGAGAATCTCGCGCGGCTCGGCACCGACAACTCCCAGGGCGAGGAGTACCTGACCGATGTGATCGGGCTCTTGACGGCCGCCGGCCATCGCGTACGCGCGCACATCGCGCCGGATCCCGACGATATCCGCGGCGTGAACGATCGTGTGCAGTTGGCCGAAGCCGCGGCTCTCATGCGCGATCGGATCAATGTCTGCTGGATGCGCGATGGCGTGACGATGGCCGATCCTTCGAGCGTGTGGATCGACGTGGACGTGGAGATCGAAGCCGACGTCACGCTGTTGCCGCAGACGATCTTGCGCGGTCCGACGGCCATCTCGTCCGGCGCGCGAGTGGGACCGGGAACCACCCTGGTTTCCTGCGAGGTAGGGACGGACGCCGAGGTGATCCACACCTGGGCCGAACTCGCGGTGATCGGTGACGGAGCTCGAGTGGGACCGTTCACGTACCTACGCCCCGGTGCCCAGTTGGGTGCCGGCGCGAAGGCAGGCGCGTACGTGGAGATCAAAAACTCGACCGTGGGCGACGGCGCGAAGGTGCCGCACCTGTCCTATGTGGGGGATGCGCAGATCGGCGAGGGATCCAACATCGGCGCAGCCACGGTGTTCGTCAACTACGACGGCCAGGACAAGCACCGCACCGTGGTGGGCCGGGAGGTTCGCATCGGTAGCGATTCGATGCTGGTCGCACCGGTGGAGATCGGGGATGGCGCCTACACCGCGGCCGGCTCGGTGATCACCGAGGACGTTCCCCCGGGAGCGATGGCGGTCGGGCGGGCCAAGCAGCGCAATATCGAGGGCTGGGTCGAACGACGGCGCTCGGATTCCTCGTCGGCGAGGGCGGCGCGCGAGGCGAACTCGGCATCTGAAAGGGTTCGACCCGTCGACGCGTCGGACGACGCACGGGAGGAATGAGTGGCCGAGAAGTCCGTACCCACCGAAAAGCGGCTGGTCCTGCTCAGCGGCAGGTCCCACCCCGAGCTAGCGGAATCCGTCGCGGACGAACTGGGCATCGAC
This sequence comes from uncultured Rubrivirga sp., assembly GCA_964550285.1. Classification (GTDB taxonomy): domain Bacteria; phylum Actinomycetota; class Actinomycetes; order S36-B12; family S36-B12; genus S36-B12. The sequence continues at coordinate 2,275 of CAZJYN010000009.1, forward strand.
CTTTCTCCCACCCTCGCCTACGACTTCGCCAATGGTGAGATCTTCATCCGCTTCCGGGAGTCGGTTCGCGGCACGGACGCCTTCGTGCTGCAAAGCCACACGCAACCGATCAACAAGTGGATCATGGAGCAACTGATCATGATCGATGCGCTGAAGCGGGCATCGGCCAAGCGCATCACGGTGATCATCCCCTTCTACGGGTACGCGCGGCAGGACAAGAAGCACCGCGGCCGCGAGCCAGTCTCGGCGCGCTTGATGGCCGACCTATTCACCACCGCCGGAGCCGACCGGTTAATGACCGTGGATCTGCACACCTCGCAGATCCAAGGCTTCTTCGACGGACCGGTCGATCACCTGTTCGCGTTGCCGCTACTTGCCGATCACGTTGCATCACGGGTTGCCACCGACGAGATCACGGTCGTCTCGCCGGATGCTGGACGCGTGCGGGTGGCAGAGCGCTGGACCGACGTCCTCGGGGCGCCGCTGGCGATCATCCACAAGCGGCGGGACCCGGATGTGCCGAACCAGGTGCGGGTCTTCGAGGTGGTCGGCGACGTCAAGGATCGGGTGTGTGTGGTCGTCGACGACATGATCGATACCGGCGGCACCATCGTGAAGGCCGCCGAGACGTTGTTCGACAACGGCGCGAAGGATGTCATCGTCGCGGCCACGCACGGCATCTTGAGCGATCCTGCTCGAGATCGGCTGCAGCAGTCACGCATCTCCGAAGTGGTGGTCACCGATACCTTGCCGATCCCCGAGGAGCGGCAGTTCGACAAACTCACCGTGCTGTCGATCGCCCCACTCCTGGCGAAGGCCATCAACGAGGTGTTCACCGACGGGTCGGTGACCAAGATGTTCGAGCCGGCAACGGCAGACGAGGCCTCTTCTCACTGACCGGTTGCACTGACCGGTTGCACCGACCGGTCGCCACTCGCCCGGCTGCCACTACTAGACTCCTGCCGTCCTCGGCGAGGGAGACGCGCGCTGCGCAGGCTGCAGTGGGTGTCGCCGTGATCGACGCGGGCGGCATCTGGCCGCGCCGTCGGCCGCGCCCCCCGCGAGAACGAAGCGACAAAACGCCAACACCTACCGAGCAGCAGCCGAAGGAGCACCATCGTGACGAACGTCGAGATCACCGCCGAGCCCCGTACGGATTTCGGCAAGGGTGCCGCCCGCCGGCTGCGGCGAACCGGCAACGTCCCGGCCGTCATCTACGGCAACGACATGGAGCTCGTGCACGTGGCCATCAGTGAGCACGAGATGGGTCTCGCGCTGCGCAAGCCGCGGGTGGTGTTGAACGTGACCTACGGCGGCAACGTCTACCTCACCAAGCCCCGCGACGTGCAGCGCGACCCGGTGAAGCGCAACCTCGAGCACGTGGACTTGGTGATCATCACCAAGCAAGAAGCTGCGATCCGCACGAGCTACGCAGACGCCGTCGCCAAGGCGGAGATCGCCGCGGCTGAGGCCGGCTATGACTCCGCCTCGGTCATCATGGCGCTCGAGGAAGCCGTCGCCCGCGGTGAGGATCCGCTGGAGGCGGTTGACCACGCGGTTGCGGACGTCAAGGCCAAGGCCCAGGAGATGGCTGCTGCCGAGGCTGCTCGCGAAGCGGCACGCGCTGCGAAGGAAGAGGGCGCCGCCGAAGGCGGCGAATCCGAAGCCGCCGCCGAGTCCGAGTAGCCACCAGCGGTCGTGTCCGAGCCCTGGCTCGTCGTCGGACTGGGCAATCCGGGACCGGCCTACGCGACGACTCGGCACAACGTCGGCGCTATGGCGGTCGCAAGCCTCGCCGGCGAGTGCGCGGTGAAGATGTCGCGACACCGCAAGGTGCTCGCGGAGATCGCCGAGGCGCACGTGGGGTTACCCGGAGCGCGCGATCGGATCGTGTTGTGCAACCCCCTTTCGTACATGAACGAAAGCGGGGGTCCGGTGAAGGCCGCGATGGCGTTCTATCGGATTCCACCCGAGCGGCTCGTCGTGCTGCACGACGAACTCGACATCGATTTCGCTGCCCTGCGGCTCAAGCGCGGTGGAGGGGACGGTGGCCACAACGGGTTGAAGAGCATTCGATCGGCGATCGGTACCGGGGACTACTTCCGGGTGCGGATGGGCATCGGACGCCCGCCCGGGCGTCAGGCGCCGGCGGACTTCGTTTTGCAGTCCTTCTCCGGAACCCAGCGCAGCGAACTACCGGCCTTCTTGGATCGAGCCGCGCGGGCCGTCGAGACGCTCGTGCAGCGTGGACTGGAGATGGCGCAAAATGAGTTCCATATTCGAGCAGGTGGAGACGATCAATGAGTGATGACCGTGACGATGCGACCTTGTCCCGGGACATCGCCCGTGAGGCTGGTCAGTTGTTGCTGCAGATGCGGCGCGAGTTCTACGACGAGCACGCTGCGCCGGTCGACAAGCAGACAGCCAACCGCCTGCGGGATGCAGCGGATGCGCGCTCCAACGATCTGATCCTGGATCGTTTGCACGCGGCGCGTCCACAGGATTCGGTCCTCAGCGAGGAAGCCAAGGACGACGACTCCCGCTTGAGCGCCGAGCGGGTGTGGATCGTCGACCCACTCGATGGCACCTGGGAGTACGGGCAAAACCGCCGGGACTTCGCTGTGCACATCGCGCTGTGGGCCAACGGCGAACTGCACGCCTGCACCGTGGATCTGCCCTCGCAGGAGATGACCCGCAGCGTGTTGGACACCGTGACACCGACTGCGCTGCCGGTCGATCGACCGCTGCGGCTGGTCGCCTCCCGAAGCCGACCGCCGGCCACCCTCGAGGCCACACGCGAAGCCTTGGAGCGGATCGTGCGCCAGGCGAAAGTCAACGATTTCGGCGTGGAGATCATCGACGTCGGATCGGTGGGAGCCAAAGTCGGTGAGATCCTCGCCGGTCGGGCCGATGCCTACCTGCATGACACCGGCTTCTACGAGTGGGACGTCGCGGCGCCGTACGGGGTCGCCGCGCACTACGGGCTGCGCGTTGCCCACATCGACGGCTCACCGGTCACCTTCAACCACATGCCGCCTTATGTGGAAGACCTCGCCGTGGCGCATGCCGAGTTGTATCCCTACCTGCAACAGGCCCTGGCGGAGGCATCCGGATCGTGAGCCTGCGCGGCATCGTCGAACTCCTGCAGGACTACCCGCCGGTGAACCGGCTGGGCGCGTTATGCGCGGATGCCGGCGTCGAGCACGCCGATGTGCTGGCCCCGCTGGGAGCGCATCCGCTGATCGCCGCGCTGATCGCGCACTCGAGCGGTGCCCCACTGCTAGTGATCACCACCAGCGGTCAGGGCGCCGAGGATGCCGCGAGCATGATCGGCGATTTCCTCCCCGAGGCCGCGATCGCAACCTTCCCGTCGTGGGAGACATTGCCGCACGAACGCCTGGCCCCCTCGGCCGACACGATTGGGCGTCGAACCCGGATCCTGCGGCGCATCGCACACCCCGATCCGAAGGACCGACTCATGGGTCCGTTGGACGTCGTCGTCGCTTCGGTGCGGGCAGTGATCCAACCCATCGAGACCGGAGTTCTCGATGCCGTTCCCGCGCGCGCGTTGGTGGGCGAGCCTGTGGAACTCACCGCGCTCGTCGAACAGCTCGTGACCTTGGGCTACGAACGAGTCGACCTCGTGGAGCGTCGCGGTCAAGTGGCGGTGCGCGGCGGGATCGTCGATGTCTTTCCGGCGCACGAGGAGCACGCCGTGCGGGTGGAGTTCTGGGGCGATGAGGTCGACAGCATCCGGTACTTCGCGGTAGCCGACCAGCGTTCGCTGGAGGACGTCCCCGAGGGATTGCTGGCAACCGCGGTGCACGAGCCGGTCGCCCAGGACGAATCCGTTGTGCTGACCGACGTGCTGCCATCGGGTACGCAGATCGTGGTGAGCGAACCCGAACGGGTGCGAAGTCGGGCGGCGGATGTCATTCGAACGGCCGAAGAGTTCTCGCAGGCCGGTTGGCAGAACGCGGCCTTCGGTGGCGAGGCACCGGCGGATGTGGTGCCCGCCGCCTACTGGGAGGTCGAAGCCCTGCGGGAAGCTGCCAGTGCGCATGCCTGCCGGTGGTGGGATCTGAACCCATTGCCCACGGTGGATGTCGACGTCGATTTCCAAGCCCGCCTCGCTGAGGACTACCGAGGTGACGCGCAGACGGCCTTCACCGACATTCGAGGCTGGATCGATGCCGGTGGAGCAACGATCATCACCGCCCGTGGCAGCGGACCGTTGGATCGGTTCGCAGAAGAACTCAGCGACGAAGCCATCGGCGCTCGGGTATGCACCGATCTGACCGATCCACCCGAGACCGGGGTGGTCACGCTCATTCGAAGCGCGGCGGAACAGGGTTTGGTCCTCGACGATGCCGGCCTGATGCTGTTGACCGAGTCCGACCTGCTCGGTGGTCGGTCGCGAAGCAGCGAGACCGGCCGGATGCCGAGTCGTCGTCGTCGCACAGTGGATCCCCTCACCCTCAAGGCCGGCGATTTCGTAGTGCACGAACAGCACGGAGTCGGCAAGTACATCGAAATGGTTCGTCGTACCGTGCAAGGAGCCGAGCGCGAGTACTTGATCATCGAATACGCACCGAGCAAGCGCGGGCAACCGCCCGACCGATTGTTCTTGCCCATGGATCAACTGGACCTGATCACTCGCTACGTCGGCGGCGAATCGCCGAGCATGCATCGCCTCGGCGGTGGGGATTGGACCAAGACCAAGGGACGGGCTCGCAAGGCCGTTCGTCAGATCGCCGGAGAGTTGATCCGGCTCTACGCCGCACGGCAAGCCAGCAGGGGACACGCATTCGGAGCCGACACCCCGTGGCAGCGGGAGCTCGAGGACGCCTTCCCCTACGTCGAGACCGGAGACCAACTCGCGGGCATCGACGAAGTCAAGCGCGATATGGAACGCGTGATTCCCATGGATCGACTCATCTGCGGTGATGTGGGCTACGGCAAGACCGAGATCGCGATCCGTGCGGCATTCAAGGCGGTGCAGGACGGCAAGCAAGTTGCCGTGCTGGTGCCGACCACGCTGTTGGTGCAACAGCATCTCGCGACATTCACCGAGCGGTATGCCCCTTTCCCCGTCTCGTTGGCGGCGTTGTCGCGGTTCACGCCGGATGGCGATCGCACTCGGATCCTGACCGGTATCGCGGACGGATCGGTGGACATCGTGGTGGGCACGCACCGACTGTTGACACCCGAAGTCAAGTTCAAGGATCTCGGGTTGGTGATCATCGATGAGGAGCAGCGATTCGGGGTGGAGCACAAGGAACATCTGAAGGCACTGCGCGCGAACGTAGATGTGTTGGCGATGTCGGCTACCCCGATTCCGCGGACGCTCGAGATGGCCGTAACCGGGATCCGGGAGATGTCGGTCATCCAGACTCCACCGGAGGAACGCCATCCGGTACTCACCTACGTGGGCCCCTACGACGACTCCCAAATCACCGCTGCCATTCGCCGGGAACTGTTGCGTGACGGACAGGTCTTCTTCGTCCACAACCGCGTCGAATCGATCGACCGCACCGCACGGCGGATACAAGAACTCGTGCCCGAAGCGCGCGTGGCAGTTGCTCACGGACAGATGCCGGAAACGCGCTTGGAGCAAGTGATCGTGGATTTTTGGAACAAGGACGTCGATGTCCTGGTGTGCACCACGATCGTGGAATCCGGGATCGACATCGCGAACGCCAACACGCTGATCGTCGATCGGGCAGACACCTTCGGCCTATCCCAACTCCATCAACTGCGTGGACGCGTCGGTCGAGGGCGCGAACGCGCCTACGCCTACTTGCTCTACGACCCCAATAAGGCGATGACCGAGACCGCCCACGAACGACTCGCAACCATCGCGCAACGCAGCGACCTCGGGTCCGGGATGCAGATCGCGCTGAAGGACCTGGAGATTCGGGGCGCGGGCAACCTCCTAGGTGGCGAGCAAAGTGGGCATATCGCCGACGTCGGCTTCGACCTGTACGTCCGACTGGTCGGCGAGGCGCTGGCCGAGCACAAGGCCGGAACCGGCGAGGGCGAGCCGGAGGTCGCCGAGGTGAAGGTCGAACTCCCGATCACCGCCCACCTGCCGGAGGACTACGTACCGGCGGAACGCTTGCGCCTGGAGGCCTATAAGCGACTTGCCGACGCGCATACCGATGCCGAAGTCGATGAAGTAGCAGCCGAACTGCAAGATCGGTACGGGTCCTTGCCGGTGGCCGCTCGAACCTTGGTGGAGGTGGCGCGGCTGCGGGTGCATTGTCGGCGGGTCGGCGTTGGCGAGGTCATCGCGCAGGGCAACGGGATCCGCCTGCACCCGGTGGAATTGCCGGAGTCCGCCCAGATGCGGCTCACCCGGCTATACCCGCGAACCACGGTCAAACCCGCGGTACGTACGATCATCGTGCCGCGACCGACCGCCGGGAGTAACGCGATCGGAGCGGCGCCGCTCAAGGACGAGGAATTGCTCACCTGGGTGAACCAACTGCTCACGGTGATCGCCGGTCAGCCCGAAGGCAGCGTTGCTGCAGGCGGCACGAACGTTGATAGGCCAAGCGGTGCCTAGCAGCGCAAAAGGACGAGGTAGGGAGTCGGGGATGGGTAGCAGGCGACGATGGACGATCGCCGGGTTAGCGGCCGCGGGCCTGGTGCTCGCCGGATGCGGCGATGTGGCGCCGGGTGCTGCTGCCGTGGTCGGTGATGACCGGATCTCCGAGCGGGAACTGACCGAGCAGGTCGAGCAGGTGCTCGAAGCGCAGGGGCGTCCCTCCGACACCTCCTCCGAGGCGCTCGTGGTCACCACCTTGGATCGGATGATCACCACGAGCCTGATCGAGCAACTCGCCGAGCGCGAAGGGGTCGAGGTCACCCAAGGTGAGCTCGACGCGACGCTTGCTAACTACGCCGAAGCCTCCGGCGGTCAGGAAGCCTTCGAACAAACCCTCCTGCAACAAGACCTAGCCCCCGACGACATCCCCGAGATCATCCGGGTGAACATCCTGGCCCAGAAGTTGAGCTTCGTGCTCGATCCGCAAGGGTCCCCGGAGACACAGTCCGCGGCGATCTTCACCGCGGTGACGGACTTCAGCGAGGAAGTCGGTACCGAGGTCAGCCCGCGCTACGGCACGTGGGATGCGGTGAACTTGGCGGTCGCGGCGACCGCCGATGATCTCTCCACCCCGGCCACTCCCTAGCGGCACCGATGGCCCAGCGCGGTGATCGGATCCTCGAACTCGTCGAGGTGATGGATCGGCTGCGCTCGCCCGGTGGTTGCCCGTGGGATGCCCGGCAAACGCACCGCAGCCTGGTGGAGTACCTGATCGAAGAGACCTACGAAACGCTCGAGGCGATCGAGACCGATGACGACGACGGCCTACGCGAGGAACTCGGCGACTTGTTGTTGCAGGTGGTCTTCCACGCGCGGATCGCCCAGGAAAAGCCCGAGCTTGCCTGGGATATCGACGACGTAGCAGGCGGAATCGTCGACAAGTTGATCCGCCGCCACCCGCACGTCTTCGGTGGCACCGATGCGCTCAGCGCCGAGCAGGTCGAGACGAACTGGCACGCGTTGAAGGCGCAGGAGAAAGGGCGTTCCTCCGTTACCGAGGGCATCCCGGAGAATCTGCCGGCGTTGTTGCGAGCCGCGAAGGTTGAATCGCGCAGTGCTTCGCTCGGCGAGTCGGTGCCTGAACCCGCACTCGTCGAACTGGCGGGAACGGTGACCGCCTCGATCGCCGACGAACGCGAGTTCGGAGAATTGCTGCTCGCCCTTGTCCGGGTGGGCCGACAGCGCGACTGGGATTCCGAAGCCGCGTTGCGGGCGGCGGTTCGCAGCCGCATGGAGCAGATCCAAGATGTCGAGAGCGAACGGGAGAGTTCATGAACGAGGCGACCGCTGAGTTCCGCGCCCTTGCCGAGACCTGCATCGATCAGGCGCTGGCGGCCGATCCCGTCGAGGCAACGTGGATGGGCGACCACCGTTTCGACGATCGACTCCCCGAGCTCGACCAGTCAGCGCTCGACGATCGAGCTCGGGTCATCGACGATCAGCTCACCGCGATCGATGCGGTCGATGATGTCGAACTCGATGTGCAGGACCTCGTAGACCTAGAGATCCTGCGAGCCCGATTGCAGCGCGAAGCCTTCGGTATCGAGGAATTACGCAGCACCGAGTGGAATCCGATGGTGTGGAATCCGGGAACGGCGCTGCATCTGCTGCTTTCGCGGGACTTCGCGCCACTCGATGAGCGCATGGCAAGTGCTTCCGGGCGGTTGGCTCAGATACCTCAGTTCCTGGCCCAGGCACGACTGTCTTTGGAGTCCATGCCCGCTGTGCACGTGGAAACAGCGATCGGGCAGTTCCAGGGGACCCGGACGTTGATCGCCGAGACCCTTCCGCAGGCGGCATCGGCGGGTGGTGCACCCCTTCCCGAAGGCATCGACGATGCCGTCGAAGCGGTAGAAGAGCACCTCGCGTGGTTGCAGGGAGCACTCGATGGAGCCACGCGTAGTCCGCGACTGAACCAGCGCACCTACGCCGGGGTGTTGTGGCACTCCTTGGACGATGCCACCAACGCCAACCATCTGCTCCGCGATGCCGAGGAGCACCTCGACGTCGTGACCGAACGGATGCGCGAAGTGGCTGCGGAGTATCTCGGCGAGCCGGTGCATGCCGAGAAGGTGGTGCGCCGCGCGCTGGATGCCGTGGCTAGATCGGCTCCGGTCTCGGATACGACCGTGCTCGCGATCGTGTCCGAAGCGCTGGCGCACACGACTGATTTCGTGCGTGCGCACGATCTGGTCTCCATCCCGGAGGTATCGACTCAGGTCATCGAGATGCCGGAGATACACCGCGGTGTGGCCGTCGCCTATTGCGACGCACCCGGGCCGCTGGAGGATTCCTCGGTTCCCACCTACGTCGCCGTGTCACCGACCCCGCTGGGGTGGGACGAGCAGCGCATTGCCTCCTTCTACCGGGAGTACAACGCAACGCTGCTGCACGACCTCACAGTGCACGAGGCGATGCCCGGCCACGTACTCCAACTTGCCCACGCGGCACAGTTGCAGACTCCGACCAGGGTGCGTCGTTTCGGTTTCAGTGGCGTGTTCGTCGAAGGTTGGGCTGTCTACGCAGAGGAACTCATGCTCGACCGCGGCTATGCACCCGAGGCCTCGCGGTCGGCCGCCCTGGCGATCCGGCTGCAGCAACTGAAGATGCAGGCCCGCATGGCGATCAACACGATCCTCGACATCCGCGTGCACTCCATGGAGATGACCGAGGAGGAGGCAATGCGCTTGATGACCTTCCGCGGGTTCCAGGAAGAGGGTGAGGCCGCAGGCAAGTGGCGCCGCGCCCTGCTGACGGCCGGGCAACTTCCCACCTACTTCGTCGGCTACCGCGCGGTACGCAGCATCGCCGAGGATCTACGGGTCTTGCATCCGGATTGGAACGATTCACAGGTGCACGACCTCATGCTCTCGCACGGTTCACCGGCCCCCCGCCATCTGCGCACCCTGATCGGAATCTGAATGAAGAAGATGCTTATCGCCGTCGGTTTAAGCGCTGCCCTCTTGGCGGCCTGTTCGGGTACAGCCGAGCCGGAGTCCGCTCCGCCGGAAGTCGCGGAAAGCGCAAACTCCGAACAGTTGCGGGCGTGGGCCTCGGATGTCTGCCAAAGCGCCGATGATTTGGCGGCGACGGTTACCGGGGTGACCGATGGGCTAGATGTCGACCTATCCCAGGGCCTAGACCAATTGCCGGCGATACAAGAGCAAGTAACCGCGAACCTCGATGAGGTCGAAGCGCGCATCGAAGCGGTGGAAGATGCCCTTGCGGGCGTCCCGGATGGATCACCGAGCGCGACTACGTTCGCCACCGAAATGGAAACGCTCGTGGACTCGGCGCGGACATCAGGACAAGAAGCCATCGATTTGCTCGCCGAAGCCGCTGCCGCCGGGGATCTGCTGAATGCCGGTCTCGCAGCAGCAGGTGCGGCCTCGGCTGCCCAATCCGCCGCTTCGGATGCCGATGCGGCCTTGCAACTACTGGAAAGCACCCGAGCCGACACCGGCAGCGAACTCGGGGAGGCGTTTTCCACAGCGGAGGGCTGCTGATCGACTCGCTCGCTCGGGTGGGTGACAATCGTCCCCGTATCGGATCCGAACCCGTACCGGATCCGAACAGTCCAGATGGGCTTCAGGCGATCAGATAGGGCAGGCTCGAGGAATGAAACGACGCACGTTGTGGGTCAACCTGGGGATCGGCGCTGCGATCGTCGTCGTCATCGGGTTGATCTTTGCCGTCCTGCGCCCGGCTCCTGCACCCGAGGAACAGCGCACGGTGACCGTCACCCGAGGGGACATCTCGGCAACGGTCACCGCGAGCGGCACGGTCGAGCGCGCGGGTGTGGTCGATCTAGCCTTCGTCTCCGGCGGGACCATCACCGCGGTGAACGTCGAACCCGGCGATGCAGTCAGTGCTGGCACGGTCCTCGCGGCAATCGACGACACCGCCGCCCTGCAGGGCTTGGCGTCGGCGGAATCCACCTTGGCGCAGGCGGTGCAAAGCGCTGCGAGTACCGATGCCTCGGTCTCGAGTGCGAGCGCGGCCTTGGCCGATGCCCGCAGGGTTGCCAAGGAGACGAATCGTCGTAACCGGCTAGCCGTCGATCAAGCCAAGGAATCGCTGCGGGTCGCCGAGGACTTGTGGGATGAATCGTGTTTGGACCCCAATAATGCGATGTGTCCTAATCCGGCTGCCCAAGCGCAGTTGCGTGCTGCGCAGGCGAATGTGGACCAAGCGCAACGCACACTCGACACCGCCGTCGAGAACGCGGCGAACAACGCCACGGGTTACGACGTCGCCGTGAACCAGGCCGCCGAACTGCTGACTCAGCGCCAGGCGCAGGAATCATCCAGCTGCGAGGGGGCTGCCAGCGAAACACCGGCTTGCAGCAGCGCGCAGACGGCGACTGTCACCGCGCGTCAGGCCTACGACAACGCGATACGTGCGCGCACCACCGGTCTGCTCGCCGATCAGCAAGCGCAGCAGACCGCTTCGTTGAGCCTCGCGAGCGCGAACGTGGCCTTGCAACAGGCCCAAGCGGAACTGCGCAAGGCCGGTGACGACGCAGTGCGCTCCGCGCGCCAGGCGTTGGAGACCGCGGAGCGCACCTTGGAGCAGGGCAAGGTGAGCGGTGACCAAGCCGTTCGCACTGCTCAGTCCTCACTGAACTCCGCGTTGGCCGCGCGGGAGGTCGTAGAAGTACCCGATGGTTCCGAACTCACAGCAGCCGAGGCGGCGATCGCCGCTGCGCAGACCGGGGTTGAGGTAGCCCAGCAGGCACTGGCGGATACCGAATTGGTCTCCCCGGTCGCCGGGATCGTCGGCACCGTCCCCTACGTTGTCGGCGAGGCAGCGACCTCGACCGGGACGCAAGGCGGCATCACCGTGCTGCCGGACGGTCCGCTGGAAATCGTCGCCGATTTCGCCGAATCCGATGCCGCCGGGATCACCGTGGGCGCAGCGGCAACGGTTACCTTCGACGCCCTCGCAGGTCAGCAGGCCGAGGGCAGTGTCATCGCGGTGGATCCGGTGGCGACCACGAGTGCGAGCGGCTTGATCACTTACAGCGTGCGCGTGCAGGTGACCGACCCACCGGATGCGGTGCGCGAGGGTATGACCGCTTCGGTGTCCGTGTTGGTCGATGAGGTAACCGATGCACTGGTCGTGCCGCAAGGAGCGATCACCGGCAGCGGGGATCGAGCGTCGGTGTTGGTGCAGGGCCCGGACGGTACCGCCGAACGGACATCGGTCACGGTCGGATTGCAAGGCGATGCCGGGACGGAGGTCACCGGTGGGCTCGCAGAAGGCGACGTCCTAGTGATCCCATCGGCTGATGACCTTTCCTTCCCCGAAGGCGGTGTGCCGGGCTCGGGGCGTGATGAAGATCCCGACGGCCCATTCGGCGGGGCAGAGTGATGGTCCCCGTCGTCGAGATGCACGACATCACCAAGATCTACGGTGAAGGCGAGGCCGAGGTGCGGGCCGTCGACGGTGTATCGCTCACCGTCGATCCGGGGGAGTACGTCGCGATCATGGGTGCCTCGGGCTCGGGGAAGTCCACGTTGATGAACATCATCGGTGCACTGGATGTCGCGACGACGGGCACCTACCGCATCGACGGAGTGGACATCGGCGATCTGGACGACGACGCCCTCTCGCTCGTGCGCAACAGGCGGATCGGCTTCATATTCCAAGCCTTCAATCTGATCCCGCGGATGAGTGCGGCGGCGAATGTGGAGTTGCCGTTGATGTACCGCGGGGTCCGGCGGGGAGAGCGGCGCCGCAAGGCGATCGAGGCCCTTGGCAAGGTCGGCCTCGCCGATCGTTCCCACCACCAACCGAACGAACTCTCCGGTGGCCAACAGCAACGTGTAGCCGTCGCCCGGGCCCTGGCGATGGAACCATCGTTGATGCTCGCCGATGAACCGACCGGCAACTTGGATTCCCGCTCCACCGCCGACGTCCTCGATCTCCTCGATGACATCCACGACGAAGGCAAGACGATCGTGATCATCACGCACGAGGACGAAGTCGCCGCACGAGCCGGTCGAGTCGTGACCTTGCACGACGGCCGCATCGAATCCGACGTTGCCGCGGGCATCCGATGATCCTGATCGAGGCGCTGCGCAGCGGCTGGCAGGCGATCCTGGCGAATCGGCTGCGCTCCATCCTGACCACCTTGGGCATCATGATCGGCGTCGCGGCCGTGATCATCCTGGTCGCATTCGGCCAAGGGGCGTCGAACTCGGTCACCTCGAGCATCCAGTCCCTCGGTAGCAACCTGCTGACCATCACCCCGGAGAACCCGAACCAGGGCGGCGAGATCGTCAACCCTTCGGTGCAGGAATTGACGGTGGACGATGCAGCCGCACTCAACGATCCGATCGCCGCGCCGGACATCGCCGGCGCCGCCCCGGAGAAGCGCGCGGCGGTTACCTGCACTATCGATGACCGCAGCCACTCCACACAGGTGGTCGGCACGTGGCCGTCCTACTTCGAGATCACGAATTCCCCGGTCGCCTCCGGCGCGTACTTCACCAACGCGGACGAGCTGTCCGGACGGCGCATCACCGTGATCGGCTCGACGGTCGCCGAGAACCTGTTCCCGGACTCCGATCCGCTCGGCAAGCGGATCTCCTGCAACGGGGTGCCGCTCACCGTGGTTGGTGTGCAGCAGGAGAAAGGTGCGTCGTTCACCAACCCGGATGACGTCATCGTCGCGCCGCTCTCGGCAGTGGAGAACTCGATTACCGGATACGGAGAAGTCAGCCTGATCTCCGTCCAAGCCACTTCCCCGGACACCACCGACCTCGCCGAAGCGCAGGCGATCGCGATCCTCGACGAGCGCCACGGCACCGTCGAGGGCACCCGAGACTTCGAGATCTTCAATCAAGCCAGCCTGCTCGAAACGGCTAACACGGCCCTTGGGGTGTTCACCGCACTGCTCGGTGCCGTGGGCGCCATCAGTTTGCTGGTCGGTGGAATCGGGATCACGAACATCATGCTGGTCTCGGTGACCGAGAGGACCCGGGAGATCGGTATTCGAAAGGCCATCGGGGCTTCGAGGCGCTTCATCTTGCTGCAATTCCTGCTCGAGGCGACCGTGCTGTCGGTATTCGGCGCCACTGCCGGGTTGCTCGTCGCGCTCTTGGTCTCGCGTGTGGAGATTGCGGGGATCTCGCCGTCCGTCGTTCCTATCTCGGTAGTCGGCGCATACGTGATCTCGGTAGCCATCGGCTTGTTCTTCGGAAGCTATCCAGCCAAGCGGGCTGCATCGCTGCGGCCGATCGAGGCACTGCGACATGAGTGAGGAAAGCGTGAGCCAGGGTCAAGGAAAGAGCGCGGAGGAAACCTCGAGCGAGGAACTCGCGGGGATGTTGGCCCGCCGTGGGAAGAGGGGGCGGGCTCGCTCCACGACAGTGTTGATTGCGGTGCTGCTGGTGCTGCTCGGTGTGCTCATCGGGGTGCCGCTTGGCCGGGCCAGCGCTCCGGCGGATGCGCCCGCGGGCACCTCCGAGCAGGGTCCCCCCGGCGGTGGCCCCTTCGGCGGCGGCCCCGACTAACCCCCACCCACCCACGCGTTTCCCCCGGATTCCGGGGGATCTGCTTCACTTCCCCCGGAATCGCCCCGAATTTGCGCAGATCCCCCGGAATCCGGGGGAAACGCGTGGGGGTGGGTGGGGTGCTGGTTCGGGTGGCAGCCCTGCGGGGGGCTGACTAGCCTTCCGCGATGGATGTCGTTGAGTTCACCCCCACGCGCGAGCAGTACGCATACACCTTCGGTGGCGTAGCACCCGTGATGCGCATCAAGCCGGGGACGGCCTTGCGGTTGTGGTCCGAGGATGCGTTCAACGACACCTTGAAGTCCACCTCCGACCTTGCTTCGGACAAGGTCGATCTGCGCTACGTCAACCCGCAGACCGGACCGTTCTACGTGGAGGGCGCCGAGCCGGGCGATTGTCTGGTGTTGCACATGGTCGACATGACACCGGCGCGCGGCTACGGCGTCTCCTCGGCGATCCCGTTCTTCGGCGGCCTGACCTCCACCGATCGCACGGCGATGCTGCAAGACGCGTTGCCGGACACGACCTGGGTCTACGAGATCGACACCGCAACCAACACCGTCGGATTCGCAACACGCTTCGCCGATGCAGACATGCAGATCGCGCTGCCGATCGAACCGATGCTCGGCACGGTGGGTGTGGCGCCGCCGGGCGGGGAAGTGCGCTCCTCGCTCGTGCCCGAGCGCTTCGGCGGGAATATGGACACCCCGGAGATGAAGCCCGGCACCACCTGCTACCTCGGGGTGAACGTTGAGGGTGCTCTCTTCAGCCTCGGAGACGGTCACTACCGCCAAGGCGAAGGCGAGAGTTGCGGCACCGCGGTCGAGGGCGCCATGACCACCACGGTGATCGTCGAGTTGATCAAGGGTGCGGCACCGGCCTGGCCCCGGCTCGAGCACGACGATGCCCTAATCGCCATCGGTTCCTCTCGTCCGATGGAAGATGCCTGGCGCATCGGCAACGTCGAGATGATCCGTTGGTTGCAGGAGTTGTACGGCCTGCATCAGATGGATGCGTACCAACTGTTGTCGCAGACATCCAAGGCACCCATCGCCAACGTGGTCGATGCGAACTACAGCACCGCAATCAAGGTGCACAAGGAGCTGCTGCCGGCGGCTGACGCCTACTTGGGCATCCACCAATCACTACGCGCGCGTGCGCGGTCACTGTAGAAGGAGATCGGATATGGACCTGCGAATGACTGGACTGAACGCCGTAGTCAGCGGTGGCACGAGGGGCATCGGCCGCGCCGCTGTCGAGATGTTCCTGGAAGAAGGAGCGAACGTCGCCTTTTGTGCCCGCAACGCCGAGGAGGTCGCCGCAGCCGAGGGCGAGCTCTCGGCCATCGGGCCGAAGGTGAAGGGCACGGCTGTCGATGTCGGCGATCGCACCGCGCTCGAGGCCTGGATCGCCGATTCGGCTGAGACATTCGGTGGCATCGACATGCTCGTGGCGAACGTGAGTGCCCTGGCGATTCCCGATTCCGAGGAGAACTGGGAAACGAGTTTCAATGTCGACATGATGCATACCGTTCGGATGGTCAACGCATCGATGCCGCACTTGGAGCGAAGCGAGCACGGCTCGATCGTGACCGTCTCGAGTGTGAGTGGTCGGGAAGTGGACTTCGCTTCGGGCCCCTACGGGACCATCAAGACGGCGATCATCGCCTACACCCAGGGCTTGGCGTATCACCTCGCCGAAAAGGGCATCCGGGCGAACACCGTCTCCCCGGGCAATACCTACTTCGAAGGCGGCGTGTGGGAGCAGATCGAAGGCGGGAATCCGGAGTTGTACTCGATGGCGCTGGGATTGAATCCGACCGGCCGTATGGGCAGTCCGCGGGAGATGGCCGGTGGCATCGTCTTCTTGTCCAGCCCGGTGTCGAGTTTCACCACGGGCACGAACCTGGTCATCGATGGGGCGTTGACCAAGGGAGTGCAGGTCTAACGCTCGCGCCTTAGCCCCAGGTCGCGTCGGTCACCAGACCGCCGTCCACGGTCAGCGTCAACCGGTCGATCCGGTAGTCCATTGTCACCGCTTGCGGCTCACCGTCGATGGTTCCCAACCGCCAGGCGTATCCGGCTTCCTCGATTCGGGTGGTCGCCTCATCCTGCGGTAGCGGCTCGGCGAGCAATTCCTCGACGAAGGCCACTTGCTCGGGTGTGATGTCGGGGTTCACCTGTTCCTCCGTGGTCGCTTCGATGCTAGCCGTGGGAGTGCTCTCCGGTTCGGTGGAAGAGGACCCGTCGTCGCTACAGGCTGCAACTGCCCAAAGCGAGCCGGTCACCAAACCCGCTACTGCGATCTTCTTCCAGCGCGTGTTCATGATCCCTGCTTCCTCCTCGAGCGACGCCATCGGATGATTGCCCAAATGACGATGATTACGACGACAACGACGACGGCACTTGGCGCGATGAAACCTACGCCGGTGATGAGCCCGGCCCCGAGCGTCAATAGGGAATCCCATCCTCGCTGCAGTCCGCCGAGGAAGTCGGGCGATGCTGAAGGCCCGGTCTCCACCTCGGACAAGGTGAGGTAGACCGTGGACAACTCGACCTGAGTGGCCAGATAGTCGCGCCGGGCGGTGAGGGATTCGAGTTCGGATTGCCGGTTGGCGAGCTCGGCTTCGACGGCCACGAGATCGCTCACCGAAGTCGACTGCTGTTGCAGTTCCCGCAGCCTCGCGATCGAGTCCTCGAGGGTGGTGATGCGCGCCTGGATATCGATCACTTCCAAGGTGACATCTTGGGAGTTGATGTCGGTGCTGCGGACCTCACCTAGTTCCCCGACAGCGGCGAGGAATGGATCTAGTCCCTCGGCAGGAACACGCACGGTCATCATCGCGCTGGCCGACCCGTCTTGTCGGTAGATGCTCTGTGCGTCGATCGTTCCGCCGGCTGCCTGGGTGCGATCGACAACTGCGTCCACGGCTGTATCGAGGGATTCCACCTCGACGAAGACGTTCGCGGTGGTGATGACTTGTTCTTGGATCGAACCTTCTTGTGGCATGGAATCGGCCATAGTCGAATCGGAAGCCAAGGGTGGTTCCATCTCGAGGCTGTCTTCGACTGAACCGCTACTCCCGCAAGCGACCAGGAAGACCCCAGCCACCAGCGCAAGCAAGCCGAGTCGCGCGCCGGAGGCCCGGGAACCGAAGCTGGTCATCACCACGCAGTTTGGACGCACCTGCAGCGGCGTTCGGTCCCCGATGCAGTCACGTTTCGGTCACGGTTCGCGGGCGAGGAGAGCCTTGCGGTAGGGCATCAACTCGGCGGTGCGGTTGACACCGATCACGCCGATAAGTCCGGTGGCATCGTGGTACTCCACGATGCAATCGCCCTCGTAGCTACCTTCGGTGAGTTCGTAACTGCTCGCCGATCCAGGGACGCCGAAGGACTGCAAGTTGATGTCGTACTGATCGCTCCAAAACGACGGCAATGCATCGAATGGCTTGCCGGCGAGTGATTGACCGGTGACTTTCGAGGCGAGCGTCGCGCCGGCCCGCTTGCCCATCTCCGTGGGCATGTTCCAGTGCTCGATACGCATCAGTTCACCCGGGAAGAGCGCATTCGGGTGGCGTGCGACATCACCCACGGCAACCGCCGGAATGGGTGATCCCACGATCGAGAGGTATTCATCGGTCAGCACACCGTTGGACAGATCGAGTCCGTTGCCTTCCAGCCAGCCGGTATTGGCCACCGAGCCGACGGCCTCGAGCACCAGATCGGCCTGCAGGCGCCTGCCGTCGTCCAACAGCGCGCCGGTAACCCGTTCGCGGCCGGTGAACTCGGTGATCGTGCGCCCGAGGTGGAAGCGGACACCGTGCTGTTCGTGGTGCGCACGCATGCCCGCGCCGAGATCGGAGCCCAACGGACGGATCATCGGTTCGCTGTCCAGCGAGACGACGTCCACCTCGCATCCCAAGGCACGCGCAGTGGCCGCCACTTCGCACCCGATGAAGCCGGATCCGAGTATCACCAAACGGATTCCACCTGCGAGTTCCTCGCGCAGGCGAAGGGCGTCCTCGATCGTGCGCAACAGCACGCGTCCGTCCTGCGGACCGGGGATCGGCAGTTGGCGCGGACGGATCCCCGACGCGGCGACTAGGCCGCTCATCGAGTGCGTTCGAGCGTCGGCCGTCGTGACACTTGCGGCAGCCAGATCGCATGAAACGACCTCGGCCCCGAGTTCGAACTCGACATCGGCCACGCTCGCACGCAACGGGAAGGCGAGGGCATCGGCCTGGATTCCTTCGATGAGTGCTTGCTTGGACAAGGGCGGTCGGTTGTAAGGCCGGTGTGGTTCGTCGCCGAAGACGCGGATGGGCCCGGCATAGCCGTTCTTGCGTAATGACTCCGCTGTGCGCAGAGCCGACAGGCCGGCTCCAACGATGATGATGGGATCGCTCATGGCACGATCAGGCTAACGCGCACCACCTGCGTTTAGGCAGGGGCTGGGATGGCATCCGCTGTCTGTGGAATGTCCAGCGGGCGCTCTACTTCGAACTCGGTGAAGACGAACAACGAGACGGCTTCCACGAAATCCCCGTCGAGGCTCTCGGTCGTGTACTCCCGGAGCACCCGCACTATCCGGTCGTCGTCGTCGACCCAGATCGTCGCCGTCAGGGAGCCGGTCAGCGGATCGAAGACCGTCGTCTCCTCCGAGCTGAATCCCATGACCGATCCATCCGGGGGGAGTTCGGCGGTCAGCTTCGTCGTCGCGACGCCGAGGACGTCTTCGGTGCCCTCGACTTGCACGCTTGCAGGTTCCGCCAGGCCATCGAGTGGTTCGAATGCCACGGTGGTCGGGAGTTCGTCGGCTACTGCGAACCATGTTCCATCGAGTTCGAGGTAGTGACCGGTGGGGGATCGCACCTCCCGGGTGGTCGAACGATCGTCGGTCCAGGTGATGTCACCGCTACCCGTTGTGATGTCGACCCAGCCGTCACCTTGCGTGATGCGCTCGAAGCCTTCCACGTTGGTGATGAGCTGGGCGTCGATATCCGCCGATCCCATCAGCGCAGTCGCATTCAGTGCGCTTCGCCACAGGCCCTCGGGCTGCTCACTGGGCTCGAGTGTGGTGTCCGGGTCAGGTGATTCGCTCGCTTCGACGGTCGGTTGGCCGGTTGGTGTCGAAGGCGCGTTTTCACCCGTGACGTCGTCGTTCGTCGTGCACGAACTAACAAGTGCGGCGGTCAGGCCGATCGCAGCGATAGCGATCGCAGTGCTGCCCAGCGAGCGGTGTCCCACCCGGCAAGTGGATCACACGCTCAGGCTTCGCGAAGGACGCGACGCAAGATCTTGCCCGATGCGGACTTGGGAATCTCGTCGGTGAACACGACGTCGTGCACCACTTTGTAGGTGGCGACGTGCTCGGCGGTGAAGTCGGTGATCTCCTCAGCGGTCAACTCCGCTCCCGGCTGCAAGACGATGAACGCCCGCGGCCGTTCGCCCGCCTCGTCGTCCGGGACCCCGATCACGGCAGCGTCCGCGATGGACAGATGGGTGAGCAGCAGCGCCTCGAGTTCGGCCGGCGCTATCTGGAAGCCCTTGAACTTGATGAGTTCCTTGACGCGGTCGACGATCGTGAGGTGGCCATCCTCGTCGATGAAGCCGACATCCCCGGTGTGTAGCCAGCCGTCGGCATCGATGGTCTGCGCCGTAGCTTCCGGGTTGTTCAGGTATCCCTTCATCACCTGGGGACCGCGTACCCACAGTTCACCCACTCCACCGACTCCCTGATCGTCACCGTTCTCCGAGTCGACGATGCGGCATTCGGTGTTCGCGACGGTCACTCCACACGTGCCCGGCTTGAAGCCACCCATCCGGGTGACGTGCGATACCGGGCTCATCTCGGTCATTCCATATCCCTGGACCACCTCGCAGTCGATGCGTGCCGCTGCTTCGAGGGCCAACTCAGCGCCCAGCGGTGCAGCGCCGGAGAAGACCTGCTTGAGGCTGGAGAGATCGAAGTCGGAGACCATCGGGTGCTTGGCCAAAGCCAGGACGATCGGCGGCACCGCGAATAGCCGGGTGATGCGGTGCTCTTGGATCAGGCCGAGGCTTTGCTCTAGATCGAATCGGGGAACGGTGACGATCGTGGAGCCACGGCTGAGGAAGAAGTTCATCAGCACCTGCATCCCGTAGATGTGGAAGAACGGCAGCACCGCGAGCACCACTTCACCGTCTTCCACCTCGAGTGCGTCCTCGCACTGCACGAGGTTGGCCACCAGGTTGCGATGAGTGAGCATCACGCCCTTGGGGAAGCCGGTGGTGCCGGAGGAGTACGGCAGGACCACGATCTGCTCGTTCGGATCGACATCCACCTGCTCGATAGGGGCGGCGAGGAGATCGGTGAAGGAACCCATGCCATCGGGGGCGTCACCGATAACGAAGATGTCGGTCACCGGGGAATCCGCGGCGGCCGCAGCGGCCGTCTCGGCGAACATCGCGATGGTGATCAGCAAAGTGGAACCTGAGTCCCGGAGCTGGAATCCGACTTCCTCGGCGGTGTAGGTCGGGTTGATGGTGCTGACCGCGACACCGGCGACCGCGGCTCCGTGGAAGACGATCGCGAATTCGGGGATGTTCGGGGACATCAAGGCGATGGTCGAGCCAGGCCCGAGGCCGCGTTGCTGCAAACCGCCCGCGAAAGCGCGCACCGCTCCCGCGAACTGCGCGTATGTGTAGGTGCGCCCGGTGGGACCGTCGATGAGGGCGGGCCGGTCGGGTACGCGCTGGGCTTGTTGCAGTACGTGTTCGGTGATCGGAACCCGAGGGATATCTACATCGGGTAACGGGCTGCGGTGAATGGTCATGCGGCCTCCCTAGGACGGCCTTCAGTGTGGCAAGACCGGCCTAGGGGTAGCAGGCGATTCGACGAATTAGTGGCTGCTAGTCGCCGAGTTCGGCACGGCGACGGGTGACGTACTCGGCCATCTGCTCCTTGATGGCCTCGTCCATCGGCGGTTCTTCGTACTCGGCGATCTTGGCCGCGGCGATCTCCCCGGCCCGGGTGGCGGTGTCCTTGGATCCGTTCTTGGTCCAGCGCTCGAAGTTGTCCGAACTCGACAAGAACGGCCGGTAGAAGCAGTCACGGAAGCGCTCCATGGTGTGCATCGCACCGAGGAAGTGGCCACCATGGCCTACCTCGGTATGTGCATCGAAGGCCATCGAGGCTTCGTCGATCTCCAGCGGCGTGAACTGGTGCCGCAGCATCTCCAGCAGTTGCACGTCGATCACGTACTTCTCGATGCTGGATACGAGTCCGCCTTCCAGCCAGCCGGCCGAGTGCATGACGTAGTTCGTGCCGGACAAGAAGGCGGGCATCAAGGTCATCAGCGCCTCGTATCCCGCCTGCGCGTCGGGCACCTGCGAGGAATTCAGGCCACCGCCCCCGCGGAAGGGCAGCCCGAAGTGACGGGCGATCTGGCCGGTTGCCAGCAGGCCGATCCCCGATTCCGGGGTGCCGAACTGCGGAGACCCGGACTGCATGTCGATGTTGGACAGGAACGAACCGAAGACCACCGGTGCGCCCGGGCGAATCAGTTGGGTGAGTGCGACGCCGGAGAGTGCTTCGGCGATCTGCTGGGCCAAGGCCGCCGGGATGGTGACCGGGGCCATGGCGCCCATCAGCAGGAACGGAGTCACGATGCACGGCTGGTTCGCCGCCGTGTAGACGAACAGCGAGTCGAGCATGCGGTCGTCCCAGCGCAGCGGGGAATTGCAGTTGATCAGCGAGATGCAAAACGGCGTCTGCTCGATGGCCTCGCGGCCGCCGAAGACCATCTCCCCGAGCGCCAGGGTGTCCTCGGCGTTGGTGGCGCTGACGACGTTGCCCATGATCATCTTGTCGGTCATCGTCAGGGCCCGGTAGACCATGTCCAGGTGCCGTGAGTCCAAGGGGGCGTCGTTGGGTTCGACCACCACGCCGCCCACGCTGTCCATGACGGGGAAGGACTGGGCGAGCTTGGCGAAGTCCTCGAAGTCGGCCAGGGTGCCGTCACGCCGCTCGTCGCCTCGCCGGAAGAACGGTGGGCCGTAGACGCTGGAGAACACCATCGAGTCGCCACCGATGTGGACGTCGTTGTCGTGGTTGCGGGCTTGGATGTCGAATTCGCTCGGGGCCTTGGCGACTTGCTCGAGGACGAAGTCCGGATCGAGGAAAACCGTCTCGCCATCGACCTTCTGGCCGTGGGCGGCGAACAGTTCGACGGCCTCTGGCTTGGCGAACTGCACACCGATCTCGGTGAGGATGCGTCGCCAGCCTGCGTCCAAGGTGGCCATGGCCTGCTCGGAGAGGATTTCGTACCGGGGCATCGAATTGCGGAACATGGCCCTCCTTGTCGTGGCCCCGAAACCCTTGACGAGTGTTCGGGAACCTTCTTAGACTCCGTTTGTGGAACAAGGGTTCCACATTATGGATCTCCAGGGAAGGCCCTGGAGAGATCGAATCGTAGAGGGCTGGCAGCGGATGTCTAGTGCGTCGGGAACCCAGGCGGTCGACCGGGCCGCCGGGCTTTTGCTGGCTGTCATGGAGGCCCGCGATCCGCTGACCTTCACCGAGTTGCAGGACTCCAGTTCGCTGGCCAAGAGCACCCTGTCCCGCTTGCTGTCCAGTCTCGAACGGCACGATCTCGTTGCGCGCGGCGAAGACGGGACGGTGCGTCCCGGAGGCGCGCTGACCCGCTACGCACACTCTCGCCGACCGACCGATGAGTTGATCGAGGCCGCGCGCCCGCACATGACCGATCTCAGCGAGGCGACGGGCGAGAAGATCAATCTCGCGGTCCTCGATGCCGCGGAGGTCGAACAGATCAGCCAGATCGATTGCTCCTACCTGATCGGCGGGGTCAACTGGGGCGATCAGCGCATTCCCTTGCACGCCTCGGCCTTGGGAAAGGTCTTCTTGGCCTACGGCGCCGAGGCGCCGCAGGGGCGTTTGAAGAAGTTCAGCTCTCGCACCATCACCTCCAAGCAGCGGTTGCGCGCCGACCTCGCGCGGGTGCGCGAGCGTGGCTGGGCGCTTGCCGATGGCGAACTCGAAGAAGGACTCATCGCCGTCGCAGCCCCGGTTTTCAGCGCGGACGGCAGCGTGGTCGGGGCGCTGTCCATCTCCGGGCCCACGTTGCGGATGTCCCGTGAAGTCACCCGGGAGTACGCGGAGCTTCTCGTCATCGCGGCCCAGGCGACCACCGAGGCCCTGGCATCGACCGCGGGTTCGACGGACTCGGGCAACACGACTGTCACGCAAACAGGAGGAAGGGTGGGTGCCGCATGACGCCGGACGACATCTTGAAGGCGCTGTACGACGAGACGATGGTGGGCAACGCCCCGGCCGTCCTCGAGTACACCGCCCAGGGCTTGGAATCGGGGATGTCCCCGGACACCTTGCTCTTCGATGCCTTGATCCCGTCCTTGGAGGAGGTAGGCGCGCGTTTCGAGCGCGGTGACTTCTTCGTCCCCGAGATGCTCGTTGCCGGGAAGGCGATGGCCGGTGCGCTGGAAGTGCTGCGTCCGCTGCTCGCCCAGACCGGTGCCGAGAGTGTGGGCACCTTCTTGATGGGCACCGTCAAAGGCGATGTCCACGACATCGGCAAGAACCTCGTCAACATCATGCTCGAAGGCGCGGGCTTCCACGTCATAGACATCGGCGTTCAGGTTCCGCCGGAGAAGTTCATCGAGGCGATCGAGGAGCACAAGCCCGACATCGTGGGAATGTCCGCCTTCTTGACCACGACCATGCCCATGTTCAAGGCCAACATCAACGCGATCGAGAAGGCGGGTCTGCGTGAAGAGGTCATCATCATGGTCGGGGGCGCTCCGGTCACCCAGGAGTACGCGGACGTCTCCGGTGCCGACGGCTACGCAGCCGATGCTGCGACCGCCGTTCGGGTAGCCAAGCAATTGATCGCCGTTCGCGCCGGCGCCGAGGCCTAGACGTGCTGCGCAAACTGCTCCCCGTAGTCGAGCACGTGGTGAAGGGGCCGGTTTGGGACTGCCAGATGTGCGGTCAGTGCGTGTTGCACTCCACCGGGATGACTTGCCCGATGACCTGCCCGAAGACGCTACGAAACGGTCCTTGCGGCGGGGTTCGCCCCGATGGCAAGTGCGAAGTGAAGCCCGAGATGCGGTGCGTGTGGGTCAAGGCCCACGACCGTGCGGAGAACATGCCGCTGCTGCCCAAGACGTGGCGCGAGGAGATCACCCACATGCGTCCGCCGGTCAATAACGAACTCAAGGGCGATTCGTCCTGGCTGAACCTGATCAATGGTCGCGACCGGCAGACGCCGGCCGGTTGGCAGGAGGGCTAGGCATGGTGGATTTCGGGGGACTGCTTGCCGATCGACGACGCCCCATCGTCACGGCTGAGTTTCCATCGCTGGACGGTGGTGATCTCGATACGGTCGCAGCCGCTCTCGAGCACTATCGGCCCTACGTGGACGCCGTGAACATCACCGATAACCCGGCCGCGCACGCGCATGCGAGCAACGTCTCGATGGCGATCGCCGTTAAGCAACTCGGTATCGAGCCGATCATGCAGGTCGTGTGTAGGGACAAGAACCGACTCGCCGCACAAGCCGACGTAGTCGGTGCTTCCATGCACGGGGTCACGACCTTCTGTGCACTCACCGGCGACGACGTCACCGCAGGCGATGAACCCGAAGCACGCCGCGTCTTCGATCTGGACAGCCCGCAGCTCATCTCCGTGATGAACGGGATCTCCCGCGGTCACTACCTCTCCGGCCGAGAACTCAAGCACCCCAAGGAACTCCTGATCGGTGCGGTGGAGAATCCATTCGCTCCGCCGCCGGAGGTCCGAGTGCGCCGGGCGAAGATGAAGGTCGATGCCGGTGCGCGCTTCTTGCAACTGCAGATCGGTTATGAGCCCGATGCCCTGGAATCCTTCATGGCCGGCGTCGTAGCCAACGGGGTGGCCGAGCGCGCGGCGATCTTGCCGACGGTGATCTTGACCAAGAGCCCGGGTGCGCTGCGCTTCATGGACGGGCAGGTTCCCGGGATCCATGTCCCAGCGCCGGTCATCGAACGGATCGCCAACGCCGAGGATTCGGCCGAGGAGTCCTACCTGCTGGTTCGCGAGCAGGTCGAGCATGCCCTCGCGTTGCCGGGGGTGGCCGGCGTGCACATCACCGATTTCCGGCACGACGATTCACTGCGCCGACTCGTGAGCGATCTCGCGCTCGGGCCGGCCTTCGCTTCGAGCGCGGCCGCGACCGCGTAAGGCGCACGACGACCACTAACCGCACAAGCCGTAACAGCCACACAAGCCGTACCAGCCACACAAGCCAAGGAGCGCTATGCACACCACCGTCAGTTCCGCCAACCAGACGTTGACGATCGGGTCGGATCAACCCTTTTGCATCATCGGCGAGCGCATCAACCCCACCGGGCGCAAGGTCTTCCAGGAGCAACTGCGCGCCGGTGACCTATCGGCGTTGGAGAAGGATGTGGCCGATCAGGTAGCCGGTGGCGCGATGATGCTCGACGTCAATATGGGCGCACCATTGGTCGATGAGGCGGCGGTGCTCGCCGATGCCGTGAAGCTGATCCAGAGCCTGACCGACATGCCGCTATGCATCGACTCCTCGGTCGTCGAAGCCCTCGATGCCGGTCTGGCGGTCTACCAAGGCAAGGCGCTGGTCAACTCGGTGACTGCCGAGGACGAGCGGATGGAACTGATCTTGCCGCTGGTGAAGAAGTACGGGGCGGCGGTTATCGCGCTACCCAACGACGACAAGGAGATCCCCGAGGAACCGCAGCGGCGTTTCGAGCTCACCGAGTACATCGTCGAGACCGCGACCAGCAAGTACGGGATCCCCATCGAGGACATCGTCATCGACCCTCTCGCGATGCCGATCGGAGCCGACTCGCAGATGGTCGTTCGAACGATGGAGACCATCGAACTGATCGCCGACAAGATCGGGGTGAACATGACCCTGGGGGCCTCCAATGTCTCCTTCGGAATGCCCGACCGACACACCCTCAATTCCGTGTTCCTTCCGATGGCAATGGGTGCAGGATTGACGAGCGCGATCATGGACGCTCGGACGGACCAGATCGTGACGGCGGTCAAGGCGGCGGACCTGATGCTCGGTAACGACGAGTGGGGGATGAACTGGATTTCCTCGCACCGGGCGAAGGAAGCAGCGAAGGGGTAGCGGCAGTCGATGGCGGATCGGGGTTCCAAGCAGGTCTCGGGTAGCACGGGCGACGCAGATGAGGCGGTCGTCCTACCGGAGTTCGCCCCCGACAGCGAGGAACTCGAACTCGATACGACCGTCCTGATCGAGGACCCCGGCCCGGAAGTACCCAGCGTCGAGGAACCGGACACGACCGAAGTCGCCCGGGTCGCGATGGTCTTCGAACCTTCGGGCAAGCAAGTGCGAGCTCCGGTCGGAGTGAACGTCTTCGATGTGGCGAGTTGGAACGCCATCGCCGTCGACTCGACCTGCGGTGGCCACGGAACCTGCCGTAAGTGCCGGGTTCAGATCCTCGAGGGCGAGGTGCCGGCGGGCAGTGTCGACGCGCGCGCTTTCACCGAAGAGGAGATGGCCGCCGGATGGCGTCTGGCCTGCCAGGCGGCGGCGTGGAGCGATCTGCGCGTGCACGTACCACCGCTCACCACCCGACCGAAGGCATCGACGGTGGGCGTTGGCCGTCAGGTCATCCACCGCCCGACCGTTCTCAAGCGTTTCCTGGAACTACCCGAGCCGAACTTGTCGGATCAACGGCCGGACCTTCGACGCGTGATGGATGGCATCACCGACATCGCCTCATCGGCCGACCCGATGGTCCTTCGTGGATTGCCGCGCGTCCTTCGGGGTGCGGACTTCGCGGTAACCGCGGTCGTGGTGGACGACATCCTGGTGGCCGTCGAACCGGGGGACACCAGCGACCGCGTCTTCGGGATCGCCTTCGATCTGGGAACCACCAGCGTGGTCGCGACCTTGCTGGACCTCACCAACGGAATGCCGTTGGCGGTCTCATCGATGCTCAACAAGCAGCAGCGCTACGGCGCGGATGTGATCAGCCGCATCAGCGCCACCATGCTGGATCCGTCGTCGCTCGAGTCCTTGCAGCAACTCGCGCACGACACCCTCGATGAATTGACCGAGGAAGTGTGCACCGAAGCCGGAGTCGAGCGGCCTGAGGTCTATCAGGTAGCCCTAGCAGGCAACGCCACCATGGTGCAGATCGCCTTGGGCATCGATCCCGAACCCCTCGGCGTCGCACCGTTCATCCTGGCCGCCGAGGACTACCCCGATGTCAAAGCCGACGAACTCGGTATCAAGGTCAACCCCCGAGCGCGTGCCTGCCTGTTCCCCGCGCTCGGTGCGTACGTCGGTGGCGACATCGTCGCCGGGGCGCTGGCGTGCGGCATGGATCGGGATCAGCGCATCCGCTTGTTCATCGACGTCGGCACGAATTGCGAGATGATCCTGGGCAACGGCGAACAATTGCTCGCCACCGCGGCGCCAGCCGGTCCGGCATTCGAGGCAGCGTCCATCGCGTGTGGAATGCGGGCCGCGGCCGGCGCGATCGAGGTCGTCCGGATAGATGATTCCGGGTTGCAGATCGAGGCGATCGAAGGAGCCGAACCGACGGGTATCTGCGGGTCGGGGTTGGTCGATGCGGTGGCCGAGTTGGTACGGGTCGGCTTGATCGACTCCTCCGGTCGGTTCGTCCCCGATGAGGTGGCACGCGAACTTGCACCGCAGGTGGCCGACCGGTTGGTGATGCGCGGCAAGGAACGGGTCTTCGCGCTTTCCGGCGAAGTACCGATCGATCCGGCGAGCCTGGATCGGGTGGTCTACCTGTCCCAGCGTGACGTTCGTGAATTGCAATTCGCGAAGGCGGCGATCTCGACCGGCTGGGCCATCTTGCTGGAGGAGTTCGGCATCAAGCCCGAGGAGGTCCAGCAGGTGCTGCTCGCTGGATCCTTCGGTAGCTACCTGTCGCCGAAGAACGCCATTCGCATCGGGTTGGTCCCGGACATCTCCGTTCCGCGCGTGGTCAGTGCGGGGAACGTAGCCGGGGAAGGCGCGAAGATGGCGCTGTTGTCCGGTTCGGAGCGCAACGGCGCGCATACGCTGGTCGAAGTGATCAATTACGTCGAACTGTCCGACCGGGAGGACTTCAACGATCGCTTCGTGGAGGAACTGGCCTTCCCGGTCACGTGAGTGCGCCTGAGGTCGGACTCATCGCGTGCGGTGCGCTCGCGGCGGACCTTCGCGAACTGCAGGCCGAACGCCAGTGGGATGTGGCGATCTATCCGCTGCCACCGCTGCTGCACAACCACCCCGAGCAGATCGCCGGCGCGGTCGAGGACTTGCTCGATCGGCATGCCGGCCGGCACCGCACCTGGGCGATCGGCTACGCAGATTGCGGCACCTACGGGGCACTGGATGAGGTGTGTGCGCGGCGCGGACTGCGCAGGTTGGCCGGCGATCACTGCTACGACCTGTACGCCGGGCGTGAGCAGATCGCGGAGTTGATGGCGGCCGAGCCGGGCACGTACCTACTGACCGACTTCCTCGTCCAGGGCTTCCATCGCTCGGTGATCGTCGAGTTGGGCCTAGATCGGTATCCGCAGCTGCGCGAGGACTATTTCGGCAACTACCGCCAGGTCGTGTGGTTGACCGGCCGTGGGGTGGATGCGCAGCGGCGCGCCGAACTGGCCACCGCCGCCCAGGAGGCGGCCGATGCGCTCGGCCTGCCCCTGGTGACCCGGCACGTGGGGCGGGAGAACCTCGCCGCCGAAGTCGAATCCCTCTTGCCGTAACCCCCCCCCGTTCCTGCGTCGGAGGTCGGGCGAAATCAGCGGATTTCGGCCCGACGAGTGACGCCGGAACGGGGAGGAGGTCCGGGGCGGGAAATTTCTCGGAAAAACTGGTGTACAAGAGTGCGCAACACTGATATATCTATACCGATGACTTCCACCACGTCCGAACGGGCCGGTGCTAGCGCACCGGCAGCACCGACCGGCTCACTCGCCGAGCAGGCCTACGCCCGCCTGCGCCGGCTGATCTGCACGGCCGAACTCGAGCCGGGATCGGTGATCGTGGAATCCGAGTTGTGCGAACAACTCGGTATGGGCCGGACGCCAGTGCGGGAAGCCCTGCGCGCACTGGCGTCCGAGCACCTCATCGACGTCTACCCCCGCCGCGGGATGTTCGTGGCCGGGGTCGATCCCCGCGATCTGCGCGCGATCAGCGAGGTCCGCGAGCGCTTGGAGCCCTTCGCCGCCGCCTTGGCAGCGCAGCGACGCGACGAGGAGGACATCGCCATCATCGACGACGTCCTGACCGACCTCGCGGCCATCGAGGGCGATGATCTCGACGAACACCGCTCGGCCCTGATGGACCTCGACGAGCGCATCCACAAGTGCGTTTACCGGTCGACCCATAACGCCTACCTCGAGCAGAACCTGGACAGCTACTACACCCACGCGCTGCGCATCTGGTACCTCGGACTGACGAACATCACGCATCTGCAGGACGCCGTTCTCGAGCATCGCGAGCTGCTCGAGGCGATCCGCGATGGGGACGTAGAGCGGGCGACCACGGTCATGGGCAAGCACATCGAGGGCTTCGAGGCCGAGATGCGACGAGCCCTGTAATCAGGCGGCGACCACGAACAACGACGAACAACGACGAGCAACGACGGAATCCACACAACTCAAGCAAACGAAACGAAACGATCAGGAAAAGGAAGGTAGGAGTAGATGGCTGAGGAACTGAAGGCCCCGACGAGTGCCAAGTGCGTGGTGATCGGAGCCGGGATCGTCGGCAACTCCATCGTGTATCACTTGGCGCGCTTGGGGTGGAGCGACATCGTCCAGGTCGACAAGGGTCCGCTGCCCAACCCGGGTGGTTCGACCGGGCACGCGTCGAACTTCATCTTCCCGACCGATCACAGCAAGGAGATCACCCAACTGACGTTGGAGAGCGTGCGCCAGTACCGGGAGATGGGGGTCTTCACCGAGTGCGGGGGGATCGAGGTGGCCCGCACTGAGGAGCGGATGCAAGAACTGCACCGCCGCATGCAGTCGGCGAAGTCCTTCGAGATCGAGGACACCGCCATGCTCAGCCCCGCGGAGGTCAAGGAGAAGGTGCCCTACATCGACGAGGAGGTGATCCTCGGCGGGTTCTGGACTCCTTCGGTCGGAGTGGTCGACTCGCTTCGGGCGGGGACGATCATGCGCGAGCGGGCCCAGGAGATGGGGGCGCTGAGCAGTTTGCCGAATACCGAGGTGCTCGACATCGAGGTCACCGACGGCAAAGTATCGGCCATCGTCACCGATCGGGGCACTATCGAGACGGACTGCGTCGTGGTCGCGTGTGGCTGTTGGAGCCCGCGGATCGCGGCGATGGCCGGTGCCGCCATCCCGTTGACTCCGGCGGTGCATCAGATGAAGGACATCGGTCCGGTGCCGTTCTTCGCCGACGCCAAGGGCGATATCGAGTGGCCGATCATCCGCGACATGGACACCTTCATGTACGAGCGGCAGCACGGAACGGGCCTGGAGATCGGCTCCTACGCCCACCGGGCGATCTTGTACGAGGCAGATGAGATCCCCTCGAACGAACAAGCTGCGCTCTCGCCGACCGAGATGCCGTTCACGCAAGAGGACTTCGACCTGCAAGACGAGCACGCGATGGAACTCATGCCCGACATCGTGGGCGATGAGAACATCGGCGAGAAGTACGCGTGCAACGGCCTGCTTTCGTTGACCCCCGATGGCGCGCCCATCTTGGGCGAGACACCCGAGGTCAAGGGCCTGTGGTCCGCTGCCGCGGTCTGGATCAAGGAAGGTCCGGGAGTCGGCAAGGCCATGGCCGAGTGGATCGTCGAGGGTGAGCCCGAGATCGACCTACACGGCGCGGACATCGCCCGCTTCTACGAGCATCAAAAGACGCGCGAGCACGTGGTGGCTCGTACGTCCGAGGGATTCATCAAGACCTACGGGATCATCCACCCCGGCGAGCAGTGGACGGCGAACCGCAATGTGCGGCTATCCCCGTACTACGAGCAGCAAAAGGCCCTCGGGGCGGTCTTCTACGAGGCCGCCGGTTGGGAGCGGGCCTTCTGGTACGAGGTGAATGCACCGCTCGTCGAGAAGTTCGGCGACGCAGTGATGCCGCGAACCGCGGAGTGGGATTCGCGTTGGTGGTCCCCGATCATCAACGCCGAGCACCTGCAGATGCGCGAGACCGCGGGGATGATCGACCTGACTCCCTTCGCGATCTTCGACATCACCGGTCCGAGCGCGCTCGATGTAGTGCAGCGCACGGCAGTGCGCCAGATGGACGTGGCGATCGGCAAGGTCATCTACACCCCCGTGCTCACCCCGCGCGGAGGGTTCAAGTCCGATCTGACCATCATGCGGTTGGGCAAGAACCACTTCCGGGTGGTTACCGGTGGTGCGCACGGTATGGCCGACCGCAAATGGTTCGCCGATCAACTCCCCGCCGACGGAACCGCACAGTTGCAAGACCTCACCTCGTCGATGACCACTTTGGGTGTGTGGGGGCCGAATGCCCGGGCGATCATCCAGTCGCTGACCAGCGCGGATATGTCCCACGAGGGTCATCCGTTCGGAACCTGCCGCGTTATCGAGATGGGCTCGCTGCGGGTGCTCGCTTCGCGGATCTCCTACGTGGGCGATCTCGGCTGGGAGCTCTACCTGCCCATCGAGCAGGGCGCGAAGCTCTGGGAGATGGTCTGGGAAGCCGGACAACAGCACGGCCTGATCGCGGTGGGAGTCGGCGTCTACGGAACCACCGGGCGGATGGAGAAGGGCTATCGGGCCTACGGGGCCGAACTCGACTCCGAATACAACGTGATCGAAGCGGGCATGGCGCTGAAGAAGGTGAAGGAAGCCGACTTCACCGGCAAGGAGGCCTACCTCAAGCACCGCGAAGAGGATCCGGTCGCGCTGATGTGCACGCTGTCGGTGAGTGACCACACCAGTTCCAATGGCGAGAAGCGCTACATGCTGGGCATGGAGCCGATCCTCACCCTCGACGGTGCGCCCATCACCGACAAGAGCGGTCGACGCTCGTTCGTCACGAGCGCCGGCTCCGCGCCGTCACTCGGCAAGCACCTGTTGATGGCCTACCTGCCCCCCGAGCACGCGGTGGAGGGCAAGGAACTGCTCGTCGAGTACCTCGGCGAGCGCTACCCGGTGGTGGTGGAACGCGCTAGTGCCACGCCACTGTTCGACCCGAATAACGAACGGATCGTGAGCTAATGGAAATCTGCGTTTGCATCAAGCGCTATCCCTCGCTCGGCAGTGCCATCGTGCTGACCGAGGACGGGATGGCGATCGATACCGACAAGCTCGGCTTCACGCTCAGCCCGCACGAGGAGTGTGCGGTCGAGGCAGCCGTCCAGCTCAAGGAAGAGCACGGCGGAACGGTCACGCTGGTCACTCTCGGGCCGGAAGGTGTCGAGGAGCAGATCCGCGAGCAGTTCGCGATCGGTGCGGACCGCGCCATCTGGGTTCGATCGGAGACCACCGATGTGGACCCGCAGGCTGCTGCTGCCGCGTTGGGCGATGCCATCGAGGCGGACGGCACTGCGTTCGATCTGATCCTGCTGGGATCAGAGAGCGCGGACAACGCCAATGCGCAAACAGGCGTGCGTCTTGCCCACCGGCTCGGGCGCCCGGTAGCCACCGCGGTCAAGGGGATGTCCATCGCCGATGGCACCGCGACCGTCGAACGAGCCGTCGGCACGATGCGCGAGGTCTACACGGTGCCGCTACCGGCGGTGGTGACGGTCAAGGATGGTCTGAACATCCCCCGTTACCCATCGGTGCCGGGTCGCATCAAGGCGCGCAAGAAGCCCATCGAGGAAGTCGCCGGCAATCTGGCGGATCCACGGATCGAACTCATCGGTCTTACCGTCCCTGTGCGCGAGTCCAAGGGTGCGCAGGACCTCGGTGCCGGCGACGAAGCCGCCGACGCCCTCGTCGACGTCATGAAGCAGATCGGAGTGTTGTCATGATCATCGTCTATGTCGATCACGACCGCGGGGAGATCGACCCGCTGTCCTTCCAGGTCGTCAGTGCTGCTCGCACCCTCGACGACGACGTCCAGGCTGTGGTCGTTGGACCCAACGCGGAGAAGTGCGCCGATGAACTCGGCAACTTCGGTGTGCGTACCGTGCACCACGGCACGCACGATCGGATCGCCGACTACACACCGCTGGCGAATGCCCGAGCCGTGTTGGATGTCATGGATCGGCTGACACCCCGCGCGGTGTTCGCGGCCGGTACGCCCCGTGGCAGCGAGGTTCTCGGGCATATCGCCGCTATCCGCGATCTGCCGCTGGTCACCGAATGCAGCGCCATCGAGTTGACCGGACCGGACACCGCTGAGGTCACCCGCGCGCGTTGGGGCGGCAATCTGCTCGAGCGCAGCAAGGTCAGCACCCCCGTGCTGCTCGCCACGATCCAGGCTCACGCCTACGCCGCCACAGAGGACCCCGGCGCGGCGCAGATCGAGGCCTTCGATGTGCCGGTGACCGATGCCGACCTCATCGTCGCGATCGTGGACCGCACCGGGGCCCAGGCAACCGGTGTCGGCCTCGCCGAAGCGAAGGTCGTCATCTCCGGCGGCCGCGGTATGGATGGACCGGAAGCCTTCGCGATGCTCGAGGAGCTTGCCGACATCCTCGGGGGCGCCGTGGGCTGTTCTCGGGTGGTCACCTCCGCAGGCTGGCGTCCGCATGCCGAGCAGGTGGGGCAGACCGGCACCAAGGTCGCGCCCGAGTTGTACTTGGCCTTCGGTATCAGCGGAGCCACCCAGCACATCGCCGGGTGCAAGTCCGCGAAGACCCTGATCGCGGTCAATACCGATGCCCAGGCACCGATCATGACCCACGCGGATTACGCGGTGGTCGACAACTTGCACACGCTGCTGCCAGCACTCATCGAGAAAGCCCGCGCCGCTAAAGGCGCCTGACGCTTCGGAGAAGTCTTGCCAACCGACATCGAGATCGCCCAAGCGGCGACCCTGCGGCCCATCTCCCAGATCGCCGAAGTACTCGGGATCCCCGAGGAGGCGCTCGAGCCCTACGGGCGCACGAAGGCCAAGGTGCAACTGGACTGGCTGCTGCAACAGCCGGTGCGATCTTCCGCGCGGATGGTCTTGGTAACGGCCATCAGCCCCACGCCGCCGGGCGAGGGCAAGACGACCACCACGGTCGGTCTCGGCGATGGTCTGCGACACATCGGCAAGGACGCGATGATCGCCCTTCGCGAGCCGTCCCTCGGCCCGGTCTTCGGTATGAAGGGCGGAGCGGCCGGCGGGGGTCGAGCGCAGGTGGTCCCGATGGAGGACATCAACCTGCACTTCACCGGCGACTTCAACGCGATCGCATTAGCGAACAACCTGCTAGCGGCGTTGATCGACAACCACGTCCATCACGGCAACTCGTTGGGCATCGATGTTCGGCGGGTCACCTGGAAGCGCGTGGTGGACATGAACGACCGTGCGCTGCGGGACATCACGGTGGCACTCGGCGGCCCGGGCAACGGCTTCCCTCGCCAGGACGGATTCGACATCGTCGTCGCCTCGGAGATCATGGCTATCTTCTGCCTGGCGACCGACCTCGAGGACCTCAAGGAGCGCATCGGGAAGATCGTCGTCGCCTACACCCGCGACAAGGAGCCGATCTGCGCGCGCGACCTGAATGCCCAGGGCGCGATGGCGGTACTGCTGAAGGATGCACTCGCACCGAATC
Source organism: uncultured Rubrivirga sp. (assembly GCA_964550285.1). Classification (GTDB taxonomy): domain Bacteria; phylum Actinomycetota; class Actinomycetes; order S36-B12; family S36-B12; genus S36-B12. Next base: position 37,176 of record CAZJYN010000009.1, read on the forward strand.
TGGTGCAGACGCTGGATGGCACTCCGGCGTTCGTGCATGGAGGACCGTTCGCCAACATCGCGCACGGCTGCAACAGCGTTATCGCCACCACCGGTGGTCTGCGGCTTGCCGATTACGTCGTCACCGAGGCGGGATTCGGGGCCGACCTCGGCGCCGAGAAGTTCATCGACATCACGTGCCGAAGCGCGGGTTTGCGGCCATCGGCGGCGGTGATCGTGGCCACCGTGCGTGCCCTTAAGTTCCACGGCGGCGGGGATGCCAAGAACCTGACGACCGAAGATCTCGATGCCCTGAAGGCGGGCATGGTGAACCTCGAACGCCACATCGCGAACGTGCGCGATCACTACGGCGTTCCCCCCATCGTGTCCATCAACCGATTCGTCTCCGATACCGACGCCGAACTTGAACTGTTGCGCTCGCACGTGGAATCCCTGGGCGTGCCGATCGTGCTCGCCGATCACTGGGCGCAAGGCGGCGCCGGAGCAGCGGATCTGGCGCGCGCCGTGGTCGAGATCTGCGAAACGGACACCAGGGCCGTCGATTCCGGTCACGACTCCTTCGTCTACCCCGACCACGCCTCGCTGTGGGAGAAGATCGAGTCCATCGCGACGAAGATCTACGGGGCATCGGAGGTGACGGCCGATGCCAAGGTGCGCACTCGGCTGCGCGAACTCGCCGAGGAGGGCTATGGACACCTCCCGGTGTGCATCGCCAAGACCCAATACTCCTTCTCGACCGACCCGTCCTTGCGCGGAGCGCCATCGGGTCACTCGATGAACATCCGCGAGGTGCGTCTATCGGCCGGCGCCGGCTTCATCGTGGTCGTGTGCGGGGACATCATGACGATGCCCGGGCTACCGAAGGTTCCCTCGAGTGAACGCATCGACGTGCAAGACGGTCAGGTAGTCGGGCTGTTCTGATCGTGGGCCACACCACCGATCCGCGGCCGACGATCCGGCTGGAGGACGTCACTGCGAAGAGTTCCCGGGAGATCGACCGGATCGACCGGGTGGTCGTGGAATCTCCGTTGACCATCACCGTCGGCGAACACGTGCTGGCGACCACGATGCGAACACCCGGGCACGATCTGGATCTGGCGGCCGGGTGGCTGGTGTCCGAAGCCGGACTGCGCCGCGCGGACGACATCGTCGGGATGAGGGCCTTCGCCGCCTCGGCCCGGGCGGGCGATACCGATGGCAGGAACAAGCCCGAGGAAATCGACACGGTTCGGGTGGAACTCGCGGCCGGTATCGAACCACCACGACCACGCGCCTACGTCACGTCGAGCTCTTGTGGAGTGTGCAGCGCAGACGTGCTCGACGCTTTCCCTGAGCCCTACGCTCCCTTGCACACTTCGGACTGGAAACTGCAACCCGGTCAGGCTCTGGAACTGGTGCGACAGATGCGGGCCCGGCAGAAGATGTTCGACCTCACCGGCGCGCTGCATGCCGCGGCACTCGTCGGACCGATGTCCGAAGTGCTGTACGTGCGCGAGGATGTCGGCCGCCACAATGCCGTGGACAAGGTGATCGGGCATGCGTTGATGGAAGGCGAACTCCCGCTCACCGATCACGTGCTCGTGGTCAGCGGGAGGGTCTCTTACGAGATCGTGGCGAAGGCCCTTACCGCGTGCGTCGGGGCGCTCGTGGCGGTGTCCGGTCCGACCACACTGGCAGTCGATGTCGCCCGGGCGCACGATTTCCTACTCATCGGCTTCGCTCGCGATGACCGTATGAACGTCTATTCCGGAGGGGCTTGGATCCACGCATGACACTGACTCGCGAGTACGCGGCTTGGTCGCCGGAACAAGCCGAGGAGATCATCGCTCCCATCGTGCTGACCCCCGGTCCGATCCTGCGGTGCCTGCAGGCGATCCAGGAACGGTTCGGCTACGTACCGGCTGACGCGGTCGCGCTCGTTGCGCAGCGGTGCAACGCGACGCGCGCCGATGTCCACGGGGTGCTGACCTACTACGCCGACCTTCGCACCCAACCCCCCGCTGCGATCCCCGTGCGCCTGTGCGCCGCGGAAGCGTGCCAGGCCGTCGGTGGGCGGGAATTGCAGCGTGCCTGGGAGCAAGCGTGCGAAGGTGATCAGCATCTCGGTGAATTGACCGGCGGTAACGAGCCCGTGTTCTGCCTGGGCAACTGCGCTCTGGGCCCGGCCGCACTCGTCGGTGACCGACTCCTCGGTTATGCGAGCGTGGAACGGATCGAAGCGGCGGTGCGCTGGCAGCACGAGCAGCAGGGACTCCAGGAAGGGGAGCGGTCATGACGACATGGTTCGTTCCGCGCGATGCCGCAGCCCGATCCGTCGGCGCGGACGACGTTGCCCAGGCCCTTGCTGAACAGGGTCATCGGGTGGTGCGCACCGGCAGTCGGGGCATGCTGTGGTGCGAACCGCTCGTCGAATGCGCCCCCGAACCCGGCGGCGCTCGGGTGGGCTGGTCCAACGTCACCCCCGAGGACGTCGCCGAAGGCCGGCTGCAAGAAGGCGCGACCAATTACCTCGGTGTCGTGGCGCAAGTGGACTACCTGGCCAAGCAGGACCGCTGGGTATTCGAGCGCGTAGGCGTGATCGACCCACTCGATCCCGACGACTACCTCGCCAACGGTGGCCTCGCCGGCCTGCGCGCTGCTTTGGGGAGATCACCCGAGGCCGTTATCGACGAGATCGTCGAATCCGGACTGCGCGGACGCGGTGGCGCCGGATTCCCCGCCGGCATCAAATGGCGCACCGTCGCCCAGACGGCGCCTTGTCCGCATGCCGGCGAACCTGCTGGTGCCCCCGCCCACAAGTACATCTGCATCAACGCCGACGAAGGCGACAGCGGAACGTTCGCCGATCGGATGCTCATCGAGGGTGATCCGTTCTGCTTGCTCGAGGGGATGGCGATCGCCGCGCACGCTGTCGGCGCCGACAAGGGCATCGTCTACCTGCGATCGGAGTATCCAGACGCCATCGAGGTCCTCCAGGAAGCGATCGTGATCGCTCGGGAACGCGGATGGCTCGGTTCCTCGGTACTCGATACCGACCTTGCCTTCGACGTCGAGGTGTACGTCGGTGCCGGATCGTACGTATGTGGTGAGGAGACCGCGATGCTGGAGAGCATCGAGGGTCGACGCGGCATGGTCCGGGTCAAGCCGCCACTACCGGCGATCGAAGGGCTGTTCGGCACGCCGACGGTGATCAACAACGTCATGACGATGGCCAGCGTGCCTTCCATCATGGCCAGGGGTGCTGAGTCCTACGCGCGCCTGGGCACCGAGAAGTCGCAGGGCACTCAGGTATTCCAGATCGCGGGCAACACCGCGCGGGGCGGCATCGTCGAGACCGCCTTCGGCATCAGCGCGCGCGAGTTGATCGAGGACTTCGGCGGCGGCACCCGTTCCGGTCGGCCGGTGCGTGCGGTGCAGATCGGCGGACCCCTCGGGGCCTACCTGCCAGCGGATCGGCTCGAGGTAGCCATGGGATACGAGACCCTCGCCGAGGCCGGCGGGATGATCGGGCACGGCGGGGTCGTGGTCTTCGACGAATCGGTGGACATGGCCCAGCAGGCCCGATTCGCGATGGAGTTCTGCGCCGAGGAGTCCTGCGGCAAGTGCACGCCCTGCCGAATCGGTTCGACTAGGGGGGTCGAAGTCATTGACCGGATCCGTTCGGGGGAGGATCCTGAGGACAACACGGTGCTCCTTAGGGACCTGTGCGAGGTGATGACCGATGGTTCGCTGTGCGCGATGGGGGGACTGACTCCCATGCCCGTGCTCAGCGCGCTGGACAACTTCCCCGAGGATTTCGCACCGCACACGAGAGGACGAGAAGGATGACGGTTCTCGACGACCGCGTAGATGACCAGCGCGATCTCGGCACCCCCGCAGTGGAGTCCGAGACGATCGTGACGGTGCACATCGATGGTGTGCCGGTGCAGGTGCCCGAGGGCACGTCCGTCATGCGAGCGGCTGCCCTGTCCGGCACCGCGGTGCCGAAGTTGTGCGCCACCGACAATCTCGATGCGTTCGGATCGTGCCGACTTTGCCTGGTGGAGGTCGACGGAAAGGCCGGGACCCCGGCGTCTTGCACCACACCATGCAGCGAGGGGATGTCCGTACATACCCAGACCCCGCGGTTGGACAAGCTCCGCAAGGGCGTCATGGAGTTGTACATCTCCGACCATCCGCTCGACTGCCTCACCTGCCCCGCGAACGGCGACTGCGAACTGCAGGACATGGCTGGTGTGGTCGGGCTGCGTGATGTGCGTTACGGCATGGAGGGGGAGAACCACCTCGATGCGCCGAAGGATGAATCCAACCCGTACTTCACCTTCGATGAGAGCAAGTGCATCGCGTGCAGCCGCTGCGTGCGGGCCTGTTCGGAGGTGCAAGGCACCTTCGCACTCACCATCGCCGGACGCGGATTCGGCTCGAAGGTCTCGGCCAGTGATGGTGTTCCCTTCCTCGACAGCGAATGCGTTTCCTGCGGTGCCTGCGTCCAGGCCTGCCCCACCGCCACGTTGCAGGAGAAGACGGTCATCGACCTCGGTGTACCGACCCGCAAGGTGAAGACCACCTGCGCATACTGCGGGGTCGGTTGTTCCTTCGTTGCCGAACTGCGTGGCGATGAACTCGTACGCATGGTCCCGGACAAGACCGGTGGGGCGAATGAAGGCCACTCCTGTGTGAAGGGCCGGTTCGCCTGGGGCTACGCCGGCCACGAGGATCGGGTGACATCACCGCTGATCCGCGATTCGATCGAGGACGATTGGAAGGTCGTTGACTGGGACGAAGCGATCGCCTTCGCCGCCGGGAAATTGACCGCCATCCAAGAGCAGTACGGCATCGATTCCATCGGTGGCATCACTTCCTCACGCTGCACCAACGAGGAGGTGTACGTCGTCCAGAAGATGGTGCGCGCCGCGTTCGGAACGAACAACGTCGATACGTGTGCCCGGGTGTGCCATTCGCCCACGGGCTACGGGTTGAAGCAGACCTTCGGCACCAGCGCAGGCACCCAGGACTTCAAGTCGGTCGAGAAGGCCGACGTGATCATGGTGATCGGCGCGAACCCGACTGACGCGCACCCGGTCTTCGCCTCGCGAATGAAGCGCCGGTTGCGCGAAGGTGCGGAGTTGATCGTGGTCGATCCGCGCACGATCGACTTGGTGCGTTCGACCCACATCGAGGCCAGCCACCACCTGCAATTGCGCCCGGGCACGAACGTCGCGATCGTCAACGCTATGGGTCACGTGGTGGCCACCGAAGGATGGATCGACCGCGACTTCGTGCAAACGCGCTGTGACCTCGCGTCCTTCCAGGCCTGGGAGGAGTTCATCCGGCTACCGGAAAACAGCCCGGAAGCACTCGAGGAAGCCACCGGCGTCCCGGCCGATCAGGTGCGGGCGGCGGCGCGCGCCTACGCCACCTCCCCCAACGCAGCGATTTACTACGGCCTCGGTGTCACCGAGCATTCGCAAGGGTCCACCATGGTGATGGCGATGGCCAACCTCGCGATGGCGACCGGCAACATCGGTCGCGAGGGAGTCGGCGTGAACCCGCTCCGCGGGCAGAACAATGTGCAGGGTTCATGCGACATGGGATCTTTCCCGCACGAATTCAGCGGCTACCGCCACGTATCCGACGACACAGTGCGCGAACAATTCGAGGCGCTGTGGGGAACCGAGATGCGTGCGGATCCGGGCATGCGCATACCCAACATGCTCGACGCCGCAACGGTGGGCGAGTTCAAGGGCATCTACATCCAAGGCGAAGACATCGCGCAGTCGGACCCGAACACCGAACATGTGGCCGCGGCACTGCGCGCGATGGATTGCGTGATCGTCCAGGACCTGTTCATCAACGAGACCGCGAAGTTCGCCCATGTGTTCCTGCCTGGGACTTCCTTCCTGGAGAAGGACGGCACCTTCACCAACGCCGAGCGGCGTATCAACCGCGTGCGTCCGGTGATGCCCTCGCGCACGGGGATGGCCGAGTGGGAGGTCACCTGCGCCCTGGCCAAGGCCATGGGATACGAGATGGACTACGACACCTCCAGTCAGATCATGGACGAGATCGCCGCGGTCACGCCGACCTTCTCGGGAGTCTCCTTCGATCTGCTCGACAAAGTAGGCAGCGTGCAGTGGCCGTGCAACGAGCAGGCTCCGCTGGGTACACCGGTGATGCACGTGGATCGGTTCGTGCGCGGCGAAGGGCAATTCATCACCACCCCGTACGTCCCGACCGACGAGCGCTCCACGCGCAAGTTCCCGCTGCTCTTGACGACCGGACGCATCCTTAGCCAGTACAACGTCGGGGCGCAGACCCGTCGAACGAACAACGTGGTCTGGCACGCGGAGGACGTCCTCGATATCCACGAAGCCGATGCGCAAACACGCGGCATCGCCGACGGCGATTGGGTGGAGGTCAGCAGCCGCGTGGGCGTCACCAGGTTGCGTGCACGGATCAGCGACGACATCCCCGCCGGCGTCGTCTACACCACCTTCCACCACCCGGTCAGTGGCACCAACGTCATCACCACCGACAACTCGGACTGGGCGACCAACTGCCCGGAGTACAAGGTCACGGCAGTGGAGGTACGTCCATCGGCCCAGGTGCCCGCGTGAGTCACGACCTCGACTACGAGCAAGCGCACCTGGTGAAGATGGCGAACCAAATCGCCTCGAACGTCCCGAATCGCGATGACATCGCCGGTCAGGTCGCCAACCACCTGCGAACTTTCTGGACTCCCGTGATGCGCGCGGACATCATCGAGATCGCCCGTTCCCATCCGCAAGAGCTAGCGGCGCAGGTACACGACGCATTGGATCGACTACAGACAGTGGAGGCATGATGGCCGAGGTACAGATCACCTACTGGCGCGACATCCCCTCGCTGGTTGTCGCCCGCGAGGGTGAAGAAGTCGCCAAGGTTCCACTCGCGCAGCGCTTCCAGGAAGCGATCGACGAGGCTGCCATGCGACTCGGCGATGTCGATTCCGAGGCCTACCTTGCCGGTTGGGTGCGCTCGGACTGGGAGCCGGTCGAAGGTGACCCGGGAACCGCCGCTGCGGTCAAGTCCGAGGAACTGGAAACCAAGTGGGACGAGTCATCCTTGAACGCCTACCTCGATGGACTCGTGCAGTAGGCACTCACGCGTTCAATCGCAAGTACCCCCAGGACAACGACGCCGCTAGCGCCACCCACACCTGATACGGCAACAGCACCACGCCCCACACCCATCCGGTCAAGAAGGCGATGATCACGATGGGCACGGTCAGTACGGCTGCCGCGCTCAGTGCGACGGCCGAGGAGAGGAAATCATGCGGCACGTAGAACATGTACGCCCAAGCCAGCGCCGCAGCGACGCTGGCGAATAGGAAGACGAGAAGAACCACGACGCGCAGGGGCGGTGCTTGCCATGCCACGACGCCGGACACCACCGCGAGTGCGATGAAGTTGTAGGGCCAGATCAACCCGAAGACCCACGGCGGTGGTTGCCAGGCGGGTTGCTCGAGCGAGCGGTACCAACCGGTATCGGTTCCCACCCAAACTCCGGACAGGATCGCGTAGGCGATCACGGCAGCAACCGCAAGGACGAGCGCCGCTATCCGCCAAATATCCGGTGTGGTCACGTTCGCGCCAATGCGCGATCCACCGCCGAGAAGAACGCCGGGACCGATCCGTGGAGTTCGAGCTCGTCGGGGCCGAGGATCGCTTGCCAGGTGTCGTCGTCGTAGTGCGCGAGCACCGTAGGCGTCCCGAGCGTGCAGGCAGCGACCTCGATGGCGGATCTTTCGTTCAAGTGCACCAAGCGGATCGGGACGTCATAGTCCCGGCAGGCCGCATCCCATGCGGACTTGCGTCGCACGGTGCCGTGCGTGATGTCGCATAGGGCGCAGTGCGCGGTGCCACGTGCCTTGCCCAGGACGTAACGCAACTCCCCGACCACCCCACCGTCTGCGTGATAGACGCCGACCAGTTCGATGGGCGTTCGCTGGTGCTGTGCTGGCTCGGAATGCTCGGATCGCTCCGTCATCACCCCAGTGTGGACGACTCCTGTTCCCCCGCACATCATGAGCGGTCAATAGGCTTCGGCCATGGCTGAGATCGAAGCGTTGATTGCCCGGGAGATCCTCGATTCGCGGGGGAATCCGACCGTCGAAGTGGAAGTCCTGCTCGAGGACGACACCGTGGCGCGCGCCGCAGTGCCGTCGGGGGCCTCCACCGGGGCCTTCGAGGCGGCAGAACGCCGTGACGGGGACGAGCGCTACCTCGGCAAGGGTGTCCTGCAGGCCATCAAGGCCGTGGAGGAGGAGATCGCGCCGGAGTTGATCGGCGTCGACGCCAGCGACCAGCGAGCGGTCGACGCGACGATGATCGACCTCGACGGCACGCCCAACAAGGCTCGGCTGGGTGCGAATGCGATCCTCGGCGCTTCCCTGGCCATCGCCCGGGCGGCGGCTTTGTCGGCCGATCTGCCCTTGTTCCGGTATGTCGGTGGCCCCAACGCCCACGTGCTGCCGGTGCCGATGATGAACATCCTCAACGGTGGCGCGCACGCCGATACCGGCGTGGACATCCAAGAATTCATGATCGCCCCCATCGGGGCGGCGTCGTTCTCCGAGGCCCTGCGCCAAGGTGCGGAGGTCTACCACGCACTGAAATCGGTGTTGAAGGCAGACGGATACGCAACAGGGCTCGGCGATGAAGGTGGTTTCGCACCCGACCTGCCGAACAATCGGGCGGCATTGGAACTCATCGGTCGCGCCGTCGAAGCGGCCGGCTTGCAACTGGGAACCGATATCGCGCTTGCCCTCGACGTCGCCTCCACCGAGTTCTTCTCCGATGGCTCCTACCGCTTCGAGGGTGCGGAGCGATCGATGGAATGGATGACCGGCTACTACGAGTCGCTCATCGCGGACTTCCCGATGGTCTCGATCGAGGACCCGTTGGCCGAGGACGACTGGGCCGGCTGGGTGCATGCGACCGATGCCATCGGTGCGAACGTCCAACTCGTGGGCGATGACCTGTTCGTCACCAACCCCGAGCGCTTGGCGCGTGGCATCGCCGATGGCGCCGCGAACGCACTGCTGGTCAAGGTGAACCAGATCGGCTCGCTGACCGAGACGCTAGATGCGGTCGCGATGGCCACCGCTGCCGGTTACGCGTCGATGATGTCGCACCGCTCCGGGGAGACCGAGGACACGACCATCGCCGATCTCGCGGTGGCGGTGAACTGCGGTCAGATCAAGACCGGCGCACCGGCACGCTCGGAGCGGGTGGCGAAGTACAACCAGTTGCTGCGGATCGAGGAGGAACTCGGCGATGCCGGGCGCTACGCCGGCCGAACCGCCTTCCCTCG